>CAVDXW010000013.1:0-33742 GCA_963613145.1 Bacteroidaceae bacterium | reverse complement strand
CTTTTACAATAATTCAAATAATGTTGCCATTTTGTTGCCACAGAGGACTTCAAAGTGTCGAAAAGCCTGTATTTACGGGCTTTTTTAAGTGCTGTGGATTACTCCCACTCCACCGTTGCAGGTGGCTTGGAGGTGACATCGTAGCAGATGCGGTTGATGTGCTTGACCTCGCCGACGATGCGGCCGGAGACCTTATCCAGCAGCTCATAGGGCAGGCGTGACCATGTGGCGGTCATAAAGTCCTGACTCTGCACGGCGCGCAGGGCAAGAGTGTAGTCGTAGGTGCGCTCGTCACCCATGACGCCCACGCTGCGCAGGTCGGTGAGCACGGCGAAGAACTGGCTGGTGGTACGGTCGAGCCCCGCCAGCTTCATCTCCTCGCGGAAGATGGCGTCGGCCTCCCGCAGAATGGACAGCTTTTCCTCCGTCACCTCACCGATGACACGGATGGCCAGCCCCGGGCCGGGGAACGGCTGCCGCCAGACCAGCTCGTCGGGCAGACCGAGCTCGGTGCCCAGCTTGCGTACCTCGTCCTTGAACAGGCGGCGCAGCGGCTCTACGATCTCCTTGAAGTCCACGCAGTCGGGCAGCCCGCCCACATTGTGATGGCTCTTGATGACCGCACTTTCACCGCCCAGGCCGGACTCCACCACATCGGGGTAGATAGTGCCCTGCGCGAGGAAATCCACCGCGCCGATCTTTTTGGCCTCCGCTTCAAACACGCGGATGAACTCCTCACCGATGATTTTGCGCTTGCGCTCCGGCTCGGTGACGCCCGCCAGCCTCGTCAGGAATCGCTCGCCCGCGTTGACGCGGCGCACATCCACATGGAACTGGTGCTTCATCACCTGCTCCACCTGATCGCCCTCGTCCTTGCGCAGCAGGCCGTGATCCACAAAAATACAGGTCAGCTGATCGCCCACGGCGCGCTGGAGCAGCGCGGCGGCCACGGAGCTGTCCACGCCGCCGGAAAGTGCCAGCAGAACGCGGCCATCTCCGATCTGACGGCGGCACTCCGCCACCGCCTCGTCCAGATAGGATGCCATCGTCCACTCGGCGGCAAAGCCGCAAATGCGGTACAGGAAATTCTTCAATACCTGTATGCCGTATACCGTGTGCAGCACCTCGGGGTGGAACTGTACGCCGTAGAGCTTCTTTTCCGCGTTCTCCACGGCGGCGAAGCCGCAGCCGGCGGTGGTAGCTATGACCTTAAAGCCGGGCGCGATGCGCTCCACCTCGACACCGTGGCTCATCCAGCACACGGAGGTCTCCGGCACATTTTCAAACAGAGGAGAGGCAGTGTGGGTCAGCTCGATTTTGCCGTATTCGCGGGTCTCCGCCCTGCGGCACTGTCCGCCCAGCAGGTGCATCATGAGCTGCTCACCGTAGCAGATGCCCAGCACGGGGATGTCCAGCTCAAACAAGGATTTATCCACCATGGGGGCGTTCGGCTCGAACACGGTGGAGGGACCGCCGGTAAAGATGAGCGCGTCCGGCGCGAAGGCGCGTATCTCGTCCATGGAAAGACGGTAGGATTTTATTTCGCAGTACACGCCGCACTCGCGGACACGCCGCGCCACCAGCAGGTTATACTGCCCGCCAAAGTCCAGTACTAAAACCTTTTTCATATCGCTTCATCCTCCCGAAAGCGGATCACGCCGTCCTCAGCACTGTCGATAATGGCGAGGGACTTGATGGGATACCCCTCCCGGCGCAGACTGTCGCCACCGTCCTGAAAGCCCTTTTCCACCGCCACACCGATGCCCATGAGCTGCGCACCCGCCTTGTTCACGATGTCGATAAGGCCGCGCATGGCGTAGCCCTTGGCCATGAAGTCATCAATGATGAGCACCTTATCGTCCGAGGTGATCCAGTCCTGACTGACCAGCAGCGTGACCTTCTTCTTGTATGTATAAGAAAAAATATCACTCTGGTACAGACCGCCCTCGATGTTGTCGCTCTTGGCCTTCTTTGCAAAGACCATGGGAACGCCATACCTCTCGGCGCAGATCGTAGCCAAAGCGATACCGCTGGCCTCTGCCGTGAGCACCATAGTGACATTCTTTACATCAAAATACCTGGCGAACTCATCCGCCAGCTCCCGCATCAAAGCCGTGTCGATACGGTGATTCAGAAACCCGTCCACCTTGATGATGTTGCCGGGCAGGACGCGCCCCTCGCGCAGGATACGCTCCTTCAGCTGCTGCATGACCACCACTTCCTCTCAAAAAATATCACTTCTACTATACCTGATTTCACGGGGAAAAGCGACAGGGAAAAACAGAGAACTATCCACACGGAAAATGTCGGCTTTTGTGGGTTTTACCGAGGCGGAGGTTCAGAACGGCTGTTTTTTCGGCAGACTGTCACGCACAAAGGCGGTGAATCGCTCCGCTGCGGCGGACTGCGGCACATCGCTCAGCAGGCACATATCCACGCTGCGCGGCGGGATGTCGAAGGAGGTGCTGAGCTTTTTCAGCCGTCCGCTCTCCAGCTCCTTCTGCACGAATTCCTCCGTAACACCTGCCACGCCGAAGCCGATGGCCGCCAGATCCACCAGCAGACTGCGCGCACCCAATTCAATTTCAGGGTTCAGCTTCAGACCGTTTTGCAGGAAGTACCGTTCCAAATACAGGCGGCTGGAGGCCTTGCGCTCCAGCAGGATCAGCGGGAAGGCGGCGATCTCCTCCAGCGTATAGGCGTGTGAAAGGTCGCAGGGGTACTCCGCTCCGACCACGAAGACGGCGTGGGTGGCGAAGCAGGGGAAAATATGCAGGGAAGATGTGTCCGACGGAGTGCTGGCAAACGCGATGTCCACCTTGCCGGAGCGCAGCAGTCCCAGCACCTTGTGACTGCGCCCGGAGACGATCTGGATATGGATGGCGGGATGCCGCTTGTGAAATTCGTCGAGATAGGGCAGCAGGAACTGGCTCGTCACGGTGTCGCTTGCGCCGATGGTGAGCTGTCCCATTTGCAGCTCCCTCGTCTGGGAGAGCTTTTCCTCGCCCGTTTCCAGCAGCCCCATGGCACTGCGGACATATTCATAGAGCATCTGTCCCTCGGCGGTCAGCGATACACCGCGTGAGTTGCGGGCGAACAGACGGGTCTGCAAATCGCGTTCGAGCTGCTTGATGGACTGGCTGACAGCGGACTGTGAGATATACAGAGACTGCGCGGCGGCGGTGATGTTGCCGACCTCGGCGACCTCCTTGAATACGCGGTACAGCTCCAGCTTGACGGACATGGTATGCGCCTCCTATTAGTTGCGGTGATATGTAAACCGCATATTATCTTATCAAATTATACCAAAAAATTCGCCGAATGCAAGGGAGAAATCGCAAATTTTTATGAGGCTTCGGGCATGACTACAATACATCCGCAGAAAGCCGGAAAATGGCTTGACAAGCAGGGCAGAAACCTTTATAATACAGCGGACATAAAAAAGGGAGGGAGATCAATGCGCTATCGGCTGAAAAACGCACGGGTGATGCATGAGGGCAAGCTTCATTTGGCGGAAGTATTGGTTTGTGACGGCCTGATTGCTTCTGTTGGGGATCGTATTTCCTGCCCCAGTGATACTGTTTCCGTTGATTGTTCCAATATGGTTTTATTTCCCGGTTTCGTTGATGTGCATGTACATCTTCGTGAACCGGGATTTTCTTATAAGGAGACGATCCGCACAGGCTCGCTTGCGGCGGCGCACGGCGGCTTTGCGCACATCGGCGCGATGCCGAATTTAAATCCGGTGCCGGACTGCCGGGTACATCTGGAGCAGGAGCTGGCGAGGATCCGGGAAACGGCGGCTGTGCATGTGTATCCGTATGGAGCCATCACGGTGGCAGAGCAAGGAGAGCAGTTGGCAGCACTTGACGAGATGGCACCGGATGTAATCGCCTTTTCAGACGATGGCCGGGGCTTGCAGTCGGAGAGCCTCATGCGCGAGGCGATGATGCGGTGCAAATCGCTCGGAAAGATTCTGGCTGCGCACTGTGAGGATAACAGCCTGCTTCATGGCGGCTATATTCATGCCGGCACCTATGCCGCAAAGCACGGACACAGAGGGATTTGCTCCGAGAGCGAATGGGACCAGATTGCGCGCGATGTGAAGCTCGCCGAGGAAACGGGCTGCGCGTACCATGTGTGCCATGTATCGACGAAGGAAAGCGTCGATGTCATCCGGCAGGCAAAGCACCGCGGCGCAGATGTCACATGCGAAACAGCACCGCACTACCTTTGCTTCACAGACGACGATCTCCGGGAAGACGGCAGATTCAAGATGAACCCGCCGCTGCGCAGCCGGGAAGATCAGGACGCGCTGATCGAGGGAATCCTTGACGGGACGATCGACATGCTCATCACCGACCACGCACCGCACAGTAAAGAAGAAAAGTCGAAGGGGCTAAAGGATAGTGCGATGGGCGTTGTGGGACTGGAAACATCCTTTGCCGCAAGCTATACGCGGCTTGTAAAGAGCGGAATTTTATCACTTGCAAAGCTTACAGAGCTCATGCACGGCGCACCGATGCGGCGATTTGGCATCGGAGCGGAGCTTGCCGTGGGATGCCCGGCGGATCTGACGGTATTCGATCTGCAAAGCTCCTACACGGTAGACCCCGCACGGTTTTTGAGCATGGGACATGCGACGCCCTTTGCGGGCTGCGAGCTGACGGGAGTCTGCAAGCTCACAATGGTGGGCGGTCAGATCGTCTGGAAGGAGGAAGGGTTTTGTTAGAGGCAAAATTTACGGTTCTGGAAAACCGGGAGCTCGCACCAAATGTGTACCGGCTGCGCCTTGGCGGTAACACCTCAGCCATCACGGCACCGGGGCAGTTTCTGGAGCTGCGCATTCCGGGCTTTTTCCTGCGCAGGCCGCTTTCGGTCTGCGACTGGGATTTGGATACGGTGACGATTTTATACCGCGTGGCAGGAGGCGGCACGGACGCGCTTTCCATGATGCAGCCGGGGCAGGTGATCGATGCTCTGACGGGACTTGGAAACGGATTTGACCTTGCATCGTGCGGAGAAAAGACACTGGTTATCGGAGGGGGCATCGGTGTGCCTCCCATGTACGGCCTTACGAAGCGGCTTCTTGGCGCAGGAAAGACGCCGGTTGCGGTTCTCGGGTTTAACCGGGCGGACGAGATTTTTTACCGGGCGGAATTTGAAGCACTCGGCGTTAAAACCATTGTAGCTACCACCGACGGAAGCTGCGGCGTGAAGGGCTTTGTGACGGACGCGATGCCGGCGGAATTTGACACATTCTGCGCCTGTGGGTCGATGCCGATGCTGCGTGCGCTGTGTGAAAAGACGGCAAAGCCCGGATTTTTGAGTCTGGAAGCGCGTATGGGCTGCGGCTTCGGCGCATGTATGGGCTGTACGATTGCGACGAAAAACGGCCCCAAGCGCGTATGTAAGGAAGGGCCGGTGTTTCGGAAGGAGGAGATTGTATGGTAGAGACGGGAGTAACGCTCTGCGGCCTGCGGCTTGAAAATCCCATCATTCCGGCCAGCGGAACATTTGGTTACGGTTATGAGTTTGCCGAGCTCTACGACATCAACTGCCTCGGAACATTTTCTTTCAAGGGTACAACACGCGATATGCGCCTCGGCAACGCACAGCCGCGCATTGCGGAGATGGCAAGCGGTATGCTCAACGCCGTGGGGCTTCAGAATCCGGGTGTGGACGCGGTAATTGCGCAGGAGCTTCCGAAGCTTCAGCATGTGTTTCATAAGCCGGTCATGGCAAATGTGAGCGGATTTTCGGTGGACGAGTATGTGGAGGTTTGCCGGAAATTGGATGCGTGTGAGCAGGTTGGGTGGCTGGAAGTGAACATTTCATGCCCCAATGTGCATGGCGGCGGCATGAGCTTCGGAACGGATCCCAAGGCTGCGGCGGCGGTCACGAGAGCGGTCAAGGACGCGGTCAGGAAGCCTGTAATCGTCAAGCTGTCTCCGAATGTGACGAGCATCGCGGAGATTGCAAAAGCCTGCGAGGATGCGGGCGCGGACGCGGTGAGCTTAATCAACACCCTGATGGGTATGCGGCTGGATCTCAAGACGAAAAAGCCTCTGCTGGCCAACCAGACCGGCGGCATGTCGGGCCCCGCCATTTTCCCGCTGGCTGTACGGATGGTCTGGCAGGTCTATGAAGCGGTCAGCATCCCGATTGTTGGCATGGGCGGCGTCAGCTGCGCGGAGGATGTGCTTGAGCTCATGCTGGCGGGCGCGACGGCAGTGGAGGTTGGCGCGGCCAATCTGGTGAATCCCTACGCCTGCCGCGATATTGTCCGCGATCTGCCGCAGGTGATGGAGCAATATAACATCGAAAAACTATCGGATATTATAGGAGGAGCGCACCATGGGTAAGGATGTCATCATTGCGTTGGATTTTGAAAGCAGGGAAAAGACGCTCGCGTTTTTAGATCGGTTTACCGACTGCAAGCCGTTTGTGAAGATCGGCATGGAGCTGTTTTACGCCGAAGGACCGTCGATTGTCCGGGAGATAAAAGCGCGTGGGCACAGGATTTTCCTCGATCTCAAGCTACACGACATTCCGAACACGGTCAAAAAGGCGATGGCGGTGCTGTCTTCTCTGGATGTGGATATGGTAAACCTCCATGCGGCAGGCACGCGTGCGATGATGCGGGCGGCTCTGGAGGGACTGACGAGAGCGGATGGCACAAGGCCGCTTCTTATCGCCGTCACACAGCTGACATCCACAAGTCAGCAGAGCATGGAGCAGGAGATTGAAATTCAGAAGCCGCTTGCGGATGTTGTGATTGATTATGCAAAAAATGCCGGCCTTGCAGGGCTCGACGGCGTGGTCTGCTCGCCGCTGGAGGCAGGGAAGATTCATGCGGCCTGCGGAGAAAGCTTTGTGACCGTCACGCCCGGTATCCGTTTTGCAGACAGCAAGGCGGACGATCAAGTACGCATCACGACGCCGAAGAAGGCGCACGAGCTTGGCTCGGATTATATTGTGGTCGGAAGACCCATCACGCAGGCGGAAGACCCGGTTGCGGCATACAAGCACTGTGTTGCGGAGTTTGTGGGGTAAACGATGGAAAAACGCATCCTTTTATTTGATCTGGACGGCACACTGACAGACTCCGGACCCGGTATCATGAAAGCGGCGCAGTATGCGCTGCGGGCATACGGAATCGAAAAGCCGTGGCAGGAGCTGGGCTTTTTTGTCGGGCCGCCGCTGAACGAGACATTCGTAAGGTTTGTGCCGGAGCAGGAAATTCCGGCGGCGGTAGCAAAATTCCGGGAGTATTATCAAAAAGACGGCTGGTTGGACAATGCGCCCTACCCCGGCGTGCAGAACATGTTGGAGCGGCTGCAAGCAAGCGGCCTCCGGCTATTTGTGGCGACATCGAAGCCTGAGCAGATGGCCGTGCAGGTGCTGACGCATTTTGGCCTTGCGGGATATTTTGAGGCAATCTGCGGCGCGCCGGAGGACGACCCGGAGGCGGGGAAAAAGGTGAATGTCGTCAAACGGGTGCTCAGGCAGGCCGGCTGTGAGGAGCTTTCGCAGGCTGTCATGATCGGAGACCGCGAGCACGATATCATCGGCGGCCATCTGGCAGGGCTGGAAGCAATCGGCGTTCTGTATGGATACGGAAGCCGGGAAGAGCTCCGACTGGCGGGCGCGGAGGCCGTCTGCCGGACGCCCGCAGATGTGGCAGAATTATTTTTGGATAAAACGCAGGAGGAGAATGCAATGGAATCGACCGAACGAAAAATTGCCGAAGGCTTACTTTCAATCCGCGCCGTGTTTTTTAGACCCGACGAGCCCTTTATCTGGGCCAGCGGTATCAAAAGCCCCGTGTACTGCGATAACCGTCTGATTCTGACTGCGCCGGAAGTGCGCACGCAGGTGGAGACCGCGATTATGCAGACCATCCGGCGGGTATACCCGGATGTGCAGGTGCTGATGGGCACGAGCACGGCAGGCATTGCCCACGCGGCGATTGTGGGGCACATGATGAACCTTCCGATGGGCTATGTCCGCGGGTCAAGCAAGGATCATGGCCGGCAGAACCAAATTGAAGGCCGGCTTGAAAAAGGACAGAAGGTCGTGGTCGTGGAGGATCTTATTTCCACGGGCGGAAGCGTGTTGGATGTTGTAAATGTACTGCGTGAGGCGGGGGCGGAGGTGCTCGGCATTGTGAGCATCTTCACCTACGGCATGAAAAAGGGACTTGAGCGGCTGGCGGCGGCCAATGTGAAAAATGTAAGCCTGACGAACTTTGATGTGATTGCGGCGGTTGCCGCGGAGCAGAAATACATTCAAAAAGATGACATTGCCCGGCTGATTGCTTTCCGAAACAACCCGTCGGACGAAACATGGATTGGAGGAAAGAACTGATATGAACCATCTGATCGACATTTTGCAGCTGAGCACGGAGGAAATTGACGAGCTGATCAAAAAGGCCAATGACATCATCGATCACCCGCAGTCGTATGCCCACAGGTGTGACGGCAAAATTCTGGCTACGCTCTTTTTTGAGCCGTCCACCAGAACACGCCTGAGCTTTGAGTCCGCGATGCTGTCGCTCGGCGGCAAGGTACTGGGCTTCTCGTCCGCCAACAGCTCGTCTGCGGCAAAGGGAGAGAGCGTGTCGGACACAGTGAGAACCGTCAGCTGCTATGCAGACATCATCGCCATGCGCCATCCCAAGGAGGGCGCACCTCTGGTCGCATCCATGCGTTCGGAGGTTCCCGTCATCAACGCGGGCGACGGCGGCCACAACCACCCCACCCAGACGCTCACCGACCTTCTTACCATCCAGCGTGAAAGAGGAAGAGTCAGCAATCTGACCGTCGGCTTCTGCGGGGACCTCAAGTTCGGTCGCACAGTACACTCGCTCATCAGCGCACTCAGCCGCTACACGGGAATCAGGATCGTCCTCATTTCTCCGGAGGAGCTGAAGCTTCCGAGCTATGTCAAGGAGGAAGCACTCAAAAAGCATGGTATTCCGTATGTGCAGACGACCGATCTGGAGGCAGTCATGCCGGAGCTCGACATCCTCTACATGACCCGCGTCCAGCGTGAGCGCTTTTTCAACGAGGAAGATTACCTCAGACTCAAGGACAGCTATATTCTCACGCCCGAAAAGCTCAGGACGGCAAAGAAAGACCTGTGCATTCTGCATCCGCTGCCCCGCGTGAACGAAATTTCCGTGGCGGTTGACGATGATCCCAGAGCCTGCTACTTCAAGCAGGTACGAAACGGCAAGTACATCCGCATGGCACTGATTCTCAAGCTGCTCGGTATCGAATAAGGGAGGGTTTAGAAGATGATTATTGACGCAATTTCCAACGGTATTGTCATTGACCATATTTCCGCCGGCAAGGCAATGTACCTTTACAATATTCTGGGGCTCGATAAGCTCGACTGCTCGGTGGCACTGCTCAAAAATGTCGTCAGCGGAAAGCTTGGGCGCAAGGACATCATCAAAATTGACCGCATTCTCGATCTGGACTGGGATGTCATCGGTTATGTCGACCCCGGTATCACGGTGAATTTTATCAAAGACGGCAAGCAGGTCGAAAAGCGGCAGCTGAAGCTTCCCGAGCGCATCACAAATGTCATACGCTGCAAAAACCCGCGCTGTATCAGCTCCGTGGAGCAGGAGCTTCCGCAGGTCTTTACGCTGGCCAACCGCGAAAAGCGCGTGTACCGCTGTCTGTACTGCGAGACGAAGGCGGAAATCTGAGGAAACGGAAATACTTCGACAGACTGAAAAGAAAGCCCGCAAGGGCTTTCTTTTTTTGCGGTATCTCTCCCTCTGTCAGTGCTGCGTGCTGATGCCTCCCTCACAGAGGGAGGCTTTTTTTGCACCGCGGGCGCGGAGGATGTCGTCGGGGGTGATGGTCATCAGCTCCTCGCGGGTGACGGCGGTCATTTTCGCGAGGCGGTTGTTCTGCGCCACCAGAATGCTCTCGAACAGATTTCGCACACCGCGGGCGTTGCCGAAGCTGCCGTCGGCACTCTCCTCGGCGATATAGTCGCGCACCAGCGGCTCGGCCTCCGGCGCGAGGACATAGCCCTTGCCGCAGCGCATTTTGAATATATCGAACATCTCGTCCACGGTGTAGTCCTCGAACAGCAGGAAACGGTTGAAACGGCTCTCCAGCCCCGGATTGGAGTGGATGAACTTATCCATCAGGTCGGTGTAGCCCGCCACGATAACCACGAGGTCGTCGCGGTGATCCTCCATCGCCTTGAGCACGGTGTCGATCGCCTCCTGCCCGAAGTCGTTCTCGCTGCGGCCGTTGAGGGCATACGCCTCATCGATGAACAGCACGCCGCCCATCGCCCTTTCAAGCACCTTCTGCGTCTTGAGGGCGGTCTGCCCCACATAGCCAGCCACAAGCCCGCTGCGATCCACCTCGACAAGCTGTCCCTTGCTGAGAATGCCGAGACTGCGGTAAATGCGCGCCATCATACGCGCCATCATGGTCTTGCCCGTGCCGGGGTTGCCGGTGAACACCATGTGCAGGGACATGTCGGCGGTGGGGAGGTCGTGCTCGCGGCGCAGCTTGTACACCTGCACCATGTTGATGAGGTCGTGTATCTCGTCCTTGACCGCCCGCAGACCGATGTAGCCGTCCAGCTCGGCCAGAAGATCCTCTATCTTCTCCGGCGGCGGCAGTTCGTCGGACTTCTCCGGCGCGGTGTCGGCGGGCCTGATATCGGCGGCCGGCGCGTTTTTCTCCGGCGCGGCGGGCGCGGTTGGGGTCTTGCCCGTGCCGTTAAAGGAGCTGCCCCAGAAGTCGCTCCCCATGCGGCGGACATTGTTCTCCGTCATGGAGCGTATGACCTCCAGCTGCTGCAAAATGATCTGATCCTTCTTGTCCATGCCTCCACCTCTCAGCGAAATTGAATGTGCTCCGTTGCCCGCAGCAAAAGTGCGGTGACGAAGCCCGTCAGCGTACCCGTCAGCAGCGACACCAGCAGCAAAAACGGCAGGTAGCCCAGCACCATCGTGCTGCCCAGCGTGATGACCGCCGCCGCCATCTGGCCGATATTGTGCGCCGCTGCACCGCCGACGGACACGCCGTAGACACTCAGGCGCGGCAGGCGTTTCAGGAGAATCATCACCAGCATGGCACTCAGGCCGCCCAGCACGGAAAAGAGCATGGCGGAGAGATTCCCCGCAAACAGCCCGCCCAGCAGGCAGCGCGTCACCAGCACGGCCAGTGCCGCGCCCGCGCCGAGCTGGTACAGGGCGAACACCGTGACGATGTTGGCAAGCCCCAGCTTCACGCCCGGCAGGGGAACGAAAAGGGAGAGCGGAAACAGTCCCTCCAGCGTGCTCAGAGCCAGTGCCAGTGCTGCCAGCACCGCGCACAGGGCGATATTTTTTGTCGTCCAACGCATAGCCGTCACCCCACGATCACATCCGGCGCGTCCGAGGCGGCGGAGCCCTCCAGGTACACCACCACCTGCGCCGGCAGGCAGACAACGGACTGCCCCGCACGGCGGATAACGCCGGTGTGTACGCAGTCCTGCGTGGGACAGTCGCTCTCCGCCACCGCCACGCCGCCGTCCTCGGCGGCAACGCGCAGGGTATACCCCCTGCTCGTGACGGTGCTCTCGGTGAAGTCGGACAGCGCGGTGCGCTGCGTCTCCTCGCCGCCCACGGAGATGACCACCGTCAGCTCGCCGCTGTGTCCATGGGGGGAATAGAACCACAGCGCGGTCACGACCGCCAGCACTGCCACGGCCAGCAGCACCAGTGCGTCAAAGCGGTTGAATTTCAGCTCAGGCGGCGAGCTCCTCGTAGACATAGCCGCTTCCCTCTCTCTCGTTAAAGCAGTCCGCAAGGCCGGAGGTATAGAGCACCCGACCGTCTGCGGTGATGAGCACCATGTCGAACGACGCGCCCTGTGCGCGCCAGAAATCGACGGCACCCTGCTCACCCATGACATACAGGGCGGTGGAGTAGGCATCAGCGCGTGTGCCCTGCCCGCTGTCGCCCGTGCTGCGGGTGACGACGGACACACTGGTCAGGTCGCTCTCGGCGGGATAGCCCGTCTTGGGGTCGATGATATGCTGATAGACCGTGCCGTCCTCTGCGGTGAAGTTGCGCTGATAGCCTCCGGAGGTGACGACAAAGGCATCCGTCAGCGTGAGCACACAGGCGTAGTCGTCGCTTTTCTGCGGGTCCTGAATGCCCACCGTCCAGTCCTTGCCCTCGCCGTTGGTACCGCAGACATAGACATTGCCGCCCAGATTGGCGCAGCCGCCGTCTATGCCCGCGCTCTGAAAGAGCGCGGCCACGCAGTCGGAGGCGTAGCCCTTGGCGATACCGCCGAGATCGATGGCGCAGCCCTCGTCCAGCGTCACCTCCGCGCCGTTTTGGTGGATATGTTCGCTGCCCACCAGCGGCAGCAGCGCGTCGATCTCCTCCTGCGAGGGGACGCGGGGACTGTCGGAGGTAATACCCCACAGCTCCACCAGCGGGGCGACGGTGACATCGAAGCAGCCGTCTGTTTCCTCGGCGTAGTACAGGGCGTAGGTCAGGAGTGAGGTTGCCTCGTAGCCCAGCACGGCAGTGCCGTTTTTATTGAGCTGCGCCACATCGCTGGTGTCAATGGTGCGGGAGAGGCTCGCTTCCAGCTCGTTGATGGCCTGAGACGAGCGGGTGAGCGCGTCGGCGGCGTTGCCGCCGTGGGCAAGGAGGGTCATATAGGTGTCCATGGCGAACAGGGAGACGGAATCCTGCTTTACCTGACCGCAGGCGGTCAGGTATGCGCACAGCAGCAGAGCCGACAGAAGGCAAAGGAATTTCTTCACAGCTCACGCCTCCCCTCCAGTGCCCGCATGAGCGTGGCGTCGTCGGCAAACTCCAGATGGCCACCCACGGGGATGCCGTAGGCAAGGCGCGTGACCTTCACGCCGAAGGGCTTGAGCAATCGGGCAATATACAGAGCCGTGGCCTCGCCCTCGGTGTCGGGGTTGGTGGCCATGATGACCTCGGAAATGCCGCCCTGCGCCACACGGTCGAGGAGGGACTTGATGTGCAGGTCATCGGGGCCGACATGGTTCATGGGAGAGAGCACGCCGTGCAGCACATGGTAGCGGCCGCGGTACTCGCGGCTGCGCTCGATGGCGATGACATCGCGGGGATCGGCGACCACGCAGATGGTCGCCTCGTCCCGCTTGCGGTCGGTGCAGATGCCGCACAGCCCTCCGGCGGTGAGGTTCTGGCAGACAGGGCAGAGCGTCACGCTGCGCTTGGCCTCGGTGATAGCATCGGCGAACGCCTGCGCCTCTGCCTCGGGCAAGCTCAGCACATAAAAGGCAAGCCGCTGGGCGGACTTATAGCCCACGCCGGGCAAACGGGCGAACTGCTCCACTAATTTTTCCAGCGGTGCGGGGAAATACTCCATACGGCCTTATCCTCTCAGCGTTTTGATCATGGCGGGGATGTCCGATGCCTTGTACACGGCACTGCCCGCCACCAGCACATCGGCACCGGCGGCGATGCAGACCTTGCTTGTCTCGGCATCCACGCCGCCGTCCACCTCCAGCTCGCAGGTGGGGTTTTGAGCGTTGATATAGCTGCGGATAGCCTGCACCTTGGGCATCATGTCGGCCATGAATTTCTGGCCGCCGAAGCCCGGCTCCACGGTCATCACGAGGATAAGCTCTACCCTGTCGATAAAGGGCAGCACGGCCTCGGCAGGGGTTTTGGGCTTGACGACCACGCCCGCTTTTCTGCCCTTGGCGTGGATCTTGTCGAGGGCGGCGAGGATCTTCTCCTGCGTGTCCGCCTCGACATGGCAGGTCACGATATCCGCGCCCGCGTCGCAGAACTGCTCGACATAGCGCACGGGTTTTTCGATCATCAGGTGGACATCCAGCGGCAGCGAGGTGGTGGGACGGATGGACTTCACCACGGGGATGCCGATGGAGATATTGGGCACGAACAGTCCGTCCATCACATCCACATGGACATAATCGGCGGTGGCGATCTTCTCAATGTCCCGCGCAAGATAGGCGAAATCGGCGGACAGAATGGAGGGGGCGATCTTGATCATAGGTTGACTTCCTTTCGCGCCGCACCCGCCGCAGGGCGGACGGCGATAATAATCTAAGGCATTATACCATATATGGGGGACAGAATGCAAGGCGGTGGGCGACATTGAAAATTTGTATAATCTGTGAATTTTGAATAAAAGGGCTTTACCTTTCGTGACTTTTCCTGTAGAATGTACTGCCAGAAACCCTGTGGGAGAGCCGCAGGACGCAAAGGGACGGTTATATGAGCTTTTTCCAACGCATCGGAAACGCACTTTCACGCTTCATGTACGGGCGCAACGGCGCAGACCGGCTGGGGTTCGCCATGATCTGGACGGCGATCCTGCTGGACATCATCAACATTTTCCTGCGGGATACGCCGACGGTGTACCGCATTATCAGCTTCGTGTCGGGTCTTATTGTTTTCGCGGCACTGTTTCGGATGTTCTCACGCAATCTGGAAAAGCGGCGGGCGGAGAACGCGAGATTCACGGAGAAGGTCTGGTGGCCGATCAGCCGCCGCATCTCCGGCGCACGGCAGCAGCGCATGGACAAGGAGCACAGATATTTCACCTGCCCCGGCTGCGGCGCGGTGTGCCGCGTGCCCAGAGGCAAGGGTCGTATCGTCATCACCTGTCCCCGCTGCGGCAACGAGATACACGGGAAAAGCTGAACACAAAAAAAGAAACCGCCTGCGGGCGGTTTCTTTTTTTCAGCTCTCCGTGTGGGGATGGAGGCGTTTTTGCAGCCAGTCCTTGCCGTCCACATAGCGGGAGACGATGAAGGACACCACATAGTCGCCGGCGGCATTGACCATGGTTGCCGGAGGGTCGATCAGGTTGCCGATGGCCAGTGCGATGGGGTAGGCAACGGCCAGCTGGTCGGGGAAGAATATGGTGCAGACCACCAGCTCGCCCGTGCCGCCGCCGCCGGGGATGCCGCTCATGGCAACGGAGGAGAAGACCGCCACGATGATGGCCAGAATCGCCTTATCCGTGGAGAAGTCCATGCCGAACACGCCGAACAGAAATGCCACCTTGACGATGGCACCCATGGATGAGCCGTCCATGTGCATGGTCGCGCCGAGGGGAAGCACGATGTCGCTGACATCCTTGCTCACGCCCGTCTCCTCGGCCACCTCCATGTTGGTGGGGATAGTCGCCACGGACGAGCAGGTGCCGAAGGACACCGCCGCCGGGCGGAACAGCTTCGAGAACATGATCTTTGCGCCGCCCCTGCCGCCGCCGAAGCGGGCATAGATGGGGAAGAAAACGAGCATATAGGCAAAGCTCATAATATAATAGATGATAAGGGTGCGGCTGTAGTCGCCGATGAGCGACGGGCCGTAGGTGGCCACGAGGCTGGCAAAGAAGCCGAAGAAGCCGATGGGCGCGTAGTAGGTGATGAGCTTGACGGTCTTCATGATGCAGTTGGTGATGTCCTCAAGAAACTGCGCGGTCTTTGTCTCGGGGCCGCCGGACATCTGCACGCCGAAGCCGAACAGCACCGCCGCCACAATCAGGGGCAGTACGGCGCGGCGGCTGAGAAGCTCCGCAAAGTCGGGCTTGGTAAAGAAGTTGACGATCATATCGCCGAAGCCCAGCGTCTCGCCAATCTCGCCCTCCGCAATGGTGTAGCTGCCGTCCACCAGCGGGAAAATGCGGCAGACGATGTACATCAGCACACCGGCGATGGCGGCGGTGACGAGGAACGTGGCGATGGTGACACCCATGATCTTTCCGGCGCGCTTCACGCTCTTCATGTTGGCGATGGCGGAGGAGATGGAGCAGAACACCATCGGCACGACCACGCAGAACATCATGTTGATGAACAGTGTACCTAAAAATTCGATCCTGCTGCCGAAGTCCGGGGCAAAAGCACCGACCAGACAGCCCGCCACGATGCCCGTGAGCATACACAGGATGAACCAGTAGTTTTTGAAGAAATTTTTCATAGCGTCCTCCTTGCTTCAATTAGAGCCTACGGTCACTATTATATGGGCATTTTTCGCAAAGTAAATCATATTTCCTGCGTTGTTACCTGCAAATCGTGCTGTCTGCCGGAGACATCCGCCGAGGGGCCGCAGCCGAACTGCTTCTTATACGCCCGCGAGAAGGTCGAATAGTCCTGATAGCCCACCTGCGCCGCCGCCTCCGATGGCGCGGCACCCTGCACAAGCAGACGCTGCGCCAGCAGCAGCCGCTTTTCCGTCAGATAGCCGTGGACGGAGTAGCCCGTCTCCTGCCGGAAACGGCGCATCATGTGGTACTTGCTGATGTAGAAGCGGGCGGCCAGCTCGTCGATGCTCAGCGGCTCGGTCAGATGGAGGTTCAGGTATTGCAGCAGGGAGATGACCTTGCTGTCACCGCCGGCGGCTCCCACGCGGTGTCCGCCGCGCACAACGCGGTTCACCTCGACCATCAGCTCGGTGAACTGCGCCTTGGCGAGGAGGGACGCGCCGTAGCCGCCCTGCCGAACCGTCTCCGCCAGTGCCTGAAATATACAGCGCACGCGGCTCGTGCCCTCGTCCCGATACACATATTGAAATGTCTCCTGTGCGCGGCGGAAGCACTCCTCGGGATCGCAGTCCCCCGCCGCCAGTGACCGCAGGTAGACGGGGGAGATGTAGAGGATCATCCGCTCGTAAAAGTCGTTCTGCGCCACCTCCGGCCGGTGGATGCTGCCGCTGCCCACCAGCACGAAGTCGCCGGGGGACAGGTCGTACCGCTCGCCCTCCACGGCGTAGCCCGCCCTCCCTGCGAGGAGGATAATAATTTTATGAAAGGAATGGTAGTGATATTCTATATAGTCTCCCCTGTCGTCCGCCAGATGGAACAGGCGGAACGGCTCCTTCAGATAGCCGCGCTCCTCATATTGTAACGGTTCCATGCTGCCACCTCCGCAGTTTTTGCAGCTATTATAGCACGCACTATGCAAATATTGCAACATTTTCAGCAATTTATTACCGTTCTGAAAATTTTGTTTCCAATTTGTAATTTTTGTGTAGCTTTTTTTATAGAGATGTGGTATAGTAGTCAGCGTCGGGTGCCTTACCCCCGGCGAACCTATGCGAACGGAAGGTATTGCCTATGCTTGAAAAACAAATCACGGCACTGGGTCTGTCCGGCCTGCTGCTGTTTTCGGGGATCGTCACCGCCGCCGATGCGGACGAGGCTACGCCCCTTGATTTTGCCGGACACAAGGCCGCAGCGGAGGTGCTGTCCGAAAACGGCGTGGTATCCTGCACTGCCGCCGCATTGCAGACCGGCAACGGGCTGCTGCTGGCGGAGGAGGCGGGACTGCTGAATGAGGGCACCACGCTCTCGCTCGCCGAGCTGAACGCGCAGGCATTGACGCTGGAGACCGCCGCGCTGGAAAAGCGCAATTTCCTCAGCGAGTATGACGGCGTTTTAGTGGGCTGCGACTCCTACATCTCCCTGCGCTCCGAGCCGAGCACCGAGGCCGACCGTCTGCGCATCATCTTTGACGCCAAGGCCGCCAAGCTGCTGGACATAGTGGATGACGAGTGGTATCAGGTGTCCTACGGCGGAGATGTCGGCTATGTACTGTCCGCCTACTGCGACCCGGTACACTACGCGGACTATGAGGGCACGGCCGCCACCAGCACGCTGCTGGAGGATGTTCTGGCGGAGGCGTACTCCTATCTGGGCACACCGTACCGCTACGGCGGTTCAAGTCACAGCGGCACGGATTGCTCCGGCTTCACCATGGCGGTGTTCGGCGCGTTCGGCATCAGCCTGCCGCACGGCGCGACGAGCCAGTACAGCATGTGCCGCAGCGTGACCACGCAGGAGCGCACCATCGGCGATCTGCTTTTCTTCGCCACGGACGGCAGCGGCATCGGACATGTGGGCATCTATCTCGGCGGCGGGCAGTTCATCCACGCCAGCACGAGCAGCGGCGTGATCATCAGTTCCCTATACGAGAGCTACTACGCCCGCACCTATCTGTTCGCCGGACGGCTGATGGATTTCTGAACATAACGACTTCTTCATGGATTACCCTTCTTTTTCACGGGAGCACCGGCCGCAAGGTCGGTGCTCTTTGCGCCTGTGGGAGAATATTCGGAATACTTGCATAGTTATTCATTTATGCGCAGGGTGCGTTCGTCAATATGACTATAACACTGCGGCGACATCCCCGAAATGCCCTGTGATATTCGTACAAAATCGCGTTTTTGAGGGGAATCTATGCAAAAATAGATTGACATTTATTCACACCGAGTGTATAGTAGCCCCTGTCGGGTGGGCAGTGCCCCCTGCAAAACAGTCTATATCCATTTTTTCGATATAGTATCGTACAGATTTGAAAGGAAGTAAGTAATGATGAAAAAGTTTATGGCAATGCTGCTGGCGCTGGTCATGGCGCTGAGCCTGGTGGCCTGCGGCAGCACCGCGAGCACCGACAGCACGACCGATGACGCAAGCGGCGACACCGCAGAGAAGACCACGCTGGTGGTGGGCGTTTCCGCCGACTATGCCCCCTTTGAGTTCATGTATCCCGACGAGAACGGCGAGATGGTCTACGGCGGCATCGACATCTCCGTGGCGCAGTATGTGGCCGACGAGCTGGGTCTGACCCTTCAGGTCGAGAACATGAGCTTCGACAACCTGCTGACCTCTCTGGACAAGGGCGACTTCGATATGGTGCTTTCCGCGATGGAGGCTACTCCCGACCGTCTGGAGAACGCCGACTTCTCCGACCCCTACTACACCGATGTGCCGCCCGCCATTCTGGTAAAGGCTGACAAGGCCGACTCCTACAAGACGCTGGCCGACTTCAACGGCAAGTCCGTCGGTGCGCAGACCGCCACCACCAAGCTGGACATGGTGAACGAGATGGAGGGTGTGACCCCCGTGGCTCTGGCCTCCGTGCTGGATCTGGTGAACGAGCTGGTGTATGACAAGGTGGACGCTATCCTTGTGGACGGCGGTGTGGCCGAGCAGTATGCCGCCTCCAACCCCGATCTGGTCGTGGCTGCGGCTTCCTCCGAGCTGGGTGAGGCTGCTCCCTACTGCATCGCGGTGCAGAAGGGCGACCCCAAGGGTCTGCTGGACGGCATCAACGCCGCCATCGCCAAGATGACCTCCGAGAACAAGATTGAGACCTTCATTGCCGACGCCGACAGTCTGGCGGATGTGGCTGTCGAGGTTTCCGCTGACTAAGTAATTCTCCTCACAAAACGCAAGTGCAAAGCCGCTGTGCGACTTTGCACTTGCGTGTATCCGCACCGATTTTAACACGAAAGGACTGACCGCGTATGTGGTGGAGCAGCCTGTTCACGGATATGCGCCCCTCCGACTTCTTCAATTTCTCGTTCCTGCCTAAGTACGGCGTAGCCTTTATCCGCGGCATTGAATACACCCTGCTGCTGGCGGTGGTGTCCGTGCTGCTGGCGGTGATACCCGCGCTGCTGCTGGCGATGATGCGTCTGAGCAAGGTCAAGCCCATCAAGTGGTTCGCCGGTGCGTATATCGCCGTATTCCGCTCCACCCCCATGCTGGTGCAGCTGTCCATTATCTACTTTGGGCTGTTCTACGCCATCTCTCTGCCCCGTATCTCGCTGTTCGGTTTTGTGGACATCAGCCGCTTTATCCCCGGCGTGGTGGCACTGGCACTGAACAGCTCCGCCTATGTCGCGGAGATATTCCGCGCCGGCATACTGGCGGTGGACAGGGGACAGACGGAGGCGGCGCGGTCGCTGGGTCTGTCCGCGTGGCAGTCCATGCGCCTTGTGGTGCTGCCGCAGGCCATCAAGAATGTCCTGCCCGCGCTGGCCAACGAGATCGTCACGATGGTGAAGGAATCCTCCATCTGCTCCACACTGGGCATGGCGGAGATCATGTTCGCCGCCAAGACCATAGCGGGCTCCACGGGCATCTCGCTTGCGCCGTATACGCTGGCCGCACTGGTCTATTTCTGCATCAACTACCCCGCCTCCAAAGCGATAGAGGCCATAGAAAGGAGAATGCGCCGTGGCGACAAGCAGTAAAGTTCTTATCTCCGTGCAGCATCTGGTCAAGGAGTACAACCACGGCACCGTTCACGCGCTGAACGGCTGTGATCTGGAGATACATCAGGGCGAGGTCGTGGCCATCATCGGTCCCTCCGGCTCCGGCAAGTCCACGCTGCTGCGCAGTCTGAACCTGCTGGAGGAGCCTACCTCCGGCGCGATATTCTTCGACGGCGTGGATCTGGCGAGCAAGTCGGTGGACATCGACAAGCACCGCCAGAAGATGGGCATGGTGTTCCAGCACTTCAACCTGTTCCCGCACAAGACCGTACTGCAAAACATCACACTCGCGCCCGTCACGCTGAAGAAAAAGTCCGCTGCCGAGGCGGAGGCGCAGGCAAAGGCTCTGCTGGAGCGCATCGGTCTTTCCGACAAGGCGGGCGAGTACCCCAACATGCTCTCTGGCGGGCAGAAGCAGCGTATCGCCATCGTCCGCGCACTGGCGATGGATCCCGAGGTCATGCTCTTTGACGAGCCGACCTCCGCCCTCGACCCCGAGATGGTGGGCGAGGTACTCGACCTCATGCGCGATCTGGCGAAGGACGGCATGACCATGGCGGTCGTCACGCACGAGATGGGCTTCGCCCGCGAGGTGGCCGACCGCGTGGTGTTCATGGCGGACGGCAAAATTCTTGAGGAGGGCACGCCCGCCGACATCTTCGACCGGCCGCAGGATCCCCGCCTGCGGGATTTCCTCAGCAAGGTGCTGTGAACAATGTTACATTGTTGGGAGCCATGCCGCAGGGCATGGCTCCTTCCCTGCCCGCACACACTCTTTTTGCCGCGAAAAACAGAACACAGGGAAAAGTTGTAGAAAGGGGTTGCAATCGGTCGGGAGTGGGGATATAATAGCAAGGTTAGTGAATTTACCCGTAGAAAGGGGTTATTACCTTTGCAGAACGAAAAATTGAGAAATGTAGCCATTATCGCCCATGTTGACCACGGCAAGACGACACTGGTTGACCAGATGCTCAAGCAGGGCGGCGTATACCGCGAGAATCAGGAGACGGTGGAGCGCGTTATGGACTCCAACGATCTGGAGCGGGAGCGCGGCATTACCATCCTGGCCAAGAACACCGCCATCCAGTACGGCGACACCAAGATCAACATCGTGGACACTCCTGGTCACGCCGACTTCGGCGGCGAGGTAGAGCGCATTCTGAAGATGGTCAACGGTGTTATCCTGCTGGTGGACGCCGCCGAGGGTCCCATGCCGCAGACGCGCTTCGTGCTAAGCCGTGCGCTGGAGCTGGGACACCGCGTGATCGTCGTCATCAACAAGATCGACCGCCCCGACCGGCGTATCCACGAGGTCATCGACGAGGTGCTGGAGCTGCTGCTGGATCTGGACGCGACGGATGAGCAGCTCGACAGTCCCATGCTCTTCTGCTCCGCCCGCAACGGCACGGCGAGCTACTCCCCCGACACGGTGGGAACGGACCTCAAGCCGCTGTTCGACACCATTCTGAACTACATTCCCGCGCCGGAGGCCGATCTCGACCAGCCGTTCCAGATGCTCGTCAGCTCCATCGACTACAACGAGTTTGTCGGGCGTATCGCCATCGGGCGCATTGAGCGCGGCGTGCTGAAGCAGAATCAGGAGATCGCGGTGTGCAATTACCACGACCCCGATGCCCCCGCAAAGAAGGCCAAGGCTGTCAGCATGTACGAATTCGCGGGACTGGGCAAGGTGCCCGTCACCGAGGCCACGGCGGGCAACATCATCGCCCTGAGCGGCATCGGCGACATCACCATCGGCGACACGATCTGCGCCCCCGACTGCGTGGAGCCGCTGCCCTTCGTCAAAATCAGCGCACCCACGGTCGAGATGACCTTCTCCGTCAACGACAGTCCGTTTGCCGGACGCGAGGGCAAGTTCGTCACCAGCCGCCAGCTGCGCGACCGTCTGTGGCGCGAGACGCTGAAGGATGTCTCCCTGCGCGTCAGCGAGATCGATGGCGTGATGGACGCCTTCAATGTGGCGGGACGCGGCGAAATGAGCCTGTCCATCCTCATCGAGACGATGCGCCGCGAGGGCTACGAGTTTCAGGTGTCACCGCCCCGCGTGCTGTATCAGACCATCGACGGCAAGCGGTGCGAGCCCATCGAGCGGCTGGTGGTGGATGTGCCGAGTGAGAGCGTGGGCGCGGTCATCGAGAAGCTGGGCAGCCGCAAGGCGGATATGCAGGAAATGACACCCGTGGGCAACCGCATGAAGGTGGAGTTTCTGGTTCCCAGCCGCGGTCTGTTCGGCTACCGCAACGAGTTTTTGACCGATACACGCGGCGAGGGCATCATGGCCAGCGTGTTCGACAGCTACGCACCCTACAAGGGTGAGTTGACCCGCCGCAACACCGGCTCGCTGGTGGCCAGCGAAACGGGCGAGTCCATCACCTACGGTCTTTTCAACGCGCAGGAGCGCGGCGTGCTGTTCATCGGTGCGAATGTGGGCGTATACGAGGGCATGGTCGTGGGTATCAGCCCCAAGCAGGAGGACATCGTGGTGAATGTCTGCAAGAAAAAGCAGCTCACCAACACCCGCGCCGCCGGCTCCGACGATGCGCTGCGCCTTGTCCCGCCCCGGAAGATGAGTCTGGAGCAGTGTCTGGAGTTCCTTGCGGACGACGAGCTGCTGGAGGTCACGCCCAAGAACCTGCGCATCCGCAAGACAATTCTGAACCACGAAAAGCGCATGAAGGCGCAGCACGGGAAAAAGAATTGAATATTGAATTATGTAAACCAAAAGACCGGCTTGCGCCGGTCTTTTGGTTTATTTGCGGCGGGGTGAGGGCACCCCTCGCCCTACAAACGGGTATCGGTAAAGCGCGTGCAGAGGGATGGGCAGCCCCTCCCCTACCCGCCGTCTATCAACGGCGGGTGTGTTATTTTGCGCTTATTCCGCTTCTGCGGTCTGCTTTGTCCAGACCATCGGGAAGCGGATCAGCTCCAGCTCCTCCTCGGTCAGCTCGCGGCTCAGCTCGCCCTGCGCATCGTTCCACTGCATCGTGCCGTCGCTGTTGAGCGTATAGGTCACATAGTCCGCGTCCGCGGTCAGACCCTGCGTGTCCTCGGCCATGTACAGCCTACCGTCCTCGGCCTTGCAGAAGCCGGAGGATACGGCGGTGGTGTCCTCGCCGACCATAGTGTCCAGCAGGGTGTTCATGTCAAAGGCTCCCAGTATCGCGGCGATGTAATCCTCCGCGCTCATGCCCATCTCCGTCAGTGCCGCGTCAAACTCCTCGCGGGTCATGCCCTCCGATTCGGCGGCGGCGTACATCGCCTCCGTCAGCACAGGGGCAAGTGCCTGCATGTAGGCATCCAGCTCCGCGCCGGTGGCCTCCGTGTCCACCGAGAGCGTGTACGCGCCGTCCTCCGCCACGGTCAGGGACAGATAGACGGCGATACCGCTCCCCAACTGTATTTCGTCCAGCTCCAACGCCTCGGCCATCTGACGGTTCAACTCCTCGGAGATGTCCATGCGGTACTGCCATGTGCCCGCCAGCTTCCCGGTCTCCACGCGGCTGCCGCAGCCCGCCAGCAGCAGCACCGCGCACAAAACCGCAAATACGGTCGTGATTTTCTTCATTTCTCCGCCTCCCCGATATATATGGACTTATTATACCCGCACCGCCGCACTGCCGTCAACTACGGCGCGGAAATCCCTACCGCTGACGGTATATGCGGCGCGGGAGAGAAAAATCCCGCCGTGCGGCGGAATTTTTTTACGGTGCTACTTCACGCAGATCGTCTCGATCTCCACCAGTGCGCCCTTGGGCAGCGCACCCACCTCAACGGCAGAGCGGGCGGGATACTGCCCCTCGCGGAAGAACTCGGCGTACACCGCGTTCATGGCGGCAAAATCGCCCATGCTCTGCAAAAACACGGTGGTCTTGACCACATTATCCATCGTCAGGCCGACACTCTCCAGAATAGCCTTTACATTCGTCAGGGACTGGCGGGTCTGCTCGGTGATGCCGCCGGAGACGAGGGCACCCGTGGCGGGGTCGATAGGCACCTGCCCCGAGGTGACAAGGAAGCCGCCGCAGTCGATGGCCTGCGAATAGGGACCGATGGCGGCGGGTGCATTGGCGGTGGAGATGACCTTCTTCATAACAAAACCTCCTGCATGACAGTTGTTTTCTCCGGCAGTCGCCGGACATTTTCCACCCTCTATTATACATATCCCCCCGAAAATAGCAACCGTTTTCCACCTCCTTCCGCAGTTTCGGCCGCCGCCGGAAAATTTCCGTTCACAAATTGTTTACATCGAAAGTCAAATAAAGTCAAATTTCCCTATTGACAAAGCAGGAAAACGGGTGTACCATGTGTTCAAAGGTTAAGGAAAGTCAAAGTCAAACAAGTCGAGGCTTTCCACCGAAAAGAAAGGCGGCGAGGAATTGGGAGTTTCCGATATTATCGCTGGATTCATCCAGCAGGAGTTAGACGAGGCAGGCGGTGCGCTGGAGCTACAGCGCAGCGAGCTGGCGCAGCGGTTCAACTGCGTACCCAGTCAGATCACCTATGTGATGTCCACCCGCTTTTCCCCCGAGCTGGGCTACATCGTGGAGTCCCGACGGGGCGGCGGCGGCTACATCCGCATCACGCGGGTGCAGGTGGATCGGCAGACACTGCTGATGCATGTCATCAACAGCATCGGCGACCGGCTGGACAACGCCAGCGCACGGGCTATCGCCCAGAATCTGATGCAGTCCGAGGCCATCAGTCACGAGCTGGGGCAGGCGTTGCTGTCCGCCACGGGTACGAGGGCGTTGCGCTCCGCTCCGGCGGAGAATCGGGACGCGCTGCGTGCCGATATTTTCAAACAGGTATTGATTCATTCCGTCTGAGGACGGTATAAGGAGGTTATAACTATGAAGTGTGATCGCTGCGGCAAGAAGGAAGCCACATTTTACTACAAGAGCAATATCAACGGCAAGGTGAGCGAGACGCATCTCTGCGCCGACTGTGCCCGCGCCATGGGCTATACCGAGCCGATGACACGGCGCATGAGCAGCTGGTTCGATGACGACTGGTTCGACCGTCCGTTCCGTATGCTGGAGCCGTTCTTCGGCGGCTTTGGCGACAGGATGCTGACCGAGTTCCCGCGCCCCGTGAGCGTGCTGGAGCAGGCGCAGACAGCCGAGCCGGACGGCGGCGCGAAGGACGACCTGCTGCCGCATGACGAGGCCATGTCGCTGGCACTGGAGCGCAAGCGCAACGCGCTGGAAACGCAGCTGCGCAACGCCGTGAAGGAGGAACGCTACGAGGACGCTGCGCGTCTGCGTGACGAGCTGAAGGCCATGGGCCGGAAGGCCTCCTGAGAACAAATAACGCAATGACAGCAAAAACAACGAATGGAAAGGAAGTGTCCCTTTATGTCTGAGAATAAATTCACACCCCGCGCAGAGGAGGCTCTGCGTTTAAGTCAGGAGGCAGCCGAGGAGCTGGGACACGGCTATGTCGGCTCCGAGCACCTGCTGCTGGGTCTTATCCGCGAGGAGGAGGGCACGGCACACCGCGTGCTCTCCGAGTTCGGTGTCACCGATGAGATGGTCTGCTCCGTTTTGCAGCGCAGCGTGGGCAAGGGCGTTTCCGGCACGGCACCCAGTCAGGGGCTGACGCCCCGCGCCAGAAGCGTGGTGGAGCTGGCCGTGTCCGAGAGTGCCCGCATGGGCAGCAGTGCCATCGGCACGGCACACCTGCTGATGGGCATTCTCCGCGAGGGCGGCAACATGGGTCTGCGCATTCTGCGCACCGTGGGTGTTGACCCCAACCGCATGTACAGTGCCATTCTGAAGAAGGCTGAGAGTTCACCCAAGGCCGCCGCAGGCTCCGTTTCGAGCCGCGAGGCCGAAAAGAAGGGAAAGACGCTCGCCGAGTACACCCGCGACCTGACCGAGGCGGCGCGCAGCGGCAAGCTCGACCCCGTCATCGGGCGCGACAAGGAGATACAGCGGGTGATCCAGATCCTCTCCCGCCGCACGAAGAATAACCCCGTGCTCATCGGTGAGCCGGGCGTGGGCAAGACCGCCATCGCCGAGGGTCTGGCCGAGCGCATCGCCGCCGGCGATGTGCCGGAGGAGCTGCTGGATAAGCGCATCCTGTCCCTTGACCTGAGCGGCATGGTGGCAGGCACGAAGTACCGCGGCGAGTTCGAGGAGCGCATCAAGAACACGCTGAACGAGGTCAAAAAGGACGGCAATATCATCCTGTTTATCGACGAGCTGCACACCATCGTGGGCGCAGGCTCCGCCGAGGGCGCGGTGGATGCCGCTAACATTCTCAAGCCCGCACTGAGCCGCGGCGAGATACGGGTCATCGGTGCCACCACTCTGAACGAGTACCGCAAGTATATCGAGAAGGATGCCGCGCTGGAACGCCGCTTCCAGCCCGTCACCGTGGGTGAGCCCACGCCGGAGGCCACGCTGGACATTCTGAAGGGTCTGCGCGACAAGTACGAGGCGCACCACAAGCTGAGCATCACCGACGAGGCATTGGAGGCTGCCGTGCAGCTGTCCAAGCGGTACATCGGCGACCGCTTCCTGCCGGACAAGGCCATCGACCTGATGGACGAGGCCGCGTCTCAGGTGCGCATGGCGGCGGAGTCCTCCTCCCCCGACCTGAAGGCACTGGAGGAAAAGATCACCGCGCTGCACCGCGAGAAGAACGATGCCATCGCCGCGCAGGACTTCGAGAAGGCGGCGCAGCTGCGCGACATCGAGAAGGACTATCAGGAGCAGGTGGACATCGAGCGGGAGAACTGGCGCAAGAGCATGTCGCAGAATCGCGGCAGCGTCACCGCAGACGATGTGGCCAAGGTGGTCGCGGGCTGGACGGGCATCCCCGTCACCCGTCTCACCGAGGACGAGAGTATGCGCCTGCTGAAGCTGGAGGAAAAGCTCCACCAGCGCGTGGTCGGTCAGGACGACGCTGTGACCGCCGTAGCCAAGGCGATACGCCGCAGCCGCGTGGGATTAAAGGATCCCAAGCGTCCCATCGGCTCGTTCCTGTTCCTCGGTCCCACGGGTGTGGGCAAGACCGAGCTGTGCAAGACGCTGGCCGAGGCCATGTTCGGCGACGAGAACGCCATGGTGCGTATTGACATGTCCGAGTACATGGAGAAGCACACCGTGTCGCGTCTGATCGGCTCGCCTCCCGGCTATGTGGGTCACGAGGAGGGCGGCCAGCTCACCGAGAAGGTGCGCAGAAAGCCCTATTCCGTGGTGCTGTTCGATGAGATTGAGAAGGCGCACGAGGATGTCTGGAACATCCTGCTGCAAATCCTTGAGGATGGCATCGTTACCGACTCGCAGGGTCGCAAGGTGGACTTTAAGAACACCGTCATCGTGATGACCTCCAATGTCGGTGCGCGCAACATCACCGCCGACGCCGCCAAGCTGGGCTTTGACGGCAAGGAGAAGGACGAGAAGGAGAGCGAGGAGGCGCGGTTCGCCCGCATCCGCGAGGCGGTCATGGCCGACCTGAAGCACACCTTCCGCCCCGAGTTCCTGAATCGTATCGACGAGATCATCGTGTTCCGTCAGCTCACGCAGGAGAACATCGCGGAGATCGCCCGCCGTATGCTCGCCGTCACCGGCAAGCGCATGGCACAGCAGGGTATCACCCTCGCCATGGACAATGACGCAGTGTCCGCGCTGGCCAAGGACGGCTTTGACCCGCAGTACGGCGCACGGCCTCTGCGCCGCGCTATCCAGTCTCAGGTGGAGGATGCCGTGGCCGAGCAGATGCTTGAGGGCAAGCTTCGCTCCGGCGACACCGCGCACATCCGTCTGCGCGACGGCAAGGTCGTCATCGAAGCCGAACCCACCGCAGAGGTGGAAACCGCCGATGAAAAGGCAGAAGTGCCCGCCGGAAAATAAAACATAACCGCAATTAACAGGAACCGTGCCTTGCGGCACGGTTCCTGTTTCCCTGTCAGTACACTCCCGCCTTTGTCCTACGAAGACAGAAGCGCGTTGTACGCCTCCACACTGCATACCTCCACCTCTCCCACCTGCGGGAACAGTGTACCCACGGTCTGTGGTGTATCGGCGAGCGATTCCTTCTGCGCATGGGTCAGACTCGACTTGATGGCGTATTCCAGACGGGCGGCGGCGGTCTTGTCCGCGCAGAGCCAGATTGCGGCCAGCTCTTGCGGCGGGTAGGAGCGGGTGTATTTCGCGCCCCTTCCGCTGCGATGGAGCGACAGGCGGTGCACCATGTCGTTGGTCATGCCGGTGTACAGGCTGCCGCCGCGGCAGCGGAGGATATAGACATAGTACGGCTTCATCGGCAATCTCCCTTCGCGGTTTTCCCTATCATACCCGATATTTCTTGCATTGGCAAGCGGAGTATGCTACAATCTCAAATTGGAAAGCGAGGGAAACAGATGACCCTTTTTGACTACTATCTGCAATATATGACCGAGCTGCTGGACGGCAGACGCGCCGCGCCGCAGGGCTTCGACCTGCCGCCGAACGGCGACGAGAGCGAGCGCATGACGGCAGTGGCGCAGCAGCTTCAGGATATGGGCATGGCATCGTTTGTCCGCGCCTGCGCCGCGCAGGACGGCACACAGCTGCCCGAAAGCCTCTTTGACAGCGACATGAGCGGCGTGGAGGGACTGGCCGATTTGCTGAAGCTCGCCGTCGGGGATACCGCCGCTGCGGAGGACACCGCTGCGGCAAAGGCGGATGCCGCGCCCGACCCCGACGCCGGTAAGCACGCCTTTGAGGTCTTTTTGGACTGCATCGCCATGGACGATGGGCTGGTGCAGTACCTCATCGATGTACTCAAGCGCATGGATCGCGGAGAGTTTTTCAAGCTCAGTCAGATCACGACCAAGCTGGATCTCGACCCGCAGGAATTTCTGTACTGGCTGGCGCACCGCGAGGACTACGGCGGCGAGGACGAACAGCTCTGCGCCGCCGTGATGGATGCCGCGCTGCTGCGCCTGGCGGACGAGGGGCGGCAGGAGGTGCTGGCTGCCCTGCTCAGCGGCGACCGTAAAACCTTCGAGGCGTTCCGCTGCGAGGCTCCCGAGCTGGTGCATCTGCCCGCCGCCACCTTCGAGTGGTACGAAAAGAACTATTTGGACAGGGATTACCCCATCCGTCTCATCATGCGTCTGAACGGCGTACAATTTCCCGACTGAGGTGAAGTATGCAGGAACAGTATAAGGCTCTGGGCGTTAGCGATACGGTGCTGGCGTTCGGCGAGAACATTCTGGCGGGGCTGCGGGATCGCTTCGCCGCCATCGACACCGTTGCCGAGGCGAATCAGTTAAAGGTCATTGCCGCCATGCAGAAGAATCAAGTCGCGGCGCGGCACTTCAATCTCTCGACCGGCTACGGCTACGACGACGACGGGCGCGACACGCTCGAACGCGTCTATGCCGACTGCTTCGGCGCGGAGAGTGCGCTGGTGCGCCCGCAGATCACCTGCGGCACGCACGCACTGGCTCTCGCGCTGGGTGCGAATCTGCTGCCGGGAGACGAGCTTTTAAGTCCCGTGGGCGCACCCTACGACACACTGGAGGAGGTCATCGGCATCCGCCCCTCCGTCGGCTCCCTGCGGGAGTACGGCGTCACCTACCGGCAGGCCGATCTGCTGCCCGACGGCAGCTTTGACTACGAAGCCATCCGCAACGCCATCAACGATAAAACGAAGCTCATCACCATTCAACGCTCCAAGGGCTACGCCACCCGCCCCAGCTTCTCCGTATCGCAGATTGGCGAGCTGATCGCCTTCTGCAAGCGGTGCAAGGGCGATGTCATCTGCATGGTGGACAACTGCTACGGCGAGTTCACCGAGCTGCAAGAGCCGGTGAATGTGGGCGCGGACATGATGGTGGGGAGCCTCATCAAGAACCCCGGCGGCGGGCTGGCTTCCACCGGCGGCTATGTCTGCGGCCGCGCCGACCTGATCGAACGGTGCGCACGGCGGCTCACCGCCCCCGGCCTCGGCGCGGAGGTGGGCGCAAACCTCGGACTGCTGACGCAGCTCTATCAGGGCTTCTTCCTCTCCCCCACCGTGGTTGCCTCCGCCGTAAAGGGCGCAGTGTTCGCCGCCGCCTGCTATGAAAGGCTTGGCTTCCGCGTCATTCCTTCCGCCGCCGAGACGCGCCACGACATCATTCAAGCCGTGGAGCTGGGCAGCCGCGAGGGTATGGTGGCGTTCTGCCGCGGCATACAGGCCGCCGCGCCCGTGGACAGCTTCGCCGCACCGGAGCCCGCACCCATGCCGGGCTACGACAGCGAGGTCATCATGGCGGCGGGTGCCTTTGTGCAGGGCAGCTCCATTGAGCTGTCCGCCGACGGGCCTGTCCGTCCCCCCTACGCCGTGTATTTTCAGGGCGGGCTGACTTGGTACCACGCCAAGCTGGGCATTCTGATGAGCCTTCAGAAAATGCTGGAGGCGGGTCTTATCAAGCTTTAATTATGTAAACCACGGAGGAATATATGATTCTCCCTAACCACCCGTTTCGGCGCAGGCCGCCACCCGTGTACTCCCTTTAGTTGAAATATTATGTAAACTTAATTGGAGGCACTATGTGGTTTTGGTTTTCCCTTATCGCTCTGGTCTGCTGGAGCGGCAGCGACCTGTTCAGCAAAATCGGCTGTCAGGACGCGGACGATAAATACAGCCATCTCAAGATGGTCATGGCGGTGGGTCTTGTCATGGGTCTGCACGCCGCCTACGAAATTTTCATCAACGGCACCGAGATCAACGGCAGCATCATTCTCACCTACCTGCCCGTTTCCCTGCTGTACATCGGCTCGATGACCATCGGGTACATCGGCCTGCGGTACATCGAGCTGTCCATCTCCTCGCCGATATGCAACTCCTCCGGCGCGCTGGTGGCGGTGCTGGCACTGGCCACGGGCGGGATGGGTGAGCTTGTCCCCGCGCAGCTGGCCGCCACCGCGCTGGTGTGCGCGGGTGTCATCGGTCTCGGCATTGTGGAGGCGCGGGAGGACGACGACCTCCGCGCCGCACGGCAGGAGGCCAGCAATCACCGCTACGCCAAGTCCGCGTTGGCACTGGCTTTGCCCGTGATCTACTGCCTGCTGGACGCGCTGGGTACATTTGCCGACAGCCGCGTGCTGGAAACGCTGGACGAGGACAGTGCCAACTGCGCCTATGAGCTGACCTTCCTGCTGGCGGGCATCGTGTGCTTCGTGTATGTGGTGCTCATCAAAAAGAGCCGTCTCGTCCCCAAGCGCGAAGTCCCGAAGTACATCGGAGCCGTCTGCGAGACGGCGGGACAGTTTGCCTACATCTACGCGCTGGCGGACACGGAGCATGTGCCGCTCGCCGCGCCCATCATCTCTGCCTACTGCGTGGCCTCCGTGCTGTGGAGCCGCATTTTTCTCAAGGAAAAGCTCAGCTGGAAGCACTACGGCATGATTGCCCTCGTGGTCGCTGGCATCGTGATACTGGGCATCTACGACGCATAAAACGCATACGCGGCGCAACGCCTTCGGTGAAACCGAAGGCGTTGCTTTTTTGTGCATTTACTTGTCCACAGGGGTCAGATTGCTCTCATAGGGACGCCTGCCGGAGAGCACATCATCGTAAAAGCCCTGCTTCCAGTCGATGTAATCAATGCTCGCCTGCACCTCGCGCATCGTCTCGCGCAGAGCCTCCTGCTTCTGCGCCAGCATCACCTTGCGCTGCGGAATCGTACCCTCTCCCTGCAAGCAGAGGTCGAGGTAGTCCTTCATCTCCTGAATGCTCAGCCCGCACTTTTTCAGGCAACTCAGGCTCTTGAGCCACGCAACATCCCGCTCGTCAAAGACGCGGCGGTTATTTTTGTCCCGCTTGACACGGGGGACAAGCCCCTCGTTGCAGTAAAATTTCAGTGCCTGATAGGTCATGCCCGTCTCCTTACAGGTCTGCATCATGGTATACAGCATAGGCCGCTCCTCACTGTTCATAAAAAATTCAAAATTTTCTTTCAAAAGTCTCTTGACCGATTGTAACAATCGGAATTTATAATCGGCAGTATCAACCGAATGTAACAACCACATCATACCACAGCCGCACCGTCTGCGCAAGCGGAAATCCGCGCAGCGCGGACAGCGCATGGCAAGGAAAGGAAGAATTGGTAATGAATAATCTCGACAAGCAGGCACATCAAAGCAGCATGGTCTTTCCCATCGGCGCGCCCAATGACGGCTACGCGCAGTATTTCAGCGGACAGAGCTACCTCGCGCCGCTCTCGACCGAGCAGGTCAGTATCTTCAATGTGACCTTCGCACCGGGCTGCCGCAACAACTGGCACATTCACGAGGCCGATAAGGGCGGCGGGCAGATACTCATCTGTCTTGCCGGTAGGGGCTACTATCAGGAGTGGGGCAAGGCAGCGCGGGAGCTGCACCCCGGCGATGTTGTCAACATTGCACCCGGCATCAAGCACTGGCACGGAGCCGCGCCGGACGGCTGGTTTTCGCATCTGGCGGTGGCCGTCCCCGGCGAGAACGACCGGTGCCGCTGGTGTGAGCCGGTCAGTGACGAGGAATACGGAGAATTAAAATAACGGATAAAAAGAAAGGACTGTTTTTATGAAAATCGCAACTGCACTGTTTTTAAGCCTTGCCTTGGCTCTCGGCCTTGCCGCCTGCGGCAGCACGGCGAGCAGCACCGATGCCGCTGTGGACAGTGACGCACAGACACCCGCCGCCGCACCTGTTGAAACGCCGGAGGACAGCAATACCGCAACCGACACCGCCGCAGAGGAAACATCCCAAACCGGCAAAACGCTGGTGGTCTACTACTCCGCCAGCGGCAGCACGGCACGGGTGGCGCAGGACATCGCCTCCGCCGCGAATGCCGACCTCTTTGAAATCGTCCCCACGGAGATCTACACCGATGCCGATCTCGACTGGACGAATATCAACAGCCGCGTCAGCCGTGAGCACGATGATGAATCTCTGCGGAATGTACCCCTGACCTCCACCGCCGTGACGAATTGGAGCAGCTACGACACCGTGTTGATTGGCTATCCCATCTGGTGGGGCATCGCGGCGTGGCCTGTGGACAATTTTGTAAAGGGCAACGACTTCACAGGGAAGACCGTGATCCCGTTTGCCACCTCCGCCTCCTCCGGCATGGGTCAGAGCGGCACACTGCTCTCCGACATGGCGGGCAGCGGCGACTGGCAGGAGGGACACCGCTTCGCTTCCGGCGTGTCCTCCGCCGATGTGCAGAGCTGGGTCAACGATCTGGGACTGTAAGAGCCGCGCATAAAAAAGAGGCCGCTTTCGCGGTCTCTTTTTTTATGCGTTCGGTAAGGCGTTCGGCTTAGAAGCAGCCCTGCTCCATCATAGCCTCGGCGACCTTCTTGAAGCCGGCGATGTTGGCGCCAGCCACCAAGTCGTAACCCAGACCGTACTCGGCAGCGGCCTCGGCGGACACCTTGTGGATGTTCTCCATCATCTTGTGCAGCTGATGATCGACCTCCTCGGCAGTCCAGACCAGACGCTCGGAGTTCTGCGCCATCTCCAGTGCGGACACGCCCACGCCGCCGGCGTTGACGGCCTTGGAGGGAGCCACGATGATGCCCTTCTGCTTACGCAGGAAGTTCAGAGCATCGTTGGTGGTAGGCATATTGGCGACCTCGATGTAGTACTTCACGCCGGAAGCAGCGATCTTCTCAGCGGACTCCATCTT
>CAVDXW010000012.1:0-33885 GCA_963613145.1 Bacteroidaceae bacterium | reverse complement strand
TGTACCATCTGGCCGCCACGCCCAACCGCGTCTACACCCGCAACCAGCTGCTGGATGAGGTGTGGGGCTTCGACTACTTCGGCGACAGCCGCACCGTGGATGTCCACATCAAGCGTCTGCGCGAGAAGATCGAAAATGTCTCCGACCAGTGGGAGCTGAAGACCGTATGGGGCGTGGGCTACAAATTTGAAGTGAAGTGAGCCATGCGGGAGAGGATCAAACGGATCACCGACAGCCTGTACTGGCGGCAGTTCATGCTCACCGCCGGCATGGTGCTGCTGACGATGGCTCTTCTGGGCGTATCGTTCTACGCGCTGAGCTATAACTACACCGTCACGGAGAAGCGGCAGGAGATGCAGGATCGCGCCATGCTGGTGGCACAGCTCTCCGTGGACTATCTCACCGCCGCCGAGGACGACAGCGGCGATCAGGAAAAGGCTCTCTACTCCCTCGCGGGCGTGGCCTCGCGCATGACGGATGTGGACTTTCTGATCTGCGACGGCGAGGGCAAGGTTCTTCTGAGCACCGATGCCGACCTTGCGGGCATGACGCTTACCGTCCCCGCCGACATCACGCACTCGGTGCTCACGGGCGAGCAGCTGTACGAGGGACGCAGCACCGTGGGCATATACGAAAAGAAGCAGTTTGTCGTAGGCGTGCCCATGACGGACGCGCAGGGCGAAACGCTCGGGCTGGTGCTGGCGGTGATGAACAGCACGGAGCTGATGCAGATGTGGCGTTCGTTCATCGCCCTGTTCTTTATGACGAGTGCCATCATATTGCTGATGGCGTTCGTGGTGAGCTTTCTGACCTCCATGCGGCAGATACAGCCGCTGACCGAGATGGTCAAGGCAACCCGCGCCTACGCCAGAGGCAACTTTGATGTGCGTATGCAGGAGACGGGCGACTGCGGCGAGATCGGCGAGCTGGCCGCCGCGTTCAACGCAATGGCGGACTCCCTGCAGGAGACGGAGCGGCAGCGGCGCGACTTCATCGCCAATGTCTCCCACGAGCTGAAGACCCCCATGACCAGCATCGCCGGCTATACCGACGGCATTCTGGACGGCACGATCCCGCCGGAGAAGGAGCGGCAGTATTTGCAGATCATCTCCGACGAGAGCCGCCGCCTGAGCCGCCTTGTGCGCCGTATGCTGGACATCTCACAGATCCAGAGTAAGGAGATGAAGAAGGAGGAATTCGACCTCTGTGAATCCGCCCGCATTGCCCTGCTGTCCATGGAGAAGAAGATCACGGACAGGGGGCTGGATGTGGACGCGGAGATACCCGAGGACTCCGTGATGGTGCAGGGCGACCGCGACCTCATCACGCAGGTCATTTACAACCTGCTGGAGAATGCCGCCAAATTCGCTACGCCCGGCTCGCAGCTCTATCTGGGGCTGACGGTCAACGGCGAGAAGTCCTTCGTCACCGTCCGCAACGAGGGGCCGACCATCCCCGCAGAGGAGATACCGCTGCTGTTCGAGCGGTTCCACAAGTCCGACAAGTCCCGCAGCGAGGACAAGGACGGCTACGGGCTGGGGCTGTACATCGTCAAGACCATTTTGTCCCAGCACAAGGAGCATATCACCGTCACCAGCGAAAACGGCGTTACCGCCTTTACATTTACGATGCAGATGGCGCGCTGACCGCGCCGAGAGGTACAACTATGCAGCAGGATAACAGACAAGAGCCGATTTCTCCCGCCTCCCACGAGCCGGAGGAGGTCGTGGGCTGGTATGTCCGGCCGGACGAGGGGCAGGAGGTCACGGAGTACTATGTGCAGCCCTCTCCCCTGCCCTCCGCCGTGCAGCCGCCGCGTGAGGACGAGCCGCACAGCCGCAGAGGGCTGTGGATATTCCTCGTCATTATGGCGGTGCTGGTGGGCACGGTGCTGGGCACGGCCATTGTGTCCACGCTCCACGGTGAAAGCGGCACGGTCCAGAGCGATGACAGCGGCAGCAACCACGATGCCAGCAGCATTGTGGACATCAGCGGCAGCGACAAGCCCACCATTCCCCGCGCCGCCACAGACCCCGACCTGCGTCTCTACTGTGAGGACGCCGCCGGAGAGAAGCTGACCATACAGGAGGTCTATGCCGCCGTCAATCCCGCCACCGTTCTGGTCGTGGCGGAGCTGGACGAAAAGGCGAGCATCGGCACAGGCGTCATTCTCACCGAGGACGGCTATATCGTCACGAACGCGCATGTCATCGCGGGCGGCAAGTCCGCCTTTGTGGTGCTCGCCGACGGCAGCAGCTACGATACAAGGCTGGTGGGCTACGACAGCGATGAGGATATTGCCGTTCTCAAGGCGGTGGACGCGGAGAGCCTCCCCACCGCGCCGCTGGGCAACAGCGACGAGTGTACGGTGGGCGACACCGTGTACGCCATCGGCAACCCCTTGGGCATAGAGCTGCGCGGCACGCTCACCGAGGGCATCATCTCCGCCATCGACCGTCAGGTGACGCTGGACGGGCGCGTGATGACGCTGATGCAGACCACCGCCGCCCTGAATAACGGCAACTCCGGCGGGCCGCTCATCAACGAGTACGGGCAGGTGGTGGGCATCAACACCATGAAGATGAGCCGCAGTGCCTCCTCGGGGACAAGCACCGCAGGTGTGGAGGGTCTTGGCTTCGCCGTGCCCGCCTGTAAGGTGGCCGCCGTTGTCAACGACATCATAGCGACAGGCTTGTACCACGGTATGCCCTCCATCGGCATCTATGCCATGGATGTGGAGCTGTCCGACGGCACAACGCGCCCCGTCGTTTATTCCGTCACCGAGGGCTACGGCGCGGAGGAAGCGGGGCTGCTGCCTGATGATGTGATCCTCGCCGCCGACGGCGTGAGCGTTCACTCCGTCGCCGAGCTTATTGCCGTCCGCCGCCGCCATATCGCCGAGGAGACCATCGTCCTCACCGTGCAGCGCGGGAGCGAGGTCTTTGACGCAGCGGTCTATCTCTATCCCCTGACGGACTGAGACTTTGCAGCAAATAGCAGCGGCAAGGCGAATGCCTTGCCGCTGCTATTTTGCCAAAGTTCGATTCCGCATTGCAATATTTATGTCGAATTATACTTTCTGTTGTCGGATTTTACCGCTTTTTGCGGCGGCATAGCTGCCGCAGTGTGCTCACCGCCGCCAGCAGCAGATAGACGCCGAACGGCTTGCGCAGCAGCTCCGTGTCCACGGCGGTGGCCGCCAGCGCACCGAGCACCGCCGCCGCCGTGCCCCACGGTGCGGCGGTCTTGATGGCCTCCGCTCGCAGCAGACCGCTGCGTCGGTGCTCCGCCACACCCATGGCCGCCGTGGGCAGAAAATACAGCAGGTTTACCGCCGCCGCCTGCTCGTGTGGGATGTCCAGCAGCAGCGTCATTACCAGCAGCAGAAGCGTCCCGCCGCCCACGCCCCACGCGGACAGTATCCCCGCGCCGAAGCCTGCGGCAAGGGGTATCAGCCACTCCCTCACAGCAGATACCTCACGCCGCCGTAGAGCAGAAACGCCGCGAACAGCCCCCGCAGCCACTCCGCGCTGACGCGGCGGAACAGCCTTCCGCCCACCAGACCGCCCGCCGCGCCGCCGATGAGGTACGGCAGTGCCGCCGCAAAATCGAACTCACACCGCAGCAGGTAGACCGCTGCGCTGGCGGCGCACAGCGGCAGTATCACCGCCACGCAGGTGGCGAACGATTTCTTGCCCTCTACCCCGCACCAGGTGCTCAGCAGCGGCAGCAGCACCATGCCGCCGCCCCCGCCGAACAGCCCGTTCACCCCTCCCGCCAGCGCGCCGGAGACGGCGAATTTGACCCTGCACATCACGATTACACCCCCGTATGTACCGCCCTTTGGGGCGGTCATGCTCAGCACTTCTGGAAATTCTGGCAGTCGGTACACTGATCCATGCTGGGATGGCTCTCGTGCGTGCCGACCTGAATGGCGGTCAGACCACAGTTGTTCACATCCTTGCAGTGGTGGGCGCAGCTGGTGACGCTGCACTTGATGGAAGCGTTGGGGGTGCAGGCGCAGCCGTCGTTGGTACAAGCTCTGTTCATGATGTTCCTCCCGTAAAATAAAAGTCAGGCGTAAGCCTGACTTTATTTTTACCCGCAGAACGGGCGATTATACATGATTTTCATATCCCCAGCAGCGCGGAGGCGAGGCAGAAGTAGATGAGCAGGCTGGTCGCGTCCACGACGGTGGAGATGAACGGGCTGGCCATCACCGCGGGGTCAAGGCCGCATTTCTCCGCCAGCAGCGGCAGGGAGCAGCCCACGCACTTGGCGAACACCACCACGAACAGGATGGTCAGACACACGACCATACACACCAGCGGCGTGACGGCATCGTTGCCCAGCAGGAGGCGATCCACCAGCAGCATCTTGACGAAGTTGGCACCGGCGAGGCACACGCCGCACAGCAGCGAGACGCGCAGCTCCTTCCAAAGCACCTTGAAAATATCCGAGAAGTCCACCTCATCGAGGCTCAGGGCGCGGATGACCGCCGTACTCGCCTGTGTGCCGGAGTTGCCGCCCGTGCCGGAGAGCATGGGGATATAGGCGTTGAGCACCAGACACGCCGCCAGCGCGCTTTCGTAGTGGTTCAGTATCATGCCGGTGAAGGTGGCCGAGAGCATCAGCACCATCAGCCACGGCAGACGCGCCTTCCATGTGGCGAACACGCCGGTGCGGAGATACGGCTTATCCGAAGGCAGCATGGCCGCCATCTTTTCAAAGTCCTCCGTCGTCTCCTCCTCGATGACATCCATGGCGTCATCGACGGTGACGATGCCGACCAGCCGCTTTTCAAGGTCAACGATGGGCATGGCGAGGAAGTCGTACTTGCTCAGTGCCTGCGCCACATCCTCCCTGTCGTCCGTGGTCTTGGCCCACACCACATCGGGATCCATGATGTCCTCGATCAGGTCGTCCTCGTCCGCCAGCAGCAGATCGCGCACAGACAGCACGCCCAGCAGGTGGCGCGTGGGGTCGGTGACATAGAGGATGTTGATGGTCTCCAGCTCGCCGCCGATGCGCCGGATGCGCTTGAAGGCATCCGCCACCGTCATGTCCTTCTTGAGGGAGAGGAATTCCATGTTCATAATGGAGCCCGCGCTGTCCTCGGGGTATTTCAGAATTTCGTTGATGGATTTGCGCATTTCCGGCGTGGCCTTGTCGAGAATGCGGATGACCACGCTGGCGGGCATCTCCTCCACGATGTCCACCGCATCGTCGAGGTACAGCTCATCCAGCACCTCGGTCAGCTCGGTGTTGGAAAAGCCGTTGATGAGCATTTCCTGACTCTCCGGCTCCAGCTCCACGAACACCTCCGCCGCCGTCTCCTTGGGCAGCAGACGGTAGAGCAGCGGCATGAGCTCCTGCCGCCCGTCCTCGAGCAGCAGCGCAATGTCCGCAGGCTCCATCGGCAGGAACAGGTCGCGCAGCTCCGCGTATCGCTTTTCCTTTGCCAGCTCGTCTATTTTCTCCTCGTATTGCTCCAGCTCCTCCTGATAGTCAATCAAGCCTGTTCCCTCCCTCCCGCGAAAAGTAAACGGCGGGTGTTGTCTGTTTTTCCCACCGCGCATTGGCAGTACAACCAGCCTGTCGATAAGCCCATCCCCCCGTCATTCCGAGGAGTCCCCCCAAGGGCACTTGCTTCGCGGCGCGTGGCTCCGTAATCTCCTCGTAGGAAATCGGCGAAAAGCGCAGAAATCAGGCGTTTTAAGAACGGATTGCCGCGCCAGTCTGCGGACCGGCTCACAATGACAGACCTTCTCGACGGTCTAACACATCTATGTTATGTCAAAAACCGCGTTGTGTCAAGGCGCAATGCCCGCATTTTTTCCGATTTTTCCGCAGATATGTCCTTTCCCACTGGATTTTTTCACGCTGCTGTGCTATGGTAGTTTTAACTGTACAAGGGAGGGCAAGCTATGCCGGATTTCCAGTTTTATTTTGAATTGATCGGCGCGGTGGCGTTTGCCGTCTCCGGCGCGGCACTGGCGGTGAAAAAGCACATGGATCTGTTCGGCGCGGCCATGATGGGCATGACCACCGCCGTGGGCGGCGGCATTCTGCGCGACACGATGCTGGGGCAGACACCCCCGTCCGCCCTGCGCGACCCCATGCAGGCTCTTGTCGCGATTGCCGTTTCGCTGCTGGTGTTCGCCGTGTGGAAACGGTTCCACCCCGCCGGTGAGCACCCCGCGTGGGAGGCGGTGCTGCTGGTGGCGGACTCCATCGGTCTGGGCATCTTCTCCGTCCACGGCGCAGCGGTGGCGATACGGGCGGGCTACGGCGGCAATGCGTTCCTGACGCTGTTCATGGGTATGCTCACCGGCGTGGGCGGCGGCGTGCTGCGCGATGTGTGCTGCATGGAGCGGCCGTATATATTCACGAAGCACATCTATGCCTGCGCCTCGTTAGCGGGCGCGGCGGTGTGTATGGTGCTGTGGGATGAGGGGCAGCGCTTTGCGATGCTGGTCGGCTGCCTTATCACGCTGGCACTGCGTATCTGCGCCGCGCACTTCCGCTGGAGCCTGCCCAAGGCGTGAGTACGTCGGAAACGGGGCAGTATATGCGGTGCAGCCCTGCCCGCGTGCTGCGCGTTTCCGCTCTTTACAAACGGGCGGTTTCTGCTATAATAGAAAGGCTAAGGAAATTTACAGACACAAGGAGAACGATATATGGCAGTCATTGAGTACGACGAGTATAAGCAGAAGCTGCTGGCATTAGAGCCGACACTGGGTGAGCTGGAAAAGGCTCTTGGTATCCCCAAGGCGCGGGAGGAGCTGGCGGAGCTGCAAAAGGAGACGGAGCAGGAGGGCTTCTGGAACGATCTGGAGCGCAGTCAGGCGGTGAGCCGTCAGGTCAAGCGGCTGGAAAACAAAATCAAAAAGCACGACAAGCTGGTCAGCGAGTGGGAGGACACCCTCACCCTGTGCGAAATGGCGCAGGAGGAGGACGACCCCAGCCAGCTGGAGGAGGTCACCACCGGCTACGAGACGCTGGAAAAGGAGATCAGCGAACGGCGGCTGGCCGCGCTGCTCAGCGGCGAGTATGACGGCAACAACGCCATTCTCACCTTCCACGCCGGTGCCGGCGGCACAGAGGCGCAGGACTGGACGGAGATGCTCTACCGCATGTATACCCGCTGGGCGGAGCGGCACGGCTATACCTATCAGCTCATGGACTACGAGGCCGGGGACGAGGCGGGCATCAAGTCCGCCACCATCCTCATCGAGGGAGAGAACGCCTACGGCTATCTCAAGAGCGAGAACGGCGTACACCGCCTTGTGCGCGTCAGCCCGTTTGACGCGAACGCCCGCCGCCAGACGAGCTTTGCCGCGCTGGAGGTCATGCCCGAGCTGGACGACGACAGCGAGATAGAAATTCGCCCCGAGGACATTGAGATGCAGGCCTGCCGCTCCAGCGGCGCGGGCGGCCAGCACATTAACAAGACCTCCTCCGCCGTGCGGCTGACCCATCTGCCCACGGGCATTGTGGTGTTCTGCCAGACGGAGCGCAGCCAGTTCCAGAACCGCGACAATGCCATGAAGATGCTGCGGGCGAAGCTGGCGGAGCTGAAGCTACAGCAGCACGCGGAGAAGATCAGCGACCTGAAGGGCGTGCAGATGAAGATCGAGTGGGGCAGTCAGATACGCTCGTATGTGTTCATGCCCTACACGCTGGCCAAGGACACCCGCACAGGCTACGAAATGGGCAACATTCAGGCGGTGATGGACGGCGATATTGACGGGTTCATCAATGCCTACCTGACCGCCGCCGCCAACGGCGAGATCAAGAAATAAGCTTATAATTCCCAGCCATAAAATCGCGCCCGCCGGTCATGCTACCTGCACGGAGGTGAGCGCGTGGACTACTGGGAATTGTTTCTGGACACCGGCGCGCCGGAGGCGTATCTGCTTTACCGCGACGCGCAGGAGGCTGTATGCAGACAGGAAAAACCGTGACGAGCGGCGTGGTGCTGCGCGTCACCGACACAAAGGAGACAGACCGCATTCTCACGGTGCTGACGGCGGACAGGGGCAAAATACCCCTCATCTCCCGCGGCGCACGGCGGAAAAACAGCCGCGTGGCGGCATCGTGTCAGGTGCCGGCTTACTCCGAGCTGACGCTCTACAGGCGGGGCGCGTGGTATATGCTGGACGAGGCCGTGCCCATAGAGCTTTTTGACGGACTTGGGCGCGACATCGAGCTGCTGGCACTGGCCTCGTGGTTCTGCGAGCTGACCGAGGCGGTGTGCGCCGAGGAGACACCCGCGCCGGAGCTGCTGTCGCTGCTGCTGAACGCGCTGTACGCCCTGTGCTGCACGGATAAGCCGCCGCGCCTTGTGAAGGCGGCGTTCCAGTTCCGGCTGATGGCACTGGCGGGGTTCGAGCCGTCAGCGGAGGGCTGCGCCCTGTGCGGCAGGGCGACACCCGACGCGCCCATGCTGGATGTGCTGGGCGGCCTTGTCACCTGCGGCGGCTGCAAGAGCTCCGAGGCGGGAGTGCGCCTGCCGCTGACGGCGGGCGGACTGGCGGCACTGCGGTATGTCCTGTCCGCAGAGCCGAAGCGGTTGTATTCCTTCACGCTGGAAGGCGGCGCACTGGCCGCGCTCGACCACGCAGGCGAGGCGTTCATCTCCGCACAGCTGGAGCGCAGCTTCCGCACACTGGACTACTACAAATCCCTTTCACGATGACGCGAGGGCGTACATATGAGCGACTTATTTGAAAAATCCATCCGCACGCTGGAGCTTCCGGCGGTGCTGGAGCTGCTTTCCCGCCACGCTGTCAGCGACGAGGCAAAGGCGCGGTGCTTGCGCCTGCGTCCGTCTGCGGACGCATCGGCGGTGGAGCACCTGCTGGACGAGACGGACGCGGCCAAGGCGCGTGTGGGGCTGCACGGCAGCCCCTCCTTTACGGGGGTAAAGGATGTCTCACGCCCGCTGGACCGCGCCGACCACGGCGGCGTGCTGAACACCCGCGAGCTGCTGGATATTGCCGGTGTGCTGACCGCCGCACGGCGCGTGAGCGACTATGACGCGGAGCGGCAGGGCGAGGCGACCGCCATCGACAGGCTGTTCTCCGCGCTGCATGTCAACCGCTATTTAGAGGACAGAATACGCGGCGCGATACTGGATGAGGAGACGATTGCCGACACCGCCAGCCCGGAGCTGGCGGACATACGCCGCAGTATGCGCACCGCCGCGAGTAAGGGGCGGCAGATCCTTCAGCGCATTATCTCCTCCCCCTCCTACGCCAAGGTGCTACAGGAGGCTCTTATCACCCAGCGGGACGGGCGGTTTGTCGTGCCCGTCAAGGCGGAGTGCAAGGGCAGCCTGCCAGGGCTTGTTCACGATGTATCGTCCTCGGGGGCGACGCTTTTCGTGGAGCCGATGGGCGTGGTGCAGGCGAACAACGAGCTGAAGGAATTGCAGGCCAAGGAGGAAAAGGAGATAGACCGCGTGCTGCGCATCCTTTCCGGCGAGTGCGCCGCGCAGCGGGAGAATATTCTGTATGACTACGACCTGCTGGTGCAGCTGGACACGATATTCGCCCGCGCACAGCTGAGCTATGCCATGGACGCGGGGCGGCCGCTGGTGCGAAAGCGGGGCGGCATCGACTTGCGCCGCGCCCGCCATCCGCTGCTTGATCCCGCCAAGGCCGTGCCCGTCACCGTGTCGCTCGGCGGCGCGTACGACACGCTGGTCATCACGGGGCCGAACACGGGCGGCAAGACCGTCACGCTGAAAACGCTGGGGCTGCTGTGCCTGATGGCGCAGTGCGGGCTGCATATCCCCGCAGGGGATCAGAGCAGCGTGCAGGTGTTCAGCCGCATTTTAGCGGATGTGGGCGACGAGCAGAGCATAGAGCAGAGCCTGTCCACTTTCTCGGCGCACATGGCAAACACCGTGGAGATACTGCATCAGGCGGACGAGCACAGTCTGATACTGTTCGATGAGCTGGGCGCGGGGACGGATCCCGTGGAGGGTGCGGCACTGGCCATTGCCATCATTCAGGAGGTGCGCACAAGAGGCGCGCTGACCGCCGCCACCACGCACTACGCAGAGCTGAAAACCTTCGCCATGACGACGGCGGGCGTAGAAAACGCGAGCTGCGAGTTCGATGTGCAGACGCTGCGCCCGACATACCGGCTGCTCATCGGCATTCCGGGAAAATCCAACGCTTTCGCCATCTCCCGCCGACTGGGGCTGGACGAGAGCGTTATCGAAAACGCCAAGGCACAGATGGACAGCGAGTCCGTCCGCTTCGAGGATGTGCTGACGCAGCTGGAGGAAAAACGGCAGCGGCTGGAAAAGGCACAGGGCGAGGCGGATCGCCTGTGGCGGCAGCGGGAGGAGGACGCACGCAAGGCGCGTACCTTCCGCGAGCAGATGGAAAAGGCAAAGGAGAACGCCCGCACCAAGGGCGAGGCGGAGGCACGGCGCATCGTGCAGCAGGCGCAGCGGCAGGCGGACGAGGTGTTCTCCGAGCTGGACGAGCTGCGGCGCAAGCAGCAGCGGGCGGACTATCAGGCGGTAAACGACCGCAAGGCAGACATTCGCCGCCGTCTCAACGAGGCGGAGGATGCCCTGCACCAACGCGACAGCACGGAGGAGCCCGTCCCCGCGCCCACGCGCCCCATCGCCGTGGGCGACACGGTGGAGCTGTCGGGCGTGCGCACGGGAGCCGCGGTGCTCGCCGTCAACGGCGACGGCACGCTGCTTTTGCAGGCGGGCAAGATGAAAATGACCGTCAAAGCCTCTCAGGTGCGGTTGCTGGAGACGGCGGAGGAAATTGAGAAAAAGAAAAAGCAGTCCGACGCGGCGCGGCAGCGCGGCGGAACGACCGTATCCGTCCCCGCCGCCCGCGCCTCCGCCGAGCTGGACATCCGTGGGCTGGAGACGCTGGAGGCCGAGAGCGTGGTGGAGAATTATCTGGACGCGGCGCAGCGCGCCAAGCTGGGCACCGTCACCATCATCCACGGCAAGGGCACAGGCGCACTCCGCGCCGCCGTTCACCAGCTGCTGAAAAAGAGCCGTCAGGTGAAGTCCTTCCGTCTCGGCCGCTACGGTGAGGGCGAGGCGGGCGTCACCGTGGTGGAGCTGAAATAGGCATTTTTCACAAATTGCGGCACGAATTATGGGACATAGCGCGGGATTTTCGTATCAATGCCCATTGCAATCTTTTGATAATCCAGTATAATAATGGATGGTGAGGGTTGGTTTCCGCGCGCTGCACCCTCTGGCGCGATATTTCTGAAGTGTGCGTAAGGAGTGCTGTTTCATGTATACACGGGAGATCACAGTCAAGAACGAGGTCGGTCTTCATGCCCGTCCCGCCACCTATTTCATCCAGAAGGCCAATGAGTTCAAGAGCGGCATCTGGGTCGAGAAGGAGGAGCGTCGTGTCAACGCCAAGAGCCTGCTGGGTGTGCTCAGTCTGGGCATTATGAAGGACACCACCGTGACGCTGATTGCCGACGGCAGTGACGAGAAGGAGGCCATTGACGCGCTGGCCGAGCTGATCGAGAATCTGGACGAATAAACAACATCATAAGGAAACGACAGACGACCGCCGCAAGGCGGTCGTCTCAGCTTGTCGATAAACTCAACTCCGTCATTCCGAGGAGTACCCCAAGGGCACTTACCTCGCGGCGCAGACCGGCGCGCATGACAGGATTCCCGATAAAAATCAAGACACGCGGAGCGCAACGCTCCGCGTGTCGATGTCGGGCAAAAGGGGGGAATACCCGACAGGGGGGAAACACTAGTAAAGGGGGGTGACTTTACTCATGTCCAAGGATATTCTACACCAGACGCGGCGGTTTGTCAAACACTTTTTCCGATTAAGGCGGTGGTATTTTTCTCTTGTCCGCCTGCGGTGCCGGTGGTATACTGTCCACAGCATCTATTTTGCCGAGAGGAGGCTTACGCCGTGACGAAGGACGAGCTGCGTGCCAAGGCCAACGAGCTGCCGCTGCTGCCGGGCGTCTATCTGATGATGGACAAAAGCGGGCAGGTCATCTATGTGGGCAAGGCGAAAAAGCTGAAAAACCGCGTCAGCCAATACTTTCAGGACACCGCCTCGCATAACGGGAAAACGAAGCTGATGGTCGCCCATGTGGACAGGTTCGACACCATCATCGTCCGCTCGGAGTTTGAGGCACTGGTGCTGGAGAACTCGCTCATCAAGCGACACCAGCCGCGCTATAACATTCTCCTCAAGGACGACAAGGGCTATCCGTTCGTGCGGCTGAGCGGCGGGGACTACCCGCGCTTTTCGCTGGTGAACCGCACGGCGGAGGATGGGGCGCGGTACTACGGCCCCTTCGGCGGGCGGCACGAGACGCGCCTTGCGCTGGACGCGGTGTGCGCCGCGCTGCGCCTGCCGACCTGCTCGCGCCGCTTCCCGCGTGACATCGGCAGGGAACGCCCGTGCCTGAACTTCCACATGGGGCGGTGCGACGGCTTCTGCCGCAAGGACGGACCAAGCGCGGAGGAGTACCGCCGCCGCACAGCGCAGGCTGCCGCGCTGCTGGACGGCAGGCTCCGCAGCGTCACCGCACGGCTGACAGAGCAGATGAACGCCGCCGCCGAAGCGTTGGACTTTGAGACGGCCGCCGCACTGCGCGACCGTGTGCGCGCCCTGTCCGTGCTGACGAAGGATCAGAAGGTCATCGCCGGCATCTGCGCCGACACGGATGTGTGGGGTGCGTACACAAGCCCCGCCCGCTCCGGCTGCGCCGTGCTGCACATTGAGAACGGCGACCTGCTGGCGCGGCAGACGGAGGTGTTCCCCGAGAGTGCCGAGAGCGAGAGCGCACTGCTGTCCGCCGTGCTGCCGCAATACTACCTGCCGCGCAGTGTGCTGCCGCGGGAGATACTTCTCCCCGCGCTGCCGGAGGACGCGGACGCGCTTGCCGCGCTGCTGACGGAGCGCGGCGGCCACACCGTCACGGTGCGCGTGCCGCAGCGCGGAGAACGCCGCGCCCTGCTGGACATTGCGCAGCGCAACGCCCGCGAGGAGGTGGAGCGCGTGACCGACGCGGCGCAGCGCATCAACGGCACACTGCGGCTTTTGCAGGAGACGGCGCGCCTGCCCGCGCTGCCGCGCCGCATGGAGAGCTACGACATCTCCCACACGGGCGGGAGCGATCAGGTGGGCGGGATGGTCGTGTTTCAGGACGGCAGGCCGCTCAAGTCCGCCTACCGCCGCTTCCGCATAGAAAACGGCGGCGCGGACGACTACGCCGCCATGCGTGAGGTGCTCGACCGCCGTTTCCGCCGCTATCTGGACGGGGACGAGAAATTCGCGCCGCTGCCCGATCTGCTGCTCATCGACGGCGGAGAGGAGCACGCCCGCATTGCCGAGCAGGTGCTCGCGGAGATGGGGCTGTCCGTCCCCGTGCTGGGCATGGTGAAGGACGACCGCCACCACACCCGCGCCCTCGTCACCGCACAGGGCGAGGAGCTGGGCATACGGCAGACACCCGCGCTTTTCGCGCTCATCGGCACGGTGCAGGAGGAGGTTCACCGCTTTGCCATCGCCTACCACCACCAGAAGCACACCAAGTCCGCCAAGCGGTCGCTGCTGGATGGCATTGCCGGCGTGGGCGAGGCGCGGAGGAAGCGGCTTTTGCAGCACTTCGGCTCGGTGACGGCGGTGAAAAACGCCTCGGTGGAGGAGCTTTCCGCCGTGCTGCCGCAGAAGGCGGCGCAGGCGGTGTACGGCAGGTTTCATTAAAAAAAGGACGCCGATGGCGTCCTTTTTTTCGTTTTACTGCTCCAATGCCGCCGCGACGAAGCCGCGGAACAGCGGATGGGGACGGTCGGGGCGGCTCTTGAACTCGGGGTGGAACTGGCAGCCCACGAACCACGGGTGCTGCGGAAGCTCCACCACCTCGACCAGACGGCCGTCCGGCGATGTGCCGGCCACGCACAGTCCCGCCGCCTCCAGCGCGGGGCGGAAATCGTTATTGCACTCGTATCTGTGCCGATGTCGCTCCCATATCTCGCTCTGCCCGTAGGCGGCACGGGCCTTGCTGCCCTCCGCAAGCACACAGGGGTACTTGCCCAGCCGCATAGTGCCGCCCTTGGCGGTCACGCCCACCTGATCGGGCATCAGGTCAATGACAGGGTGCGCCGTGGCGGTGTCGAACTCCGCGCTGTGGGCGTCCGCCCAGTGTGCCGCGTGGCGGGCGAACTCGATGACCGCAATCTGCATACCGAGACAGATACCGAGATAGGGAACGCCCCGCTCCCGTGCATACTGCGCCGCCAGTATCATGCCCTCGATGCCGCGGTCGCCGAAGCCGCCGGGGACTAATATGCCGCCGCAGCCCGCCAGCATCCTGTCGATGCTCTCCGCCGTGAGGTGCTGGGAGTCCACCCAGCGGATGTCCACCTGCGCGCCGCAGGCCGTGCCCGCGTGGAAGAGGGATTCCGCCACGCTGAGATAGGCATCGTGCAGCTCCGTGTACTTGCCCACCAGCGCGATGGTCACGCGGTGCTGCTCTGCCGCGTGTATCTGCGCCACCAGCTCGCGCCAGTGCGCCATGTCCGGCTCGCCCGCGCCCAGCCCAAGCTTGCGGCACACCACGCGGCAAAGCCCCTCCTTCTCCAGCAGCAGGGGCACCTCGTACAGCGTGGAGGCGGTGAGATTCGGTATCACGCAGTCCTCGCCGACATTGCAGAACAGGGAGATTTTCCTGCGCATATCGTCGGGCAGTGGGCTGTCCGTGCGGCAGACGAGGATGTCCGGCTGGATACCCACGCTCAGCAGCTCCTTGACGGAGTGCTGCGTGGGCTTGCTCTTGAGCTCGCCGCTGCCGGGGATGGACACCACCAGCGGCACATGGATATACAGCACATTCTCCCGTCCCTGCTCCGCCGCCACCTGACGGATGGCCTCCAGGTAGGGCTGGCTTTCGATGTCGCCCACCGTGCCGCCGATCTCGGCAATGACGACATCCGTCTGCCCGTCGTCCATGGCGTAGAGGCGGCGTTTTATCTCGTCCGTGACATGCGGGATGATCTGCACCGTGCCGCCGAGGTAGCCGCCCTGCCGCTCGCGGTTGAGCACCGACCAGTATATCTTGCCGGAGGAAACGGAGCTGTCGCCCGTCAGTGCCACATCGACGAACCGCTCGTAGTGCCCCAAGTCCAGATCCGTCTCCGCACCGTCGTCGGTGACGAACACCTCGCCGTGCTGGTAGGGGCTCATCGTGCCCGGATCCACATTCAGGTAGGGGTCAAACTTCTGGTTCCGCACGCGCAGGCCGCACTGCTTCAGCAGCCGCCCCAGCGAGGCGGCACAGATGCCCTTACCCAAGCCGGACACCACGCCGCCTGTCACAAAAATGTATTTCATCCCGCCATCTCCCACTCTAAAAAAAATATGCTCCGATAGTACACCGCCGCGGCTCCGCTGTCAACGGTGCAAAACGGAGATATTTGCCGCCTTTTGCGGCATAGTATGGAGTATTAGGGAGAAATCGTTGCAAAAGCGAAAGTTTCTCTTGCATTGCCGCCCATATGGTGGTATGGTAGGAATGGTCTCGCCCGTTGGGCGATTCCTCACAGGAAAAAATGCTCCCCCGAAAGGATGTCTTCGGGGGAGCGTTGTTTTTCCTTTGCGCTTTTTCTCAGCCCCACAGGGTCGTCAGCATGGGTATGACCTGCTTCTTGCGGGACATGACGCCCGGCAGGAACACCGCGTTGTCCTTCGGCTCCACGCCGAAGGCGTTGCGCATGGTGTCGTCACTGCCGATGTAAAGCAGCTGTGAGCCCTCCTGCAAAACATCCGTGAGCATCAGTATCACCATGTCGTAGCTGTTGGCCTTCTGCATGGTGCGCATGGCCCCCAGCAGCTCGTCCTTGCGCTCCATCAGCCGCTGCGAATCGATGCAGGTGATCTGCCCCACGCCCAGTATCTGCTCGGAGATGTGGAACTCCTTGAAGTCGCTGCGCAGCAGCTCCTCGGCGGACTTGCTGTCGTTGCTGCCGCTGAACAGCTCGCGCCCCAGATCGCTCAGGGATACCCGTGCGATACGCGCCAGCCGCTCCGCCATGGCGATGTCCCGTTTGGTGCAGGTGGGGGATTTGAACATAACGGTGTCGGACAGGATGGCCGCTGCCATCAGCCCCGCCATGTGCGGCGAGGGCGTAACGCCGTGCTCCTGATACATGGAGGTGATGATGGTGTTGGTGCTGCCCACCGGCTCGTTGCGCACGGCGATGGGCTGGCGTGTCTGGATGTCCGCCAGACGGTGGTGGTCGATGATGCCGAGTATCTCCGCCTGCTCGATGCCGGGCACGGTCTGCGCCAGCTCGTTGTGGTCCACCAGCACGACCTGCTTGCGGCGCGGCTTCAGCAGGTGATAGCGCGACAGCGTGCCCACAACCTTTTCCTCGTCGTCCAGCACGGGGTAGCAGCGGTAACGGCTCTTGAGCACAACCTCGCGCACATCGTCGATGTAGTCGTCCAGATGGAAGGAGATCAACCCCTCCGTGGCGCAGGGACGGTCGATGGGCGTGGCCTGATAGATGAGGCGGTGGACGCGGCTGGCATCCAGCGGCGTGGAGATGACGCAGGTCTTGCCGGCGTTTTCCAGCCATTCCTGCTCCACATCCGTCTGGCAGAGGATGAGGCAGGCCACCTGCTTATTGAGTGCGCGGCGTATCATATCCGGCTGGCTGCCGCACAGCACGATGCTGTCACTGTCGTCAAACAGGAGGTTTTCACAGTTCTGCGGCAGGGCGATCGCCACACTGCCGCTCACGCTGTCCACCAAATCGCCGCCGTCGCCCATGACGCGCCCCTCAATGACGCTAAGCAGATTGAAAAGCGGTATCTCGTCCACACGCGGGTTGACCACGGTGTTCAGGCTGAAGGTGGCAATGTCCCCTGCCGACAGCATACCGTGCAGCGTGCCGTCCTCATTGACCACGGGGATGGCGGAGATCTTCTGCTCACGCATGAGCTTCCATGCCCTGTCCATCGTCACCGAGGCATCGAGGCAGGGCGGACGGTCGTACTCCAGATCGCGCACCTGCGTGCGGACATTCTGGATGCAGCGCGGCGGCTTGAAGCTGAACCGCTCCAGCATACGGTTCGTTTCATCGCTGATGGTGCCCAGATGTACCGCCACATACTCCTTTTCGCCCAGCGCGTTCTTCAGCGCGGCATAGGACATGGCCGCCACAATGGAATCGGTGTCGGGGTTGCGGTGCCCCACGACATATATTTCATTCATACGCATTTGCTCCTTTGCGCAAAGATTCCTTTTCGGTCAGAACCCGCAGTCTCTCCCCTGCCGCGCTCTGCTCCCCATAATGTCAAGGTGAGTATACCCTTTTTTGTCCCCTGCGTCAATCGTTTGCGGAATTTTTAGCGGCTTTCGTCCTTGCCCGCTGCGGTTTGTATCCGCTCCTTCGTTTGCTCTTGACTTTTACGGCGGGAGGTGGTAAGGTATACACGCTGTCCGCCGCCACCGGGTGACGGGCAGGCGTTCGCAGGTGCGCCGTTAGGTCTTGGAAGGTGCGCTCTGTGGGCGCATTTTTTGCTTTGCGGAGGAAAATCACATGGCATGGGTGTATCTTTTCATCGCGGGCGGGCTGGAGGTGTTCTGGTCCACCTTTCTGAAGCTGTCCGAGGGCTTCACGCGGCTGTGGCCATCGGTGTGGGCAATCGTGGGCATGGTGGCGAGCTTCTTCTTTCTGTCACAGGCGACAAAAACGCTGCCGATGGGCACGGCCTACGGCATCTGGACGGGCATCGGCGCACTGGGTGCGGTGGCCGTGGGCATTCTGGCCTTTCACGAGCCTGTGACCGCCCCGCGTCTTCTGTTCGTGGGACTGCTGCTCGCCGGCATTGTGGGACTGAAGCTGACGGCATGACGAGAAAAACGGCGTGACGGGTGTCACGCCGCTTTTTCGTTTTTCGGGTGGAAGCAGGTCATTTCGCCAGCTTGAAGTAGTCGGCGGAGCCCGCCAAATTGGTGATCTCCGTCAGGACGAGGATGTCGTCCGCCTCCGCCGCCAGCTCGGTCAGGCTGGCGCGGAAGTAGCGCAGGTCGATCATGGTGACGCTCTCGTAGTCCTCCAGCACGAACGGGACGAAGGAGTTAGCAAAGGAGTCCTTGATCAGCAGGAGCTTTTTGCCGTTCTCCGTGCCCGTGGTGATGACGCACCGGCCGTAGTTGCCGCCCAGAAACAGTTCGTACTTGTCCTTCTGCTCCAGCGCGGTCAGGTCGTAGAGCGCACCGTCCTTTTCGTCGCAGACGACGCTCTGCGCCGTGACCTGCGGCGCGTAGTACACGCTGTCGTACACGCTGTCGGGCAGGAGCACCTTGGAGTAGAGCGTGCCGCGGAAGCTGTCCGTGGCGAGGGCGAGGTCATACTGCCGCGCCGTGTGGCCGGTAGCCTCCGCCCAGCGCGTGTAGGCGGCATACGCGCCCATCGTCGTCCAGTGGTGGTCGGTGTGGTAGTAGGGGTCGTCCACGGCCGAGAGCGTTGCCCGCGTGTCCAGCAGCGTGTCGCCCAGCGCAGTGCGCAGGACATCGAACGCCGCCGCCTCATCGTAATAGGGCGCATTCTGCGGCAGCTTGTCGCGCAGGATACCCGCAGGACTGGGGACGATCAGTGCCGTGCAGCTCTTGCCGCTGCGCACAAAGAAGTCGCGTATATACTCCGCGTTTTTCGTCAGTGCTGCGGTGTCGAAGGTGTCGTCCGTGACCTTGGCGAAGTAGCGGCCGTCCGCGCCGATGTAGGTGCTGCTGATGTCCTGCTTACCCTCCGCCCGCTGCAAAACCGAGCGCGCCGCCGTCCAGACATCGCGAAAGATGATCTGGTCGCCGGTGTAGTCCTCCATGTCCTCCATGAAGTCGCCGGACATCACCGCGTCCCAGCTGAGCTTGGGCGTGAGCTGCAAATAGCGGTTCTCGTTTTCGGAAAACGCCCTGTCCGGCGTGAGGAAGAAGCTCCCCACGGACAGTCCCAGCAGGATGGCGGATATGGTGATGAGCGGCACAAGGCCGGTTCTTTTTTTCATAACGCCGCCTCCTTAGAATCTGAAGTACAGGAACGGGTTGTAGCTGTCGCCCACCAGAAAAGCCACGGACACGAGCAGCACAGCCGCCGCCCACACCGTGCGCACAGCGTCGGCCAGCGCGGGAGAGAGAGCTCCCTCCCGCTTCTGCCACAGCCGCTTGGGAAGGCTGGTGCTGCCCACCGCCGCCAGAAGCAGCAGCAGCCAGTCGCACCGCAGAAGGTACGCCGTGGTGCTGTCGGCAAGCGTGCCGGAGAACATGTGCGCCACATATTGCCCCAGTGCGGAGAAGTCCGTGAGGGCGAACAGCACCCAGCCCATGACGAAGCACAGGCAGGTGTAGACATGCCCCACCCAGCGGGGAGCCCTGCCGAGCCACCGCAGCAGCACCGTCTTTTCCAGCAGCAGCAGTGCCGCGTAGTATACGCCCCAGAGGACGAAGTTCCAGCTTGCGCCGTGCCACAGACCCGTCAGCAGCCAGACGATGGCGATATTCAGGAGCTGCCGCCCCATGCCCTTGCGGTTGCCGCCCAGCGGGATATAGACATACTCGCGGAACCATGTGGACAGGCTGATGTGCCACCGCCGCCAAAATTCCGTGACGGAGCGGGATTCGTAGGGGTAATTGAAGTTCTCCAGAAAGTGAAAGCCAAAGAAATGCCCCAAGCCGATCGCCATGTCGGAGTAGCCGGAGAAATCAAAGTATATCTGGAAGGTATACGCGATCGCACCGATCCACGCCGTGAGTGCCGAGGGATCGGACATGGCGGAGATCTCCTCCCATATCGCGCCCATCTGATTGGCAATGAGCACCTTTTTGCCCAAACCGATTACAAGACGCTGCAAGCCCTCGCTCGCCTCGGCGAGATTCTCGCGGCGGTGCTCAAGGTCATAGGCGACCGTCTTGTACTGCACGATGGGTCCCGCGATAAGCTGCGGGAACAGCGTGACATACGCGCCGAAGTCGATGATGTTCTTCTGCGGCGGCACGAGCCTGCGGTAGACATCAATGGTGTAGCTCATGGTCTGGAAGGTGTAGAACGAGATACCGATGGGCAGCAGCAGCCCCAGCGCAGGGATAGCCGTGCCGAAAAGCCCGTTGATGTTCTCGATGGCGAAATCCGTGTACTTGAAAAAGCCGAGTATCGCCAGATTGCCCACCACGGAAATGACGAGCACCGCCTTGGCACCCGATTCCCTCCCCCTGGCGCGGAAGTAGCCGATGCCGAGGCCGTTGCAGTAGTCGAACACGGTGGAGATCACCATGATGATGATGTACTTCGGCTCGCCCCAGCCGTAAAACAGCAGGCTGAACAGCAGCAGCAGCGCGTTGCGCAGCTTTCGCGGGCAGATGTAATACAGGATGGCCACCATCGGCAGAAATGCCAGCAGGAATACGGTGCTGCTAAAAACCATGACAGGGTATTCTCCTTTGCAGTGTTGTCGGGTATTGTCAGAAGAACAGGGCGGGCAAGCCCGCCCTGTTCCGTATGGTATGATTTCTCTCCCTCGGCCGGCTTCACCGACAGATGCCTCACAGAGGGAGGCAGGGACAGAGCTACTTTACGCCCGCCAGCTTGCCGATCTGATAGCTGCCGCGGATGGCGGAGAGATTGTTCACGAACAGCACATCCGTCACGCCCTTGGCCTTGGCCAGTGCGCTGACGCTGCCGGAGTAGTAGCGGTAGTCGATGACATACACCGTCTGATAGTGATCCATGAGGAACGGCACAAGCGCGTTGCCGAAGGACTCCTTGACCACGATGCAGCTCTCGCCGCTGCTCACCTCGGGGTTCTCGATAACGGTGTAGGGGTTGTCGCCCATGATGAAGGTGCCGTATTTCAGGCTGGCGGCTGCGGTGGACTCGTCAAAGATGACCTTGCCGCCCGTCAGGGTGCTGTTCTCGCTGTCGCCGTACTTCATGGCGGCGGTGGAGCTGACGGGATGGTAGGCGTTCACCGTGTCCGGCGTGTCCGCCATCGCCTGCGGCTTGCCGCCGTCGTTGTAGAACGAGCCGAGGAAGCCGTCAAACTGGCTGACCTCATAGTCGCTCAGCGCGTGGGGCGTGATGCCCTTGACCGCGCAGAACTGCGCATAGGCATAGTACGCACCCAACGCCGTCCAGTGATGGTCGGTGCGGAAGTAGATATACTCCGTGCGGTGGCCCATCAGCGCATCGTACAGGGGCACGGTCTTTACATTATTCCCCATTCCCGCCAGAATATCCTTCTCCGCCTGCTGCTGGTCGCTGCCGGGGATGTCGTCATACAGCGCGTCCGGCAGGGTGATGCCGCTGGAGAGCGGAACCGCCATCACATACACATCGGACACACCCTTCAGGCTGTCCGCCACGGCGTTCACCACGGATTGATACTTCTGCGCGAGCGAATCGACATAGCTGTACATCTCGTAGCCCGTGTTGCCCACCACATACACGCCGCCGCTCTGATAGGGCGTTTCCGTTGTGGTGATAACATTGGAGGAGGCGGGCTTCGTGGTGGTCACGGTCTTGGAGGGTGTAACGGGGGTCGAGGTATCGCCCTGCCCGTCCTGCGCGGTGCTGCCGCCGGCTCCATCCGTATCGGCATCGTCCGTCCTGTCCGCGTCGGCGGCGGTGTCTGTCTGCGTGTCTGCGCCGTCGGTGACAGCGGTGTCGTTCCCCGTTTTGTCCGCCGTGCTGCCGCTGAATATGTCGGAGAATATCGCCACCACCGCGACGACGAGCGCCGCCGCTGCAATCAGCAGCAGTATCGCGCCGCCGCCCTGCCGCCGTTCATAGCGTGAGCTCATCCCACATACTCCTTGATGACCGCCTCGGCGGTATCGGTGTCATTGGTCACACACAGCACCACGCAGGTGCCGTAGGTGGCGAAGATGGCGTTGTTCAGGCGGGCGACCTCCTCGGGCTCATACCGCTCCATCTCCTGCTTCTGGCTGTCCAGCAGGCTCTGCATGGACACCTTCACCGCAGCGGCAGAGGTCTTGTCGTAGCACTCCACCACGAAGATCTCCTCCATCGTGCGCTCGCCGGACATATAGGCGACGGCATCGCATTTCTCCGGCAGCTCCAGATAATCCCCTGCCTCGACGGAGGCCATCTTCGTATCAAACTGCACCCGCTCGCTGAGAGCCGCGCCCAGCCCCACCGCGTCCACGGTAGCGGTCTTTTTGTCGCCGCAGGCGACCAGTGTGAGGGCGGTCACAGCCGCCAGCAGCAGTGCCACAAATCGTTTCATAAGAATCGCTCCTTATCTTCACTAAAAGCTGTTTTTAACTGACCCGTCTTCGGTCGGTTCAACTTAGCATTATAATACAAACGGAGGAAAAGTAAAAGGGGGAAAACGCTTAAGAACACATTAAATTTGTTTCACTCTCTATGACGGCGTAAACGGCACGCAGGTTCCGCCGAAAAAAAAGAACGGCCGGAGCCGTTCTTTTTTCTCTTATTGTTGTATATGCGGAAATCAGAAGTCCACCGTGCCGTTCAGCACGCGGAGGTCATACGGCTCGAACACCACGGCGCGGTAGGCGTCCACATCCATCTTCACGCCCGTCCAATCGCTGTGTATCTCCCCGTTCTGCTTGATGAGGATGTCGTAGAGAATGTCGTAGGTCACGCCGTCGTCGCCCTTTTCCGTGATGGTGGAGTAGGGCAGCGTCTTGTGATAGGTCATGTGCAGTCCCTTGTACTCGAAGTGGAAGCCGTTGCGCATACGGCAGCCGTCCAGCCCCTTGTAGGTGAACAGCCGCTTGAGATCCTGCAAAATGCGGTCGTTCTTCTCCTCGTACAGGTTCTCCGGCGTCGTCTCCGTATAGTCGTAGCGGAACTGGATGGGGATGCGGTACGGCAGGAAACGCTCCACATAGTCCGTGAGCTTCGCCACAGGGTAGTTCCTGTACAGCACGCAGTTGATGCGCGTGGGACAGGCAATCCTCCCCAGCACCTCGTCGGGACTCTCCTCCACATAGTGCTGGAGGTGGCGGGAGATGTTCATGCATGTGATCTTGCCGCGGTTTTTCTGCGTGAAAGCCAGCATCTCCTCGAACGGGGTATGGCTCTGTTCGGGGAAGGTGGTGTTGATATAGACCTTGTGGGTGGCAGGGATAGCATCCAGCATCTGTTGCAGGGCGTTCAAATCGGCCAGCGGCTCGCCGCCGGTGAAGACGAAATCGCAGTGCGGCGTGATGCCGTCCATCACCCGAATGCTCTCCAGTATCTTTTCCAGCGAGAAGCCGGAGCAGTCCGCATATTCTTTTTTGTTGATGCAGAAGGGGCAGTTATTCTGACAGTCGTAGGGGACAAAGACCGTCACCGTTGCGCCGCCCTGCCGCGTTTTGTAGGGATGGGTCATGTTGTTGACAACCTCACATCAAAATGTACCAAAATATTGTATATCAGAAAATGCCGGAAAGCAAGAAAAAAGTTCGGGATTTTCTTGTCTTTCTCTTAACAAAGCCGTGTCCTGCGGTAAAAACCGCGAAAGGCGGGGCAGAATCAAGCGGAAATTACCCCTTAATAGCTCTTTTCCGCCAGCTCGCGCCGTATGGCGTCGAAGGCCGCAGCCTCGCCGCACTCCTTCAAAAGCAGCAGCCAGCGGTCCAGCAGTGCCGCCGTTTCGGGGTGCATAAAGCGGCTCGCGTCCGTGCGGCGCAGATCCTTGCTCCGCTGATAGTATTCATAGGGCGAGGCATCCGTATACTTCTCCCCCTGATAGACGCGGCAGGCGGCGATACGGTCGCAGAACATCTCCGCCACATATTTTTTCGGCATTTTGCACCCGCCGATGAATATTGTCCCGTCCTCGCGGCGGCAGTAGTCGATCCAGTATTCAAAGTGGTGGCGGTTGCGTCCCTTGTGGTGCAGCCACGCCAGACTTACGCCGTTTTCCAGCCGCTCCTGATCGTTGGGACTGCGCCAGCCCTGATAGTACTTCACGCCGCGCCAGAACTCCGTGGGGCTGTATTTGCTCAGGTCGTGGGTCAGACCCTGCCACACCAATCCCAGCTTGAAGCAGTAGTGCCGCACCAGTCGGCGGTGGCGTGTCACCGTATGTAAATGTGCGCGGAAAGGCATGGCGCGGCCTCCTTTTTGTGAGCTGTCTATCAGTATAGCACAATTTTATCGGAAAGAACAGAGGAAATTCCGCACATACTATCCACGAGGTGAAGCAACATGAGCGACAACGCATTTTTCCGCGCCGGCGATGCGGCGTGGGCGCGTGAGCTGCCGCCGTCGGTGGCGGCTGTGGGGGAAAAGGAGCTGCTCTCCCGCCACTGGGAGCTGCTGGTGCTGAACGGCCGCGGTGCGGCGCGTCTGGCGGAGCTGCGCCGCCTGCCCCTGTGCCGCACGGTGCTGCTGCCGCAGGAGGCGGGCTGTCTTCTCCGCGCCCGTCAGGTGGTGGACTGCGGGCTTTCGCGCCGCAGCAGTCTCACGCTGTCCAGCCTGTCTGCCCCGCCGGTGCTGTGCGTGCAGCGGCGGCTGGCCGCCGTGGGCGGCGGCTTCATCGAGCCGCAGGACATTCCCCTGCCGCTGCGTTGGTCGCACCTGCCGCCGGAAACGCTCCTGCTGACGGCGGGCGCGTGGCTCCTCGCACAGGGACGGCTTCCCAAATAACGGCGGCGCGTGGGTTGCTATTTGCGGTGGAATGTGATACAATGCAGCCATATTATACGGGATAAATTCCGAAAAAGGAGTCTTAAATATGGATAAGGAGTTGCAGGACATTCTCTCTCGCGTAGATCACACCCTGCTCGCGCAGGGGGCGACATGGGCGGAGATCAAGTCCGTCTGTGACGACGGCATCAGATACGGCTGCGCCAGCGTGTGCATCCCCGCCGCCTATGTCAAGCAGGCATCGGAGTATGTCGCGGGCAGGATCGCCGTCTGCACCGTCATCGGCTTCCCCAACGGCTACGACACCACCGCCGCCAAGTGCTTCGAGGCCGCCGATGCCGTGCAGAACGGCGCGTCCGAGATCGACATGGTGATCAATATCGGCTGGGTGAAGGACAAGCTGTACGGCAAGGTGCTGGAGGAGATCAGAGAGGTCAAGGCGCACTGCGGCGGCAGGCTGCTGAAGGTCATTATCGAAACATGCTTCCTGACCGAGGAGGAGAAAATCGAGATGTGCCGCGTGGTGAGCGAGTCCGGCGCGGACTATATCAAGACCTCCACGGGCTTCGGCGGAGGCGGAGCCACCCGCGAGGATGTGGCACTGTTCAGGGCGCATGTCTCGCCCCATGTCAGAATCAAGGCGGCGGGCGGCATTGCCGGCCTGAATGACGCAAAGGACTTTATCGCGCTGGGCGCGGATCGGCTGGGCACAAGCCGCATCGTCAAGGCGGTAAAGGCCATGGAGAAATAACTGCAACGAGGAGGAAACAGCATGTCCACACCACATAACAACGCCCAAAAGGGCGATTTTGCCAAGACCGTACTGATGCCCGGCGACCCTCTGCGCGCAAAATTCATCGCCGAGAGCTTCCTGACCGCGCCGAAGCTGGTCAACAATGTGCGCGGCGTGCAGGGCTATACGGGCACTTATAAGGGCGTCCCCGTGTCCGTTATGGCCAGCGGCATGGGTATTCCGTCCATCGGCATCTATTCCTACGAGCTGTACACCCAGTACGATGTGGACAATATCATCCGCATCGGCTCCGCCGGAGCCATGCGCGCCGAGCTGGAGCTGGGCAGCGTGGTGGCGGGACAGGGTGCCTGCACCAACTCCGACTTTGCCGCCCAGTTCGAGCTGGGCGGACACTACGCGCCCATCTGCGACTTTGAGCTGCTGATGGCCGCCGTGGAGAGTGCAAGGGAGCTGGGCGTGAAGATGCCCGTGGGTAATCTCTACTCCTCCGACACCTTCTACGATGCCGCAGGGCGGAACATGCGCTTCGGCAGGATGGGTGCGCTGGCCGTGGAGATGGAGGCGGCAGGGCTGTACTGCACCGCCGCCTATACCGGCAAGCGGGCACTGGCCATCTGCTCCATCTCGGACAATCTGGTCACGGGCGAGGAGCTGACCGCCGACGAGCGGCAGACCACATTCACCAACATGATACAGATTGCACTGGAAACCGCCGTGAAGATGGCGGACAGGTGAAACACGAAGCACGGGGTTCTCCGTCCGACAGCGGCGGAGAGCCTTTTTTTGCCTTTTGCTATGCCGTCTGTCGGGAATCCGCCGTGGTCTCCGCCATATTCGCGAAAATCATGCATTTCCTCTTGACCTTTTTTGTGAAAAATGCTATACTCTAATAAATTTTCAAGGAGCACCAAAGGAGCGTTACTCATGGAAGGTATCTCACTGCAAGAGCGCAAGCGTCTGGGCGCACTGCTGGACACGCAGCCGCAGGAGGCTGTCATGGCGCAGATACCCCAGTTCCACCACGCCGAGACGGACAACTTCGTCTCCCCGCCGTCCCACAGGCCGGAGGGTCTGGGCGTGCTGATGTTCAACATGGAACGCGGCGTGAACCTCCCCGAGATACAGGACTTCCTGCGAGACTGCCCCGATATACAGCCCTTCGACATCATTCTGGCCAACGAGCTGGACGACGGCTGCGCCCGCTCCGCCAACAGGAACACCGCCCGCGAGCTGGCACAGGCCTTCGGATTGAACTACGCATGGGGCTTGGAGTTTATCGAGCTGGTGAACGATGAGAACGCCAAGGGCTTCCACGGCAACGCCGTCTTCTCCCGCTGGCCGATCCGCCGCGCCGGTGTTATCCGCCTGCCGGAGCAGTACAACTGGTACTTCGACCGCCAGCGGCGCATCGGCGGCCGCGTGGCGGTCTACGCGGAGCTGGAGGTGGGCGGACAGGCGGTCGGCGCGGTGTCCATCCATCTGGAAAACCGCACCCACGGCGAGGGACGCAGGGCGCAGATGGCCGTGATACTTGAGGCCGTTCGGCGCGAGCTGCCCGACATGCCCCTGATTCTGGGCGGCGACCTGAACACCAACACCTTCGACGGCCGTGCCAAGGAGGACATCGGCGACATTGCCGCCGATCCCGCCCTGCGCCGCCGCTGTCTGGAGGAGGTTGCCGACTTTGAACCCCTCCTGCCCCTGTGTACGGCGGACGGCTATCAGATCGTCCCCTGCGAGCCCAAGCTCACCCGCCGCAAGCCCCTGCCGGACAGCTCCTTCCTCCCCCTGCGGCTGGACTGGATCCTCCTCAAGGGCTTCACCGCCTCCGAAAGCCGCATGGTCTCCACCGCTGCGGCGGATATGACCTATGCCCCTCCCGGCTCCGCGCTGGCCGCCTTTCAGGGCACCGAGCTCTCCGACCACAACGCGGTGTGGGCGATGTGCCGCCCGCGCTGACACACGGTTTCCCTCCCCCGCCGGGGGATCGAAATAGAAATCTGGATGAAAAAAGGAGAACCATCTATGAAGAGATCCATCAAACGACTGCTCGCGGCTCTGCTGGCCGCCGCCAGCCTGTTTGCCCTCACCGCCTGCGGCGGCGGGCAGACCGCGACCGATGACTCCGCAAGCACGGAGACCACCGGCAGCAAGGAGCTTTCCGTCTACACCGCCTTCCCCGAGAGCGAGGTCATCTACTACTTCAACAAGTTTGAAGAGGAGACCGGCATCCACATCAACTATGTCCGTCTCTCCGCCGGCGAGATGCTGACCCGCGTCGAGGCCGAGAAGGACAACCCTCAGGCTACCCTGATGTTCGGCGGCTCCACCGATAACTACATCGCCGCCGTAGATAAGGGCCTGCTGGAGGCGTATCAGTCCCCCAACCTCAGCGCAACGCCCGACACCTACATCGACCCCACCGGCACATGGAATCCCATCTATGTCGGCTGCATCGCCTTTGCCTGCAACTCCGACTGGTTTGCCGAGAAGGGTCTGGACTATCCCAAGAGCTGGGATGACCTGCTGAAGCCCGAGTTCAAGGGCGAGATCATCATGGCGCACCCCGCCACCTCCGGCACCGCCTATACCGTGCTGGCCACGCTGGTGCAGCTCAAGGGTGACGACAAGGTCTGGGATTATCTTGAGGATCTGAATGTCAACATGAGCCAGTACACCAAGTCCGGCTCCGCCGCGCCCAACGCCGTGGCCATCGGCGAGGCCGCCATCGCTCTGACCTTCTCCCACGACGCTTTGCAGCTCACTCCCGAGGGCTACCACATTGAGCTGAGCTTCCCCTCCGACGGCACCGGCTATGAGGTCGGCGCAATGGCACTGATCAAGGGCGGCAAGGCCGAGGAGCAGGAGAACGCCAAGAAGTTCATCGACTGGATGACCTCCGAGGCCGGCCAGTCCTGCTACGCCGAGAACGACTCCTTCCGTGTGCCCACCAACACCTCCGCACCCGTGGCTGACGGTCTGGTCACGCTGGATCAGGTTAAGGTCATCGACTACGATGCGGTCTGGGCTGCCAGCGTAAAGAGCGAGTATTGCGAGCAGTTCGAGAACAAGATTGCCACCAAGCCCGAGGGCTAAGCCTTATATCCACGCAGCAAGTCTGAGCAGAACCTAAGCGGCGGGCCTCCTCCCCTACGGAGGGAGGAGGCCCGCTTATTCCAGTACCCGTCCGCACCCGCTTCGACACTTCTCTCACTCAGGAGGAACGCTTATGGCAAATGCCACTACCCGCGCAAAGCGACTCAACGAGACGAAAATGATTTTCCGACAGCCTCTTTTGCTGGCGGCCATCATCCTATCGATCGCGCTTTTGCTGCTGTTCGTCGTCTACCCGCTGGCCAAAACGCTGGTGTACAGTCTCACGGACGAGACGGGCTCCTTCTCACTGGCCAATCTGATTACCATATTACAGACACCCCGCTACGGCAAGGTCTTTGGCCGCACCATGGCACTGGGTCTTATCGTAGCGGCCATCGCCACCTTCGTGGGCTATGTGTTTGCCTACACCATCACCCGCGTCAATGTGCCCGCCAAGGGCTTCCTCAAGACGATGGCGACCCTGCCCATCCTCTCTCCCCCGTTCGTGCTGTCCCTGTCCATCATTTTCCTGTTCGGCAAGCAGGGGCTCATCTCCAAGGATCTGCTCCACATCGTGAACAGCAGCGTCTACGGCATGAAAAGCCTTATCGTGGTGCAGGTGATGAGCTTTTTCCCGATTGCCTACCTGACCCTCTCCGGCATTCTGGCGTCCATTGATGCCTCCGTGGAGGATGCCGCCTGCAACATGGGCGCAGGCCGCTGGAAAACCTTCTGGACGGTCACCTTCCCCCTGTCGCTCCCCGGCATCATCTCCGGCGCGCTGCTGGTGTTCATTCAGTCGCTGGAGGACTTCTCCAACCCCGCGACCATCGGCGGCGACTACACCACCCTCTCCATCGAGGTCTACAACATTATCACAGGCAGCTACGATATGCGCAAGGGTTCCGTGCTGGCACTGCTGTTGCTGCTGCCGGCCGTGATCGCGTATCTTCTCAATAAATACTGGGTCAACAAAAAGAGCTTCGTCACCGTCACCGGCAAGCCCACGCAGGCGCGCAAGCTCATTGACGAGCCGCATATCAAGTGGCCGCTGTTCGCCTTCTGCATGATTATTTCGGCGGTCATCATCCTGTTCTACGGCACGGTGATCTTCGCCTCCTTCGTCCGCACATGGGGCGTTGACTTCACGCTGACGCTGGATCAGTACCGCCGCGCTCTCCAGTACGGCTGGGACAGCCTGAAGAACTCCATGGTGCTCGGCCTGATCTCCGCCGTCATCGGCGGACTGCTGGGCATGATCATCGCCTACATCACCGCCAAGCGGAACTACTTCGGCAAGCGGTTTATCGAGGTGTCCTCCGTCCTGATGTTCGCCGTCCCCGGTACGGTGCTGGGCATCAGCTATATTCTGGGCTTCAACTCCGAGCCGCTGGCGCTCACCGGCACGGGCGTGATCCTCGTCATCGTGTTCACCTTCCGCAACATGCCCGTGGCCATTGAGTCCGGCAGCACCACCCTTTTGCAGATCGACAACTCCATCGAGGAGGCATCCACCATTCTGGGTGCGGATACCGGCTATTCCTTCCGCCGCATCACGCTGCCCATACTGAAGAACGCCTTCTTCTCCGGCATCGTGTACTCCTTCACGAAGGCGATCACGGCGGTGAGTGCGGTGATCTTCCTCGTCTCGCCCCGCTGGAAGCTCGTCACCAGCAACATCTACTCGCTGTTTGACCTCGCGAAATACGGGCAGGCGGCGGCCTTTGTCACCATGATGGTAGGTATCCTGCTGGTGTTCATCGGTCTGTTCAACACGGTCATCAATCTCCTGCTGGCGCCCCGTTCCAAGGTGCCGCAGGCTAAAACCAAATCGAAAACGGAGGGATCCAAATGAGCCATGAGAATGAAAGACCGGAGTTCAGCCAGAAAAGCTCCGGCGTCGTCCTGAAGGACATAACAAAGATTTTCCAGCAGCCCGACACAGGCAAGGATTTCGTGGCTGTGGATCACATCAACCTTGAGATCAAGGACGGCGAGATGGTGACGCTGCTCGGCCCCTCCGGCTGCGGCAAGACCACCACCCTGCGCATGATTTCCGGCTTCGAGTACCCCACGAGCGGAAGCGTGTTCATCGGTGAGCGCGATGTCGCCAAGATACCGCCCAACAAGCGCGGCATCTCGATGGTGTTCCAGTCCTACGCGCTGTTCCCCCACCTGAATATCTGGGAGAACATCGCCTACGGTCTGCGCGTGGCCAAGCTGCCGCAGGAGGAAATCATCCGCCGCACCAACGATGTCGTGGAGCTGATGCAGCTCAAGGGCATGGAGAAGCGGTTCCCCAACCAGCTCTCCGGCGGCCAGCAGCAGCGCGTGGCTCTGGCACGCGCCGTGGTCATCGAGCCCTCCGTGCTGCTGTTCGACGAGCCGCTGTCCAATCTGGATGCCAAGCTCCGCGAGAGTATGCGCGACGAGCTGCGCGCCCTCCAGCAGCGGCTGGGCATTACTTCGCTGTATGTCACGCACGACCAGTCCGAGGCGATGGCCATCTCCGACAAGGTGGTCATCATGAAGGACGGCGTTATCTGCCAGCAGGGTACGCCGCAGGAGATCTACGAGCAGCCCACCAGCCGCTTCGTGGCCAACTTCATCGGCAAGGCCAACTTCATCGACGGCACCTTCACGGGTCGCGATGGCGAGGCCGCGCTGGTCGAAATCGGCGGACAGACCTTCTCCATCCCCTCCCCCGGCAAGATGGAGGGCGTGGAGGTCGGCGGCTCCTGCTGTCTGACCGTCCGCCCCGAATCCTTTACTCTCACCAAGGACGAGGGTCGTCTGAGCGGCAAGGTCTCACGCGCCACCTACTACGGCGCAAAGATCGAGTACGAGGTCATGCTGGGCGAGCAGCCCCTCATCGTGGAGGTCTACAACCCCCAGCTCACCGAGCATTTCCGCGTGGGCGACACCGTGTCCCTGTCCCTCATTGCAGGGTGCGTCCGCGTACTGAAGTAAGCATTTTGCATAAAAGAAACGCCCGCCCTCGGCTCCCGAAAGGAGCCGAGGGCGGGTTCGTTGTGTTATATCGGACATTCGCGAACGCTCACATGAAAAATTCCTTTTTGTACGCCTCCATGTCCGCCCGCGTGCCGCGATAGGGTCCCGGCGTCTCCATTTTCAGGGAGACCAACGCCGTGGCGGTTTGCAGAGCTTCGGGAATGTCGTGCGTCAGCCGCTCGTTGACATAGGCGGCAAAGGTGGTGTCACCCCGTCCCGTGCGGCCGGAGAGATTCCGCGCCCGAATGGGGCAGGTATATATCTGCTTGCCGTCGTACACCAGCACCTCACTGTTGTGGGTGATGAGGATCTCCTGCGCGCCCCACGAATAGAGCAGCTTGGCAGCCTCCGCCCTGTCGGTAAGTCCCGTCAGCACCTCCGCCTCGGCCGCGTCGGTCTTGAGGAAGCGGATGCAGGGCAGCAGCTCCCGCTTGGCCGCCCAGTCATGATACACCATGCCGCCCTTTTCAAGGCAGCGCAGCATCGTCTGCACATCCAGTGCCACCATAGCGTGTCGTGCGGCAAAGGGAATCATCTCGTCGGGAATGTCCCCCCGCACCAGACCCGCCAGATGCCAGATTCTCGCATCGATCTCCGCGGGCACCTCCTCCGGCTTATAGGGGTCGATCACGCTGTCCACCGTGGAGGTGCGCCGCTCGCGATCTGCCGTGTGGTAGACATTCTTCGTCACGAACGAGTGGGGGCTGTGCAGCGGGTAGACGGTGATGTTGGAAGCCTCCGCAAAGGCGGCCTTCAGATCCACCTCGGGATCCGCCTTGGGCAGCACCGCGATCTTGTGGCCGATATTGGCGGCGGCAAAGCCGGAATAGTACACCGCGCCGCCGATGGCGCGCACCACCGTACCATCGTAGTCCACATTGGTGTCCCGCGCAATTTCGCCGATGATAAGGGAATCAAATGATGCCATACGCTCTCCTCCTTTGCTGCGCGGCGGGCAGGATTCGCTCCGAAGCACCTCGCGGCGCAGCATACTGCATTTCACGCAGCGTTTTTACTGTTTTCTGCCGTGATTATAGCATATCTCCCTGCACTGTACAATCACAACTTCACTTCTCTGTCCGTTTTTGCGCGGGTGCGGAGACATTGGCGATAAACACGCACAGCAGAATGACCGCCACGCCCAGTATCTGCCACAGGCTGAACGCCTCGTGCAGCAGTATGACGCCCGCCAGCACCGACACCACTGTGGTCACATTGGAGAAAAGCGACGCCTCGGACACGGTGAGGTGGCTGTTGGCGAAGTTGAGCAGGCCGTAGGCCACGCCTGAGGAGAGGATGCCCAGATACAGCACCGCCAGCCAGAAGCGGCCGCTCTGCGCCGGAACGGTGATCAGCTCACCCGTCAGGCCGCCCGCCTGCACCAACGCCACAGGGATGAACACAAGCATACCCACCACGAACATCACATAGGTCATCTCGAACGGTGTGAACACCTTGGCAGCGTTGTGGCTGATGCCGTAGTACAGCGTGTCGCTGAGCATCGTCAGCAGCAGGAACAGCAGTCCCAGCGCCGAGATCATCACCGCGCCGCCTGCGGAGATAAGTGCCACGCCGCCCACCGCGCCGAGCGCACACAGCACCCGCCGGCGCGTGACCCGCTCGTGCAGCACCAGCACATCCATCAGGATGCAGCACACGGGCACGGCGGCGATAATGGTGCCCGCCACGGCGGACGAGGTATAGAGAATGCCGTAATTTTCAAAGATGAAGTACGCCACGGGCTGCACCAGTCCCAGCAGAACGAGCTTTCCCAGCGGCTTGCCGCGCAGCGAGAACGCGAACAGTCTTCTGCCGCACAGTCTGCCCGCCGCAGCATTGAGCAGGATGACCAGCGACATGACCGCCACCGCCACCGTGAAGCGGAACGCCAGCAGCACCGAGGGCTTGGCCGTCTCCAATGCCAGCTTGGAGAACATAAAGCTCATGCCGAAGATAACCGCCGACAGCAGAGCCGCCAGCAGCGAGAGGATATGCGTTTTCTTTTCAGTCATGGTATGTACCTCGTTTTTCATAGCAGCAAGTACCGCTATCATACCACAGTGTGCAGAAAATGACAAGAAAAACACCGCCGGGAAAAGAACCGCAATACACCCTGAACAGGGACATAGGAATATTCCTTCCAAAAAACGGTTGCGCCACGGCGGGAAGTGTGGTATGATACAGGCTGTGGGTGTGGGCGGCACCAAAACGCAGGCTCTCGCGGAATAAATACGGAGACATATCGAAGTGGTCATAACGGGACTGACTCGAAATCGTGGTCGCTACTCGGTAGCTCCCTGACCGGAATCCCTTGATTTTACGGGGTTTTTCGGGTATTCTTAACTTAATATTTTTG
>CAVDXW010000011.1:0-35356 GCA_963613145.1 Bacteroidaceae bacterium | reverse complement strand
CGGGCCACGCCGACTATATCAAGAACATGATCACCGGTGCTGCCCAGATGGACGGTGCTATTCTGGTCATCGCCGCCTCCGACGGCCCCATGGCGCAGACCCGCGAGCATCTGCTGCTGGCCCGTCAGGTGAACGTGCCCTCCGTGCTGGTGTTCCTGAACAAGTGCGATCAGGTCGACGACGAGGAGCTGCTTGAGCTGGTGGAGATGGAAGTCCGTGAGCTGCTTGACTTCTACGGCTTCCCCGGCGATGATACCCCCATCATCCGCGGTTCCGCTCTGAACGCTCTGGTTTCCGAGTCCACCGATCCCAACGCTCCCGAGTATGCCTGCATCAAGGAGCTGATGGACGCTGTTGACGAGTGGATCCCCACCCCCGACCGCAAGGAGGATATGCCCTTCCTGATGCCCGTCGAGGATGTCTTCACCATCTCCGGCCGCGGCACCGTGGCTACCGGCCGTGTGGAGCGTGGTAAGCTGAACCTGAATGAGAAGGTCGAGATCGTCGGTCTGTCCGATGAGAAGCGCGAGACCACCGTTACCGGTATCGAGATGTTCCACAAGCTGCTCGACTACGCTGAGGCCGGCGATAACATCGGTGCTCTGCTGCGTGGTATTGCCAAGACCGAGATCGAGCGTGGTCAGGTTCTGTCCAAGCCCGGCTCCATTCATCCCCACACCAAGTTCACCGGTCAGGTCTATGTTCTGACCAAGGAGGAGGGCGGCCGTCATACTCCCTTCTTCAACAACTATCGTCCCCAGTTCTACTTCCGTACCACCGATGTGACCGGCGTCATCACCCTGCCCGAGGGCACCGAGATGTGCATGCCCGGCGATAATGTCGATATGAAGGTTGAGCTGATCACCCCCATCGCCATCGAGAACGGTCTGCGTTTCGCTATCCGTGAGGGTGGCCGTACCGTGGGTTCCGGCGTTGTCATCGCCATCGAGGAGTAATTTCCCCACAGGGACTGCGTGTTAAAGCCTGACCGTGAGGTCAGAGAATATAAGCCCCGTGCCATCCGGCACGGGGCTTATTGCTTCCTACGAGTGGAAATTGATAAGCATGTGTATACTTTCGACAAAGTACTACAATTGGTATTCAGCTTTATGCGGCAGGAAACGCCAGTCCGTGTTGGAATCCGCCCTTGCCCGTGGCAACGATGTCCCCGCCGATGAGCGTATCTCCGCAAAGGTACAGGTTCGCCTGCACGCCCTTTTCCACGGCGGGATAGTTCGTCACACGGAAGGTGAACCGCCGCACCTGTTGTCCTGCAAAGTCTGTAAAGGGGAACCCATATTCAGACTGCATGGCAGCGTAGTCGCCCCAGCTCTCCCCCAGCTCCTGCGGAAGCTGGAGGTCGAGCGTTTCAATGGGCGTGTCCTCTACCTGCCACCCAAGCGTACGCAGATACTGCGCCATCTCCGCCGTATCAGCGAGTGTAATGGTCTTTTCCTTGTCAGCAAAGCACCCCGCCAGCAGCACAGCTGCCACTGCCGCCGCCGCGATGATCGCCGCCATGCCGATAATCTTGCGCTTGGATATATGTAATACCATCATTTTCATCACCCCATAATTACCTATTTCCAACGCGCACGAAATATGCTATGATACTGTTGATTTATGTGAGGAGGGAGTGCATGGAGCGTCTTGACAAGCTGCTGGCAGGCACGGGCAGATGGTCACGCAGGGAGGTAAAGGATCTGGTGCGGCAGGGCTTGGTGCGCGTGGACGGCGTACTCGCCGCCTCCGCCGAGGTGAAGCTCGACCCGTCCGCGGCGGCTGTCACCGTGGCGGGGGAGAGCGTCCCGCTCCGCCGCTTTACCTATGTGCTGCTGCACAAGCCCGCCGGTGTCCTCACCGCCACCGAGGACAGGCGGCAGTCCACCGTCCTTGACCTGCTCCCAAGCGACCTGCGCCGCATCGGGCTTGCGCCCGTGGGAAGGCTGGACAAGGACACGGAGGGATTGCTGCTGCTGACGAACGACGGTGAGCTGACGCACCGTCTGCTGCGTCCCAAAAGCCATGTGGACAAGCGGTATTTTGCCCGTGTGGACGGCGATCTCACGCCCGAACACGCGGCGTTGTTCGCCGCCGGAATGACGCTGGGGGACGGGCTGAAGTGCCTGCCCGCGAAGCTGGAAATTCTGCCGGAGCGCACCTGCATCGTGACGCTGCGGGAGGGGAAATTCCATCAGGTCAAGCGGATGCTGGCCGCCTGCGGCGCACCTGTGCTGTACCTGAAGCGACTGTCCATGGGGCCGCTGGTGCTGGAGGACGCGCTGGCAGCCGGAGAGTACCGTTTTCTGCGGGAGGAGGAGGTTTTCGCGCTGTATCATGTGTGTGGACTGTGATTATTCTGACAGAACAGCAAAAAACGCGACAAGTTTTTTGTATAAAAGATAAAAAAGTGCTTGCAAAACCGTGATTATGACGATATAATAGGGATAACAACTGAGCAGATTGCACAATGTACCGATGCGGGTCACGCAGGAGGATACTACTATGTCCGGCAGAATTTTTCAGAATTCCGTACTTCAATTCAAGGAAACCACGGATCGCACCATCGGCGTACTGGATGCCGAGGGGACTGTCATTGCGTGCAGTGAGCTGACGGCGATCGGCAAGAAGTGGGGCAAATATGTGGAGCCCATCATCGCGGCGGAGGGCGGCTGCGTGGCTTTGGAGGGCAAGTATTTCAAGGCTCTGCCCAGCTGGAGCAACGCCTTTGACTACGCCGTTTTTGCCACAGGGGACGACAGCATGAGCCGCACGGTGTGCAGCATGGCAGCCGTGGCTCTCAACTCCGCCAAGAGCTATTACGAGGAGAAGCACGACAAGGGATCCTTCATCAAGAACATCATCTCCGACAATATTCTCATCAGCGACATCTATATGCGCGCAAAGGAGCTGCATGTGGCCGCCGAGGTCGCACGGGGTGTGTTCGTCATCCGCCCTGTGGACGATCGGCTGGACACTGTGCCCGTGGATCTGGTGCAGGGACTGTATCCCGACCGGCAGAATGATTTCGTACTGAGCGTGGGCGAGCACGATGTGGCGTTGATCCACCAGATGGACGAGAACGCCTCCTCCAAGGACATGGAGGCCGTGGCCGCCCGTATTGAGGAGGCTCTCCGCGCCGATGGCGAGAGCCGCGTGTTCGTGGGCATCGGCACGCTGGCACTCCACCTGCGCGACCTCGCCAAGAGCTATAAGGAGGCGCAGATCGCCATCGAGGTCGGCAAAGTGTTCGACACCGAGCGGTATGTCATCAATTACGAGAATCTGGGCATCGGCCGCCTGATCTACCAGCTCCCCACCACCCTGTGCGAAATGTTCTTGCAGGAGGTTTTCAAGAAGAACCCCATCGATGCGCTGGATCAGGAGACGCTGTTCACCATCTACAAGTTCTTCGAGAACAACCTGAATGTGTCCGAGACGGCGCGTAAGCTGTTTGTCCACCGCAATACGCTGGTGTACCGTCTGGAGAAAATCAAGAAGCTCACCGGACTTGACCTGCGCGAGTTTGACGACGCCATCACCTTCAAGGTTGCCCTGATGGTCAAGAAGTACCTGACCAGCCGCGGCATCGAAGCTTAAGCACGAGAATTACGGATATACATTATTATGTAAACTAAAAGACCGGCCGTGGCCGGTCTTTTGATGTCTGCCATTTCATTAAATCAGTCGTCAATGGAAAGGCGTACCTGCGCATGGTAGTTGCAGATAGTCCAGACACAGTCGTCCTCCGCCAGTGCCAGCAGGTCGGAGGGAGTGCCCTGTACCCACACGCCGGCGAAGCGCAGGCCGTTCTGTCGGACGCTCTCCAGCATCCACGCATAGCGATCCGTGGGATTCAGCAGCCTTGCAGGACGCGCCAGCTTGGGATGCTCCGCCAGATATTGCAGCATCGCCTCGAAGTGCTGCTGTATCTGCGCGCCGGTGACGGACTTATGCCCCGAGAAGCCGGGATAGCTTGCCTGAGAAAATTGCAGGCCGGGGTATGCCTCCTCCAGCTTGTCGCCGTAGCCGCAGGCCATTCGGTGCAGGGAGCAAAACAGCGTATCATAGGCATAGTTTCCATCGATGTTCGCTGTGTTGGCGGAGATGAAATCCACATCCGGGTATCGGTCCATCAGCGCAGCCAGCTCGTCCGGGGTCATGTCCTCGGTGAAGTTGACGGAGGAGGTCACGGTGAACTGGTCGCCCATCTCCGCCAGAGCCTTCTGGCTGTGGTCCGTAGGCTCCGCCGGAGTGCCGTCCGCATTGAGGTAAGTCGAAAAATGGCCGGAGGTGGCGTAGTACATGGAGCGTATCTCGTCGGGATCCAGCTCGCCCAATATGCCCAGAGACAGCGGAATATCCGTCAGGATAAGGGTGCTGCTGTTGTCGGTGTAGAAGCGGTTGAACTGCATGTCAATGGTATCGGTCATGAAGGCCGTGTGCCGGGAGCAGCTTCCGGCATAGTCTCCCAGCGGCATGTACAGCCCTGCCAGCACGGACATGGCGACATCGAAGTCGCGGTACTCCGCGCCGTCATACCCCGCGCCCAGCCATGTGTCGTCATAGACGGTGCGGTTGATCAGCGGCGATACCACGAATTGCAGCAGCAGCACCGCCGCCAGCACCGCCGCCAGCGTGATGAGCACCGTGCTCCGTGTGCGGCGGTTTATGGTGCGCTTCACGGCCTTTGTCTCCGCTGCGGCCTGCGCCGCGTCCTGCTGCGGCAGTTCAGGCAGCTCCTGCGCGGCCAGATAGTCCTCGATGAGCCGGTGCTTTTCCAGCTCCCGCTCCACCAGTGCCGTTTCTTCGGCGTCGGCGGTGCCCGCCTGATAGTGGGCAAGGGCGGTTTCAAAATTCATAGCCATCCTCCTCCATCTGTTTTCTCAGCCGCGCACGGGCGCGGTGCAGTCGCTGCCGTATCGCGGCGGGTGATGCGTTCAGTGCCGCCGCCAGCTCCGGCGCAGTCAAGCGGGCGAAGCACCACAGCGTCAGTATTTCGCGGTCGCCCTCCGACAGGTGCTCCATCGCACGGTACAAAGCCGTCGCGTCCTCGCGCCGCAGCAGTGTGCTCTCCGGCGTGGTGCGGTCGGGAACATCGGGGACATCCTCGTCCGTCATGTGCTTCTGCCGCCGCGTATGGTCGATGATAAGATTCCGCAGCACGCGGAACAGCCACGAGCGGAAGCTGATTACATCGTCAGGCAGAGCCATCCACGCACGGCAAAACGCCTCCTGCACCATGTCCTCCGCCAGATGGCGGCTGCGGCACAGCCCTTGGGCATACAGCAGTGCAGCGGCATAGTGCTGCCGATACAGCCGGTCAAAGATGTCGTTGTCCACGCCGCCTCACCACCCTCTATTTCTGTGACGAAGGAAACAAAAAAGTGTGACACAAATATCACAGCCTGCCGATAAACCCGTTCCCGTCATTCCGGGGAGTACGCCAACGGCACTTGCTGCGCGGCGCAGACCGGCTCGCAATGACAGAGCCTTTCGACAGCTTAGAATATCATACCATCCGTCCGCGAAAAAGGCAACGGGAACGCCGCCCGCAGGAAAAGCCCGAAAAGACCGCCTGCGGAAAAAGAGGAAAATTTCTTTCTGCCCTTTAGGTTATTTTTAGGCTGCGGGCGTAGGCTATGAGCATCCAAAGAAAAACGGCTGCGCGTGAGCGGCAGCCGCGGACGAATAAAGGAGGTAGACACGACATGAAAAAGAAACTTTTATCCCTGCTGTGCGCGGCGGCGATGCTGCTTTCGCTGGCGGCGTGCGGCACAAAGGCGGATACCACCTACGCAGGACAGACACTGACAGGGCGCGTCACCGCCGTAGACGGCACAACCGTCACGCTGGCGTTGGGTGAGCTGACGGAGGCCACCGCCCCATCCGGCGGCGCACATTCCGGCGACAGCGACAGCCAGCAGCCGCCGGAGATGCCTTCCGGCGACAGCGGCAGCGATACGGCGGGTGAGCAGCCCACCGGGACACCGCCGGAGAAGCCGGACGGCAACAGCAACAGCAACAGCGAGAGCAGCAACAGCGGCAGCCAGCCGCCGGAGAAGCCCTCGGGCAGCAATGACAGCAGCGACAGCAGCACCGAAAGCAGCGGCGGGCAGGGCGGCACACCTCCCGATATGCCCTCCGGCGGCATGAACGGCGGCAGCAGCTTCACCGAGAGCGGCGAGAGCGCGACCGTGGACATCGGCAAGGCGGCCATTACGAAGGACGGCGAGAGCATCAGCGTATCGGACATCGCCGTGGAGGATATTCTGACCGTGACCTTTGACGACAAGGGCGCAGCCTCCGCCGTGGAGGTCGTCACCATCGGCGGCGTGGACGGCGGCTTTGGCGGCAGCAGCACCGTCACGCAGGGCGACAGTGCCAACACCATCACCGAAAACGGCGTCTATACCGATGCGACCTACACCTCCAACGGCGATGATGAAAACGCTCTGCGCGTGGACGGCGCAACGGTGACGCTGGACGGCATCACCGTGGACAAGAGCGGCGGAGCCACCTCCAACACGGAGAACGGCGACTTCTACGGCGTCAACGCCGCCCTGCTCGCCACGAACGGCGCAAGCGTGACCATCTCTAACGCAAAAATTACCTCCGCCGCGCAGAACGGCAACGGCGTGTTCAGCTACGGCAGCGGCACGACCGTCAACATCTCCAACTCTACTATCACCACCACCGCCGACAACTCCGGCGGCATCCAGACTACCGGCGGCGGCACGACCATCGCCTCCGATCTGGTCGTGACCACAAGCGGCAACTCCTCGGCGGCGATCCGCTCCGACAGGGGCGGCGGCACGGTCAGCGTAGACGGCGGCAGCTATGTCTCCAACGGCTACAACTCCCCTGCGGTGTACTCCACGGCGGACATCACCGTGAAGAATGCCCTCCTCACCGCCAACAACTCCGAGGCACTCGTCATCGAGGGCAATAACTCCATCGTGCTGGAGGACTGCGATGTCACCGGCAACATGAGCGATACCAAAGGCTCCAGCTCCGAGGAAAATGTCCACAATGTGATGATCTACCAGTCCATGAGCGGCGACGCGGATGTGGGCACCTCCACCTTCTCCATGACGGGCGGCACACTGACCGCCAGGAACGGCGACATGATCTATGTCACCAACACGCACTGCGTGCTGACACTCAGCGGCGTGACCATCAGAAATGAGGATGCGGACGGCGTGCTGCTCCGCGTGGTTGGCAACTCCGCCAGCCACGGCTGGGGCACGGCGGGCAGCAACGGCGCACAGGTAGAGTTCACCGCCGATGCGCAGACACTCAGCGGCGACATCGTGGTGGACACCATCTCCACGCTGCGCCTGACGCTGAAAAACGGCAGCAGCTTCACCGGCACGGTCAACATCATCGACAATGCCGAGGGCGGCACGGCGGTCAGCGACAACGCGGCCGTCACCGTTGAGAGCGGCTGCACATGGACGCTGACGGGCGACTGCACTCTCACAAGCCTGACCAACAACGGCACAATCAACTTCAACGGTTACACCATCACGCTGGCGGACGGCACGGTGCTCCAGTGAATGCAAGAAGCAAATGACAGCCCTCTCTCACATTTTCCTCTTGCATCTCCGTGCAAAAAGCGTTACTATGACGGTACGAATCATCAACGGTAAGGAGGAATCCCTATGAAGTTTTCCAGTAAGGTTCTGAAATGCGGGCTGTCGCCCATGCGCAAGTTCCACCCCTACGCGGTGGCGGCGGAGGCAAAGGGTAAGAAAATTTACCATCTGAACATCGGTCAGCCGGACATCGAAACGCCCAAGGCGTACTTTGAGGCCGTCAGGCACTTTGACCTGCCCGTGCTGGCCTATGCGCCGTCCCCCGGCATCCCCGAGCTGATCGAGGCTATCCGCAAGTATTACGCCGCGCTGGATATGCACTTCGACCCCGCCGATATTCTCATCACCAACGGCGGCAGCGAGGCGTTGCAGATCGCCATGAACTGCATTCTCGACGACGGCGACGAGATACTCATCCCCGAGCCGTTCTATCCCAACTACAACACCATGGCGTACACCTGCGGCGCGAAAATCCACCCCATTCCCACCTCGCCCCATGACGGCTACCATTACGCCGACCGCGCCAAGGTGGAAGCGGAGATCAATGAGCACACCCGCGCCATCATGGTCACAAACCCCGGCAACCCCACAGGCTCCGTCCTGACGCCGGAGGAGATGCGCATGATGGTGGACATCGCCAAAGCGCACGACCTGTTCATCATCGGCGACGAGGCGTACCGCGAGTTCGTCTACGCGGGCGAACCGCTGCAATCCATGGGACAATTCGAGGATGCCGCCGAGAATGTCATCGTCATCGACACCGTGTCCAAGCGGTTCTCCGCCTGCGGTGCGCGTATCGGCTGCCTCATCACGCGCAACAAGGAGCTGATGGCGCAGGCAATGAAGTACGCCCAGTGCCGTCTCTCCGTCCCGACCATCGATCAGGTGGCCGCCGCCGCGCTGTACAGCGTGGGGAGCGACTACTTTGCCGCCGTGCGCGAGGAGTACAAACGCCGCCGTGATACTGTGGTGGCCAAGCTGCACGAGATACCCGGTGTGGTCTGCGAGTGCCCCAGAGGTGCGTTCTACATCATGGCCGCGCTGCCCGTGGACGATGCCGACACCTTCCAGCAGTGGCTGCTGGAGGAGTTTGACGACAACGGCGACACCGTGATGTTCGCCCCCGGCGAGCCGTTCTACGGCACCCCCGGTAAGGGGAAGAACGAAATACGCATTGCCTATGTTCTCAAGCAGTCGGATCTGGAGCGCGCCATGGATCTGCTCGCCAAGGGCATCGCCGCTTACAACGCCCGCTGAGCGCATAGGACGGAAAAGACAGCAAAAAAGCACCCGCCTCTCGGCGGGTGCTTTTTTGCTGCTTTGGCTTCAATCCCCGTGGGATTGCTTGCCTGCGACCTGCCACGCAAAGGCGGCGTCCCGCTCCTTATCCTTTCTGCGCATGTGCATATCCTCCTCACATGATAGGCCGACACAGCAGCCGCTCGAAGCGGGGCAGCATACCCTCGTCCACATGACCCGCGTTCTGGCACATATCGTAGCCGGGCAGGTTGTTGCCCTCGACCAGCACGGGGCCGTCGGGGGTGATGGCGACATCCCAGCCGATGTACTTCAGATGCTCCTCCACGCGCTGTGAGGCGGTGCGGCACAGCTCCAGTGCCTGCTCGAAAAGCGGTATCCGGAAGCCGACGATCTCCGTCCCCGTGACGGGGTGCCGCTCGTAATACTTGCCCGTCTTGTCGCAGAAAGCGGGACGGTACAGCTCGCCGCGCTCGTTGACGGGCGCGTACATGCCGCCGGAGGATACATTATCCACGCACACGCCGCCCATGCCCATGCGCACGAGGGCGTAGACCATCTGCGCGCCCTGCGCCGTCACCAGCGTGACGATGCGGACGGTGTTCACCGAGTCGGGGCACAGGCGGCTCATGTCGGGGTGCTGGTGTATCGGCTCCTCGATGAGCAGCTGGCCGCCCTTGACCAGCCGGTCATACAGTGCCGCGTAGTCATCTATCTCCGCCGTGGCGATGCGCCGGATGCCCTCGCCGCCGCACAGCCCCGCCGGCTTGCAGAAAATGGCGTCCGTACCGGCACAGAAGTCCCGCAGCCCGGCGGCATCGGTCTTGGACAAATCGAGAAACCGCCGCTTCAGCAGGTCGGAGAATATCGTGTCAAATGTGATTTTGTCGTTGAGCTGATAGAAATACGCCGGATCGTTCATCTGCCGCGTCAACGCCTGATTCTGCACGGCGGTCATGTAGGTCCTGCGCACCGCGCCGTGGCGGTCGGCGAAGCCGAACACATGATAATCCAGATAGCCGATCCCGTACCGTACCTCACACCAGAGCATGTCGCAGAATATGACGGCGCGGTTCTTGCCCGTCTCCTCGTGGACGGCGTTGACATGCAGCTTCAGCCGCGCAAGGCTCATATGCTTGAGCTGGCGAAAAAAAGTGGCGATTTTTCTTCCCATAACGAATACCTCACTTTCCACCTTCTGCCCCTGCGGAGCAGAAAAACGATTTATCCCCTGCGCAGCAGTCTGCGCAGCGGCCCCGTGACCAGTCCCCGCTCGTAGCGGTTCATACCGAACAGCCACATGGATGCGGCGTACACCGCCACGAACAGCAGCCCCGGCGGGATAAGCTGCCAGTAGCTCGTCGGGTGGACGAACAGTGCCAACAGCACCGCTGTGACTGCGGGCAGGAGCATGGCGGGGAACAGATGGCTGATATGACGCCAGAAGCGCGGGATATCCAGCCCGATGTGTCTGTAATAGTAGCGGTTCATCAAGAACACATTGCCCACCAGCGTGGCGACAGCCGTGCCGATGGCCGCACCCAAGCCCTCCCAGCGGATGCACAGCGGGATGGATATGATGATGTTGCCCACCAGCACGCCCAGATAGACCAGCGAGCGGTACTTGTGCATGTTCTTGGCACGCTGTATCTCGATGCCCACGGTCTGTATATTCGTCCACAGGCAGGCGAAGAACAGCAGCAGAGCCGTCCAGTAGTCAATGCGGAACTGCTCTCCGCCGCCCCAGAGCACCACGAAGGATTGCCCGATGGCGACGAAGCCCAGAAATATCCCGCTCAGCAGGATGAATTGCAGCCGCCCCACCTTGGTGAAAAGCGCGTCCAGTGCCCGCATGGGGGCGTTTTCCGCCACCAGCCGATGAACGCGGGGCGTCATCACATTGGAGATGGCGTTGCCGAACAGCAGGAAGTAGTTGTTGAGCTGTGAGGCGATGACATAGACCGTCACCGCGCCGGAGCCGTGAAACCATGTCAGCAGCGAGCGGTCAATCGACCAGTTCACATTGTCCACCACAATTCCGATGAACACGTACAGCGTGAAGCCGAACATCTCCCGCATCAATCCGAAGTCGTAGCGGCGGAAGGCGAAGGGCATTTTCAGCTTCGTCAGGCAGTAGAGGATGTTGATGATGCCGCTGAGAATCGTGAACAGCAGTGACACGACGGTCAGCGTCACGGAGCGGTAGCCCATCAGCAGCAGGGGGATCATGATGAGCGGGTTCAGCACCTGCTTACCCATGGCCACAACCTTCTGGAACAGGTATTGCTCGTTGATGGTCACATGGCTCTCGAACACGCTGATGGGGAAGGTCAGCGCAGCGTTCACCGTCAGGATACGCAGCAGCCGCTGCGCAAGGTGTATCTCGTCCGCCGTCAGCTTCGTGCCGAACACCACATCGCAGTAGGACAGCCCGAAGCCTATGGCCAGCACCGCCGCGCCCAGTATCATATAGGTGATGAGGAACATGCCGTTGAGCTTGGCACAGCCCTTTTTGTCACCGGCGGCGCGGAAACGGGAGTAATAGCGCACATAGGCACTGCCGAGCCCAAAGCTCAGCAGGTTCAGATAGGAAATGATGGGCAGGACGGCCTGATATACGCCGAATTCGCTGTCGCCCAGCTGCCGCAGCATGATGGGGGTGTAGACCAGCGAGATAACCGTGCTCAGCGCCATGGACACATAGCTCAGCGCAGCACCCACCCGCACTTGATTCACTTGCAACCGCCCGCCTCCTCTCTTAAAAGGTCTGACAGTATGGCATTTTATTATATCCCAAACACCTTGAGATGTAAAGTCGGGACGCGGAAATTCTATCGAAGTAATGAGCAGAATATCCATGGGGCGGCATTGCCGCCCCTGCTAATAATCCACCTTCATCAGGCACAGTCCCTCCGGCGGCGCGGTGGGTCCCGCCTGCTTGCGATCCTTGCTCTCCAGAATGGTCTGCACCTGCTCCGGCGGCCAATAGCCGCGCCCGACCTCCAGCAGCGTGCCCACCATGATGCGCACCATGTTCTGCAAAAACCCCGTCCCGTGGAAGGTGAATATCACCCGATCCTTCCGCCGCTCGATGGCGATATGATCCACCAGCCGGACGGTGCTCTTTTTCATCCTCGGATTACCGCAGAACGCGGCGAAATCATTCTCCCCCAGCAGGTAGGCCGCCGCCCGCCGCATTTTCTCCACATCCGGCTCGTAGCCCAGCAGCGTCACATACCGGCGGTCGAACACGGGCTTCACCGCCCCGACATGGCAGGTGTAGCGATAGGTCTTCCCCAGCGCGTTGTACCGCGCATGGAAGCGCGGCGCGGCCTCCTTCACCTCCCGCACGGCGATGGCATCGGGCAGGTAGCGGTTCAGGTAGTCCCGTATCTCCTCGGGCATTTTCACCGTGTCCAGCACGACATTTGCGGTCATGGCGCGGGCGTGTACGCCCGCATCGGTGCGCCCCGCGCCGATGACATTCACCGCCGCACCCTGCATCTGGCCCAGCACGGCCTCCAGCTTACCCTGTATTGTCTCCTTGTCCGGCTGACGCTCCCAGCCAAAGAAGCGCGTACCGTCATACGCGACGGTCAGTCTGTAATTCTGCTGCATAAACGCATCACGCCCTTTCTGCCACAGTATAGCAGAAGGGGCGTGATTTGTGAAGTATTTTACAGCCAACCCATCATTTTAATGAAGCTCCGCAGCAGCCTGCACCCGTAGAATATAATGACCGTGCCGCAGACCTTGTTGATGATATTCAGTATTTTCTCGTTGAATCTGCTCCCCAGCAGCGACACCACGGTGGACAGCGTGATAAACCACAGCACGGAGGCCGAGCCGAAGCCGCAGATAAAGGGCAGGTCGCCGCCCTCCGGCAGCGTGGCGCGGAACGCGCCCAGCATCATCGTACCGTCGATGATGGCCTGCGGGTTTATCCATGTCACGACGAAGGCGGTGCTGATGAGCTTCCACACGGACACATTCACATCGCGTCCGCCCTCCAGACTTGCCCTTGCGCGCAGCAATCCGATGCCGATATAGATGACAATCAGGCTCCCCAGTCCCAGAATCACCTTTTGCAGCCACGGGGCAGCTTCCATCAGTGCGCCCGCGCCGAGAAAGCACGCCACGCCCAGCGGAATGTCGCAGCAGATGACGATCAGCGTTGTCAGGCAGAGGCGGCGGCGTGTCTGTGTCAGCGCACTGTTGATGACGAACAGGTTTTGCAGCCCGATGGGAGCCACATACGCAAGCCCCATCGTCAAGCCCTGAATATATATATTCATACCGGGTATTTACTCCTCTTTTCTTATCTGCTATTATAATAGCACTATCAGGTAAAAACGCAAGAGCGCAGTTTTTTATGGGCAAGTAAGGAGGAGCTTACCATGACACAGAGTCACTATGACTGTCCCTGTATGGAAAAATGCCCGCTGCACCGCGCCATGCAGCTCATCGGCGGCAAATGGAAAGTGCAGATTCTCTGTGCCGTCGCCAGTGCCGGCAGCATCCGCTATAACGCCCTGCGCGGCAAGCTGGACGGCATCTCCAACACCGTGCTGTCCTCCGCCCTGCGGGAGCTGGAGCGGGACGAACTGGTGACGCGGCGCGAGTATCTTGAGGTTCCCGTGCGGGTGGAGTACAGCCCCACGGACGGCTGTCGTGAGCTGCTGCCCATTCTGGAGCAGCTCAGCAATTGGGCGGAGGCTCGCATGTAAGGGCTGCAAAAAAAGAACGCCTTGCGGCGTTCTTTTTTACAGCTCCTTGATAAAGCAGCGGCGGCGTTTGTGCTGCTCGGTTCGGAAGTCCTTCCACTGCGACTGCACCTTGCCGTTCAGCTCCAGCATGGGGCCTGTCTCCGCCTGCCTGATGCCGAGCTTCTGGCAGCCCTTCATCGTCTTGCTGAGAATGACGGCGTTGACTCCCCTGTTCTGATACTGCGGGTGTACGGCGATCAGCAGCAGATCCACCGTGTCGTTCCTGCGGAACGCCCTCAGCACATCCACCCAGCCGGTGGGGAACAGCCGTCCCCGATGCTTTTGCAGCGCAGAGGCAAGGCTGGGCGCACCCACGCCGAAGGCCACCATGTTGTTCTGCTCGTCCATGACGAAGCAGGTGGTGTGTGGGTTGATGAGCGGCGCAAACTTGGAGGAATACTTTTTTATCTGCTTTTCCGACAGCTCTACCGTGCCGTACAGCGGTGCGTAAGCGATGTTGACCAGCTCGAAAAACGGCTTGAGCAGCGGCAGATAGGACAGGCGGCTTTTCGCCTCGTGTATGTGCAGGTGATTGCGCTTGAGCACGAAGTCGGAGATCTTCTCCCAGCGGCGCACCGTTTCCTCGTCCGTGGGGACGGTGATCAGCTCCTCAATCCAATCGACATCCTTTGTGTACCCCAGCGCGGTCAGGTGGTCGATGTAATAGGGGTAGTTATAATAAGTAAAGAAGCAGCTGCGGCGGTCAAAGCCCTCGACCAGCATACCCTCCCTGTCCATGTCGGTGAAGCCGAGCGGTCCGTGTACGGCATCGCAGCCCAGCTCCCGCGCCCAGTCCTCCACGGCGGCGAACAGAGCGGCGGAGACCTCCGTATCGTCGATGAAGTCCACCTGCGTGAAGCGCAGGCGATTCGTACCCCACTTGTCGTTCGCCTTGCGGCTGCGGATGGCTCCGATGCGTCCCACGGTTTGGCCGTCCCGTTCCGCCAGCCAGCAGCGGGCATCGCAGTAGTCAAACGCGGGATTCCTGTCCCTGTCCCAGTCGGACAGATCGTCGCCGTAGGTGGCGGGCACGAACTGCGGCACATTCTTATACAGCTCGTTGGGATAGTCCACGAAACGGCGAAGCTGCGCCTTGGTGGTGACTTCAACAATGGATACCATGGGTTCTTACCTCCTGTATTCGCTGCAAACACAGAGATAGTGTACGCCATTTTCAGGCAAATTGCAATACCTGCAAAAAGAAGTGGCGCGGCGGCGCAAATCGTGGTACAATACAGGCAGAGAAACTATACAGGAGGCGCGGGATATGGAATTACAGTGGTTTGACATTCGGGAGCTAAGCGAGGAGACGATGCACGCCGTCATGGACATGATGGACGATGCCCGCCGCCGCCGTGTCGCGGACATCGCAGGGGACGACGACAGGCGGCGCACCGTGGCGGGCGAGCTGCTGGCGCGGCGTATGCTCGCAGAGAAGCTGGGCTGCGCGGAGAAGGCCGTCCCCCTCGCGTGGGACGAGGTGGGCAAGCCCACCGCAGCGCAGGAGGGCTTGTATGTCTCCGTCAGTCACTCCGGCGCATGGGCGGTGTGCGTCACGGCGGAGGTACCCGTGGGCGTGGATGTAGAGGTCGTGCGCTCGGCGCAGGAAAAATTCATGCGCCGCGTGTGTGACCAGCGGGAGATGGACTGCATCCGCCCCGGCACGGACGGCGACTGCCGCCGCTTCTGGGAGATATGGACGGCCAAGGAAGCCCTGTTCAAGCTGACGGGCAAGGGGCCGCTGCTGACACTGAGCCGTTTTTCCCTCCCTGCGGGCGTAACGCTGGACTATACGGAGCAAAACGGCTGTGCTCTGACGGTGGCTGCGCAGATTTTGTGAAAAATTTTGCAAACTTGGCAAAAAACTCTTTTCTTTCCCGCTTTCTTTTGGTACAATAGAGGCATAAGAGGAGCCGCCGCCCCGCAGGGCAGACGGTTTTAGGACGGACAGAGGAGGTTCGCTTTTTATGATCCGAGTCGGCATTATCGGCTGCGGCAAGATCGCACAGGTGCGCCATCTGCCTGAGTATGCAGCCAACCCCAATGCAGAGATCACGGCATTCTACGACAAGAACACAGCCCGCGCAAACGAAATGGCAGCACAGTACGGCGGCAAGGTCTACGACAGCTTCTACGCGCTGGTGGACTCCCCCGAGGTGGACGCCGTGTCCATCTGCGTGGAGAACCGCAGCCATGCGGAGATCTGCACGGCGGCACTGTACGCCGGCAAGCATGTACTGGTCGAAAAGCCCATGGCCATCACGCTGGCGGAGTGCGAGTCCATGGTGGCCGCTGCCGAGCGCAACGGCAAGCACCTGATGGTCGGCCACAACATGCGCTTTGACCCCGTGCACCGCAAGGCCAAGCAGCTTTTGGACGCGGGACTCATCGGCGATGTGATCACCTTCCGCAGCGTATACGGCAACTCCGGCCCCGAGGGTTGGTCGGAGGATCGCGATGCGTGGTTCTTCGACAAGAACAAGGCCGCTATGGGAGCTCTGTCCGACATGGGCATCCACAAGGTTGATTTGATCCAGTACCTGCTGAATCAGAAGGTTGTCGAGACGACCGCCAAGGTCGTCACCCTGAACAAGCGCGACGGCGACGGCAAGCTCATCAGCGTGGACGACAACGCCCTGTGCATTTTCAAGATGTCCGGCGGCGCGCTGGGCACCATGGCGGCGAGCTGGACGGTCTACGGCCACGAGTGCCAGTCTACCGTGCTCTACGGCACGAAGGGGCTTATGATGATTTACAACGATCCCAGCGCACCCATCGTTGTCAGTGACCTGAGCGGCAACCGCACCAGCTTCGCCTTCGACACCGCAGCCAACAGCTCCGGCGTTATCGATGAGTTTGTGGACGCACTGGTACACGACCGTGAGCCGGAGGTCTCCGGCAGGGAGGCGCTGACCACCATGCGCACCATCTTCGGCAGCATCCGCTCGTCCGACATTGCGCGGCCCGTGGCGGTGAACACCGACTTTGTGACCCATATCTGAAAAACCGATTCAAGCGGGGTGGGCGGTCTGCCCACCCCGACTTTTTTTACAGGAGGCGCACTATGTATCGCATCGGCATTGACTTGGGCGGCACAAAAATTGCCGCCGGCGTAGTGGATGAAAGCCGCTGCATCACGGCGCAGGTCAGCATCCCCACCGATGCACACCGCACAGCGGAGCAGGTGGTGTCCGACATCTGCCGCAGTGCGGAGCTGGCTATGGAGCAATCGGACATCACGGCGGCGCAGTGTGCCTCCGTCGGTATCGGTGCGCCCGGCACCTGCGACAGCGAACGCGGCGTGGTGGTGCGGGCATACAATCTCGGCTGGTTCGATGTGCCTGTTTGCAGCATGGTCACGGCGCGGCTGGGGCTTCCCTGCCGCCTGAGCAACGATGCCAACTGCGCTGCGCTGGCCGAGGCGGTGGCGGGTGCGGCCATTGGCTGCCGGAACATGGTGCTCATCTCGCTGGGCACGGGTCTGGGCAGCGGCATCATCTCCAACGGCAGACTGCTGGAGGGCGCGGGCGGCGTGGGAGCCGAAGCGGGTCACTCCCTGCTGGTGCTGGACGGCGAGCCCTGCTCCTGCGGGCGCAGAGGCTGCTGGGAGGCGTATGCCTCCGCCACCGCGCTGATACGGCAAGGCAGACGCGCCGCGCAGTCACATCCATGCTCCGCGCTGTGTGCCTTCGGCGATGCGCTCACCGCAAAGGACATATTCGACACGGCGGAGCGCGGCGACGCGGCGGCGCAGGCCGTGCTGGAAAAATACTACCTCTATGTCGCCGCCGGCATCACCGATCTGGTGAATGTGCTGGGGCCGGAGCTGGTGCTCCTCGGCGGCGGCATCAGCCGTCAGGGGGAGCGGCTGCTCGCCCCCGTGCGGGAATATGTCGCCGCGCACTGCTTCGGCGGGCACGACCGCACCCCGCCGGACATACGGGCGGCCAAGCTCGGCAACGAGGCGGGCATCATCGGCGCGGCGGCACTGTGAAATTTGCGAAAAAGGATGCACTTGGCACAGCCAAGTGCGTCCCTTTTGTGATATTTATCAGTCGATGGCTCTCACAAAGCTCATGCCGCTCTTTTGCATGTGGACATCCAGCCGCACACGGTCGCCGCGGATATAGCTGCGCGTGTACTCGTAGATGCGCCCGTCCTCCGTCCGCGTCAGCCGCTGGTGGAAGAACGCACAGCTCCCCGTCTCTACGCCGAGCAGCTTGGCGCGGCTCTCGTCCAGTATCACCGTCTCGTAGCTCTCATCGGCGGCAAAGGGCACGATACCCACATGATACAGCAGACTGTAAAAGCTGTGCGTCTGCATCATGTCACGGGTCAGGTTGGGATAGATGTACTGCGGGTAGTAGCTCGTCTCCAGTATCAGCGGCTCGCCGTCCACATTGCGGACACGGGTGAAGCAGTACACCGGCGTACCCTCCCGCAGCTCCATCTTCTCGCATATCGCCGCGCCGGGCGTCTCCACGCCGAAGTCCACCAGCGTTGAGGAGGGCACCTTGCCGGCGGAGGAGACCTCCGTGGTGAAGGAGTAGCGCACACCACGCCGATTGGTCGTCGGATCGGCCACAAAGGTGCCGCGTCCGCGCTTGCGCACCACCAGCCCCTCGTCCTCCAGCTCGCCGATGGCCTGACGGACGGTGTTGCGGCTGATGCTCAGGCAGCGGCACAGCTCCGCCTCGCTCGGCAGCAGCGCACCCACGGCCAGCACACCCGTGGAAATACTGCGCTTGATGATGCCCACCAGCTGTGCATACAGCGGAATATCGCTGTCCAGCGACAGCGAGGTATGTAAAACAGGATGATCTTCCATGTTCGGGTTCCTTTCCCTTGCGTACCTCATAGGTAAGTTGTACCTATTGTACCATACAATTCACGGGAATGGTAGAGGAAAATCACTTTATTTGAAAAATTTATCGCCGCAACACACGCTTTCGCTCGAAAAAGGAGAACCGCCTGACGGCGGTTCTCCTTTTATCGTTTATTGCTTTATGGATTATTGCTTCAGCACTTCTCAAACACAACAGCCGTGCCCATGCCGCCGCCGATGCACAGCGTGGCCAGACCCTTCTTGGCCTCGGGACGCTTCTGCATCTCGTGCAGCAGGGTGACGATGATGCGCGCACCGGACGCGCCCACGGGATGGCCCAGCGCAATAGCACCGCCGTTGACATTGACCTTGCTCATATCGAAGTGCAGCTCACGCGCCACGGCGATGGACTGCGCGGCAAACGCCTCGTTTGCCTCAACGAGGTCGATATCGTCGATGGTCACGCCCGCCTTCTTCATGGCGTTGCGGGAGGCGACCACGGGGCCGACGCCCATGATCTTGGGATCCACGCCGCCCTGACCCCAGCCGATGAGCTTGGCCATGGGCTTCAGGCCGTACTTCTTGACAGCCTCGCCGGAGGCGAGCACGATGGCGGCCGCGCCGTCGTTGATGCCGGAGGCGTTGGCGGCGGTGACGCGCTGCGTACCCTTGTCGGCGGCATCCTGATAGCCGGTGGGCTCAAAGGTGTTGACCACTGCGGGGTTGGGGGACTCGGGGCCGACGGGGAACGCGCCCTTCAGCTTGGCAATGCTCTCGGCGGTGACGCCGGCCTTGGGATACTCGTCCTTGGCGAAGGGAACCATGTCCTTCTTGACCTTGATCATCACGGGGACGATCTCATCGTCGAACTTACCGGCGGCCTGTGCAGCCTCGGTCTTCTGCTGGGAGGCGGCGGCGAAGGCATCCTGCTCGGCGCGGGTGATGCCCCACAGGTCGTTGATATTCTCGGCGGTAGTGCCCATGTGGTAGTTGTTATAGGCATCCCACAGGCCGTCCTTGATCATGGTGTCCACCAGCTTCTTATCGCCCATACGGGCACCCCAGCGGGCATCGGGAGCGGCATAGGGAGCGGCACTCATGTTCTCGGTACCGCCGCAGACAACGATGTCGCTGTCGCCGGCCAGAATGGAGCGTGCGCCCTCGATGACGGACTTCATGCCGGAGCCGCAGACCATGCCGACGGTGTAGGCGGGGACGGAATAGGGGATGCCGGCCTTGATGGAGACCTGACGCGCCACATTCTGACCCTGAGCGGCGGTCAGGATGCAGCCGAACATCAGCTCATCCACATTCTCGGGGGCCACATTTGCGCGCTTCAGAGCCTCCTTGACCACCACAGCACCGAGATCGGCGGCGGGGGTGTTCTTCAGGGAGCCGCCAAAGGAACCGATGGCGGTACGGCAGCAGTTGACAACATACAGGTCTTTCATAAGTTACCTCCTATAAAATATGTTGAATACAGTATACAACAAAGGCTTGCGCCTGTCTATCCCTAATGATAGTCACAAATTTAACAATAGTCAATAGCAATTTGCGACTTTGTTAAAAAATCGGCAAATCGAGCAGAAACGGCCTTTCATTCCCGTCATTTTGACGAAGCGGACCGGCCTCACGCCGCGCTGTCGTCCGCCGCGGCATCGTCCTGCGTATCGGCAGATGCCGCATCGTCCTGCGTGTCCGCTGCATCGCTCTGCGCATCGTCAGGCTCCATGGCCGTCTCCATCTCCGTGCGGAGCTGTGTCAGCTTCTCATAGAACGCACCCACATCCAGTGCGTCGTAGAGCTCGCTGTTGGTGACAACGGTGGCAGAGTCCAGCTTCTCCTCGAACAGCACATCGAAGTATGTCTCCGCCACGGCAGAGAGGTCGGTGTCGCTGCGGAGCACCAGATAGCAGGTGCCGTCGCCGTAGGGGTCGTTGACGGCGGCGATCTCCCCCGTCGCCAGCGCGGCGATCGCATCGCTGAGAGCGTCGTTCTCCACGGCGGACACGGTGATAATGCCGTCCGCCGACAGCCCCAGCTCCTCACAGATGGCGGCGTATTCACTCTCCTTGTCCTCCGCCTTCTGCCAGCGCTCCAGCAGGTCGGCGGCCATCGTCTCGGCGTTCTCGCCGGTGACAGTCACCAGATACGCGCTCATGTAGCCCTGCTCGGCGGCGTAGCTGCTCAGGACACTCTCCTCGGGGTACAGGGAGGAACCGTTCGTGCGGAACGCCTGATACAGCTCACGGTAGAGGTACTGCGTTTCCAGCATGGCGTTGTAGGTATCCTCGCTGATGCCCATCAGCGCGAGCTGCTGCTGATAGCCCTCCTCGCCGCCGTAGTACGACACATACTCCTCCCGCTGCGCATCAAGTGCCGCCGTATCCTCCTCGGTGAGCGTCACGCCCTCCTGCTGCGCCCATGCGCGGATGACGGCGTACTGCTTCACCATCTCCGCCGCCTCGACCTTCGCGTACTCGCCATAGGTCATGTCAACGCTCTCGATCTGTGCGTTCCAGTCCAGATCGGTGATGCGGGTGGCGAAGTACTGGCACACATAGTCCACCCAGTGCAGGTACTCCTCACAGGTGACGGTCTGTCCGCTGATGGTCAGCATTTCGCCGTCGGGGTGCAGGCCGCTGGCCTGATACAGCAGACCCTCCGTGCTCCTGCCGCGCTTCATGCCGCCGGTGAGGGCAAAAATGCCCACCAGTGCCACGGACACCAGTGCGCCCGCTATTAAGCGTATCCAGTTATTTTTCATGTTTTTTTCCTCCTTGCGGGGGCTGTACCCCCTCCGTCAGTTGTGTATTCTTTTCATGAAGCCGCAGAGCCTCCACCAGTCCGCCGGCGGCGGTCAGGGGATCCTCCCTCGGCTGCAAATACAGTGTCAGGCGCGGCGATGCGCCGGCGGTGAGCTGGGCGCGGCTGCGATAGAGTGCCATGGTGCATACCTCCACCAGCGCAGCGGCATCCACCCGCTCGTCGAAGCCGAAAAGCAGCTTCCGCCCCTTCTGGGCGATGTCGGTAACACCGCAGGACATGGCGGCGGCACGCAGCAATGCCACGGCCAGCAGCGATTCCACCGCCGCAGGCATCTCGCCGTAGCGATCCAGCAGCTCGTCGGCCAGCTCGTCTCTGTCCTCCGCCGTGCGGATGGCGGCGATACGGCGGTAGATGTCCATCCGCTGCTCGGCGGCGGGGATATAGCTCTCGGGAATGTACGCCGCCACGGTGAGGTCGGCGGAGCACTCCACGCGGGTGGGTGCGCTCCTGCCCTGCTGCTCCAGCACCGCGTCGTTCAGCAGCTTCAGGTACATATCGTAGCCCACGGACATCATGTAGCCGGACTGCTCGGGTCCCAGCAGGTTGCCCGCACCGCGTATCTCCAGATCGCGCATGGCGATCCTGAAGCCGGAGCCGAATTCCACATACTCGCGTATGGCGGTGAGACGCTTGGCGGCCACCTCGGTAAGTATCTTTCCGGCGCGGTAGGTCAGATAGGCGTAGGCGCGGCGGGCACTGCGCCCGATGCGCCCTCGTATCTGGTGCAGCTGGCTCAGTCCCATGTTGTCCGCGTCCTCGATGATGAGCGTGTTGACATTGGGGATATCGATGCCCGTTTCGATGATGGTCGTGCAGACCAGCACATCAATGTCGCCCTCCGCCATGCGGGACATGACGCCGCTGAGTTCCCCCTCGGCCATCTTGCCGTGCGCGGTCTCCACGACAACGCCGTCCCCCAGCATATCGCGCAGCCGGTCGGCGGTGGTGTCGATGCTCTCCACGCGGTTGTGCAGGTAGTACACCTGCCCGCCCCTGCCCAGCTCGCGGCGTATCGCCTCCGTCAGTATGCCCCAGTCGTGCTCCAGCACATAGGTCTGCACCGGCTGGCGATCCTGCGGCGGCTGCTCGATGGTGCTCATGTCGCGTATGCCGGACATGGCCATGTTCAGGGTGCGCGGAATGGGCGTGGCGGAGAGCGTGAGCGTATCCACCTGCCGCGCCACCTGCCGCAGCCGCTCCTTGTGCGTCACGCCGAAACGCTGCTCCTCGTCGATGATGAGCAGCCCCAGATCCTTGAACTCCACGCCCTTGCCCAGCAGCTTGTGCGTGCCGATGAGCAGGTCTATCCTGCCGTCCCGCACACGGGAGAGTATCTCCCGCACCTGCTTGGGCGTGCGGAAGCGTGAGAGCACCTCCACCGTCACGGGGAACGAGCGGAACCGTGCGGCGGCGGTGGCGTAATGCTGCTGCGCCAGCACGGTGGTCGGCACGAGTATCGCCGCCTGCTTGCCGTCCAGAATACACTTCATCGCGGCGCGGAGAGCCACCTCCGTCTTGCCGTAGCCCACATCGCCGCACAGCAGGCGATCCATCGGCACGGGCTTTTCCATGTCCGCCTTGATCTCGCGAATGGCGGTGAGCTGATCCTCCGTCTCCGTATAGTCAAAGGCATCCTCAAACTCCTGCTGCCACGGGGAATCGGGCGAAAACGCGAAGCCTCCCAGCCGCTGCCGCTGCGCGTACAGCCGTATAAGCCCCTCCGCCAGATCCCTGGCGTCGGCCTTGGCGCGGCGGGTCGTCTTTGTCCACTGGTCGCCGGAGAGCTTGTTCAGTCTGACCTTCTCCGTCTCCTCCCCGCCGCCGATATACTTGCTCACAAGGTCGAGCGAGGTCGCGGGGACATACAGGCAGTCGCTCCCCGCGTACTGTATCTTGATGTAATCCTTCTCCACGCCGTCCACGGGCAGGCGCAGCATTCCCACGAACCGCCCGATGCCGTGGTGTACATGCACCACCAGATCGCCCACCTCAAGGTCGGCGTAGCTCAGCAGCCGCCGGCGGTTGTCGGACTTGGGCGGACGCGGCTTTTTCGCCTTGCCCGCAAGGGCGCGGGTAAGCTGCCCCTCGGTGAGCACCGCCAGCTTCAGCGATGGCCACTCGCTCCCTGCGGACAGTGCGCCCACGGAGATGAGCACCTGCCCGTTCGCGGGCGCGGCATTGCCCTCCAGCTCCAGCGCGGCGGGGATATGCCGCTGCCGCAGCAGCTCCTGCATGTTGCGGCAGCGCACCTCGCCGCCGCACAGCACCAGCACGCCGAAGCCCGTGGTCAGATAGTGCGTGATGTCGGTGGCGGCGGTGTCCAGACTGCCGCCGTAGCCCGCCAGCTGCTTGGCCGAGATGTCCAGCAGCAGCTTGGGCGGCAGGAGATAGCGGCTGGTCGGCAGGCTCTCCAGCTGACACAGGGCAAAGCGGGAGAGTATGCCCTCCAGCTCCGCCTCACCGAGCGTCAGGTCGCCGAAAACACCCGCCATCATGCCGCACTCCACGGCGGCGGTCACATCCTGCCGCGTCTGGAGCAGAAAGCCCCGCAGGGACTCCTGCACCCGCCCCGCCTCGCTGACGCAGATCACCGTGTCGGGGGCAAGATAGTCAAAGGCGGTGGTTTTTTCGGGGTAGACGGCGGCCATGCAGCGGTCGCTCCCCGGCGGCGTCACGCCCTGCCGCAGCAGCTCCGCGTCCTCTGTAAGACGCTGCCTTGCGGCGGCGTGTTCCTTTTTTATGTGCCGTGCAGCCTCCTCCATGCGTGCGGCGGCATCCTCCGCCGTGCCCTCCTGCGCAAACGGAAGCACCTCGTCGGCGGGCAGCAGATGCACCTCGCGCCGGTTCAGCACCCGCCGCTGGGTGGACACCTCGAACTCGCCCATGCTGTCCAGCTCGTCATCGAAAAATTCGCAGCGCAGCGGCCGCTCCTCATTGGGTGAGAACACATCCAGTATGCCGCCGCGCAGGGCGAACTGTCCCGCGCCCTCCACCTGCCCGGTGCGGGTATAGCCCGCAGCGGTCAAGTGCTCACAGAGTGCGCGGACATCGTACCGTCCGCCCACCTCCAGCGTGAAGGCCGCGCCCAGCAGCACCTCTCGCGGCAGACAGCGCAGGGACATGGCGGCGGCGGTGGCAACGATCAACCGTGCCTCCCCCTGCGCCATGCGGTAGAGCGCGGAAAGCCGGCTGTTCTCCCACTGGCGGCTGTACGCTGCCGGACGCAGCCGCAGCTCGCGCTCCGGCAGGCAGACGGGCTCCGTCCCCAGCAGAACCCGCAGATCGGCGGCTTGGCGGGCGGCCTCCTTCTCGTCGGCACACAGCACCAGCAGGGGGCGGCTCGTGCTCTCCGCCACGGCGGCGGCGAGCATGGCGCGGTGTACGGGGGACAGCCCCGTGACGGCGGCGCAGCGTTCGCGCCCTGTGATGGCCTCGGTCAGCTCCCGCAGCTGCGGCAGGGTCAACAGCTTTTGCAGCAAGCCGTTCATGGGTGTCCTCCTTTCGTTTTTGTTTTTTCCTCCGGCGGAATTGAAGCGTGGCGGAAAAGCTCCCGCTGCGCTTCCGAAGCACGGCGGAGAGATTTTTCGTCCTGTCGATGGCAAACCGACGACGGTGTACCGTGTGTACATCAAGGAGGTTTGACGATGACAGGGCGGAAAAGCTCCCGCCGCGCCGCTCAATTAAATTTGTTCATCGCTTTATCCGCGCCCTCGTCGATAAGGCACAGTGCGGCATCGGCGGCGCGGTCAAGCGCGGCGCGGAGGATTTTGGCCTCCTCGCCCTGCGGCTTGCCGATGACCCAATCGACCATCTCATGCTGCGGGTGGTCGGGCATCCCCACACCCACCTTGATGCGGGGAAATGCGTCCGTGCCGAGGTGCTGAATGATATTCTTCAGCCCGTTGTGCCCGCCGGCGGAGCCGCTCTTGCGGATGCGCAGCTTGCCCACAGGCAGGGACACATCGTCCGATATGACCAGCACATGGTCCGCCGGGACTTTGTAAAACCGGGCGGCCTCGCCCACTGCCTCACCCGACAGGTTCATGTAGGTCTGCGGCTTCATCACCAGTATTTTATGCCCCTTATACTCCAGCATACCTGTCCACGCCTTGAAGCGCAGCTTATTCAGAGTAAATTTTTCCTTTTCCGCCAGACTGTCCAGTGCCAGCCAGCCCATATTGTGGCGGGTAGATTCGTACTTGGTGCCGGGATTGCCCAGCCCCACCAGCAGCCATTCCACGCCGCTGCCGCTGCGGTTGAAGAACAAGGCTCTCGCCTCCTTGCCATAAAAAATACAGGGGGACTGCATACGCAGTCCCCCTATTATAGCACCGTCCTGCCGATTTGGGAATACTTAATTGAACAGCTTGGCAATGGAAATCTCCTGATAGATGCGCTCGATGGCCTCGGCAAACATGGGGGCGATGGAGAGGTACTTGATCTTGTCGCAGCCCGCGCCCGTGGACTCGGGGATGGAGTTCAGCAGGGCAACTTCCCTGATAACGCTGTCGTTCAGCCGCTCCAGTGCAGGGCCGGACAGCACGCCGTGGCTGGCACAGGCATACACGCTCTTGGCACCGCCGACCTCAACAATGGCCTTGGCCGCGTTGCAGATGGAGCCTGCGGTGTCGATCATATCGTCAAAGAGGATGCAGTCCCTGCCCTCCACATCGCCGATGACATTCATCACCTCGCACTGGTTCGCCTTCTGGCGGCGTTTGTCCACGATGGCAAGGCTCATGTGCAGCTTCTGCGCAAAGGTGCGGGCACGCGCCACGCTGCCCACATCGGGCGACACGACCACCATGTTCTCGCACCGCTCGCCGAACTTCTTGGCGTAGTAGTCCACAAACACGGGGTTGCCCAGCAGGTTGTCCACGGGGATGTCGAAGAAGCCCTGTATCTGGCTGGCGTGGAGATCCATCGTCAGCACGCGGTCAGCTCCCGAGGCGGTGAGCATATTGGCCACCAGCTTGGCGGAGATGGGATCGCGGGACTTGGCCTTGCGGTCCTGACGGGCGTAGCCGAAATAGGGGATCACGGCGGTGACGCGGCCTGCGGAAGCGCGCTTGCAGGCGTCGATCATAATGAGCAGCTCCATCAGACTGTCGTTGACGGGCTTGCAGGTGGGGTTGATGAGAAACACATCGCTGCCGCGAACGCTCTCGTACAGGGAGACGGATGCCTCGCCGTCGGCGAAGCTCTTGACCTCTGCCTCGCCCAACTTGATGCCGATGAGCTTGCATATCTCCTGCGCCAGAGCGGGGTTGGCGTTGCCTGTAAAGACCTTTATATCCTTGCCGTGAGAAATCATGGTGTGTACTCTCGCTTTCTATCCGTTTTTTGTGTGGTGGTCATATAGCAAACAGGATACCTGTCATGCACTTGTTAAAAAAGAGACAAAAATGCCGCCCCGCTGTCCTCCCGCCGCGTTACAGCGCGGCGCACAGCGTAGACGGCACAGCACCCGAAGGGCGGGTGCGCTTGCATACGATATTCCCGTTGACGCGCATAGTCCCCATGGGTGCTCACCTCTTTCCCAATCTTGCCTCTATTATAACAGGTCTTGCAGGAAAATCCAGTATTTTTACTGTTTTTTGCGGCAATAATTTTTGCGGCGGCGCAAACACGGGCTTTACCCGCCTTTTAGCATCCCAAACGGAGGCCATTTTGAATACTTCCGAGAAATTTTGCCCGTTTTTACCATTTTATAGTTGCATTTCCCTTTTGCTTGCATTACAATAGCTGGTGCTTACACGAAAGAGAGGGGGCGTGACCCATGCTGCATATCGTGCTGGTGGAGCCGGAGATACCGCAGAACTGCGGCAATATCGCCCGCACCTGCGCCGCTACGGGGAGCTCCCTCCATCTGGTGCGTCCGCTGGGCTTCGACATCTCCGACCGCGCCGTGAAGCGGGCGGGGCTGGACTACTGGCATCTGGTGGAGGTGCGGGACTACGACGGGCTGGACGACCTGTTCGCTCGGCACCCCGAGGCGCGAAGCGACCTGTGGCTCGCCACCACCAAGGCTCCGCAGGACTACACGCAGGCGCACTTCTCGCCGGACTGCTGGCTGTTCTTCGGCAAGGAGACGGCAGGGCTGCCGGAAGCATTCCGCGCAGCGCACCGCGGGCGGTGCATCCGCCTGCCCATGCGCACGGAGGCGCGGAGCCTGAACCTGAGCAATTCCGTGGCGATACTCACCTACGAGGCACTGCGGCAAAACGGCTTCCCCGGCCTGTGCGGGCAGGGGGAAATGGCGGAAAAATAATCTCATCGGAGAGGAGCGTATTCCATGAATTACAATAAGAAAACGGTAGAGGATGTCGCCGTCAGCGGCAAAAGGGTGCTGCTGCGCTGCGACTTCAATGTCCCGCAGGACAAGGAGACGGGTGCCATCACCAGCGACAAGCGCATCGCGGCGGCACTGCCCACCATCCGCTATCTGCTCGAAAACGGCGCGGCGGTCATTGCCTGCTCCCATCTGGGCAAGCCCAAGGGCGAGCGGAAGATGAAGCTGACGCTTGCGCCCGTAGCGCAGCGGCTCAGCGAACTGCTGGGGCAGGAGGTCATCTTCGCCAAGGACATCGTGGGCGAGGATGCCAAGGCCAAGGCTGCGGCACTGAAGCCGGGGCAGATCATGCTGCTGGAGAATCTGCGCTTTGACCCCCGCGAGGAGAAGAACGACCCCACCTTTGCCAAGGAGCTGGCGGACATGGCGCAGCTGTATGTCTCCGATGCGTTCGGCACGGTACACCGCGCCCACGCCTCCACCGCAGGCGTGGCGGCGTATCTGCCCGCCGTGTCGGGCTTCCTTGTGGCCAGGGAGCTGGCGGTGATGGGCAAGGCACTGGACGACCCCAAGCGTCCCTTCGCGGCGGTGCTGGGCGGAGCGAAGGTCAGCGACAAGATCGCCGTCATCAACAATCTGCTGGACAAGGCGGACACCGTTATCATCGGCGGCGGCATGGCGTACACCTTTGCCAAGGCGCAGGGTGGCTCCATCGGCAAGAGCCTGTGCGAGGACGATAAGCTGGACTATGCGCTGGAAATGCTTGAAAAAGCAAGGAAAAACGGCGTAAAGCTCCTGCTGCCCTCCGACACCGTGGCGGCGGACGACTTCTCCAACGATGCCCACCGGCAGGTGGTCAGCACCATGGCTATCCCCGACGGCTGGGAGGGCATGGACATCGGTCCCGATACGATCAAGGCGTTCTGTGCAGCCGTACAGGACGCGGGCACGGTCGTATGGAACGGCCCCATGGGTGTGTTCGAGTTCGACAACTTCGCCACGGGCACCCGCGCCATGGCGCAGGCGTTGGCCGACAGCGAAGCCGTAACCATCGTGGGCGGCGGCGACAGTGCGGCGGCGGTGGAGCAGCTCGGCTTCGCCGACAGGATCACCCACATCAGCACCGGCGGCGGCGCGTCGCTGGAATTTCTGGAGGGGAAGGAGCTGCCCGGCGTGGCGTGCCTGCTGGACAAGTGATCCCCCACAGCCCTTCCGCCGGAGCGGAAGTATCCCGAATTTGTGTGCATATCCCAAATTTATATAAAGGACGAGGAGCTAATTTATTATGAATCGCAGATACCGTAAGACCATTATCGCCGGCAACTGGAAGATGAACAAGACCGCCAGCGAGACGAAAAAGTTCGCCGAGGAGCTGAAGGCTCTCCTGCCCAAGGCCAAGTGGTGCGACATCGTGGTGTGCGTTCCCTCCGTGAACATCGCCGCCGCCATCAAGGGCTTCAAGGATGCCCGCGTGTCCGTGGGCGCGCAGAATGTATTCTACGAAAAGAACGGCGCGTACACCGGCGAGGTGTCCGCCGACATGCTGAAGGATCTGGGCGTGAAGTATGTCATCATCGGCCACTCCGAGCGGCGGCAATACTTCGGCGAGACGGACTTCACCGTCAACCGCAAGGTGCTCGCCGCGCTGGAGGCGGGGCTGCACCCCATCATCTGCGTGGGCGAGTCGCTGGAGCAGCGTGAGCTGGGCATCACCATGGAGCTGATTGCCCTGCAGGTGAAGTCCGCGCTGGCGGGCGTACCCGCCGAGAAGCTGCGCAAGTGCGTTATCGCCTACGAGCCCGTCTGGGCCATCGGCACGGGCAAGACCGCCACCGCAGAGCAGGCCGCCGAGGTCTGCACCTTCATCCGCACGACCGTGCGCCACCTGTACGGTGCGCGTATCGCCCGCAGCATCACCATCCAATACGGCGGCTCCATGAAGCCCGCCAACGCCGCCGAGCTGCTGGCGCAGCCGGACATCGACGGCGGTCTTATCGGCGGTGCGGCTCTGAACGCGGCGGACTTTATCGCCATCGTCAACGCTGCCAATCAGGGCTGATGCCCAAGGAGGAAAGGCATGAACAAGACCCCTACCACCCTCATCATCATGGACGGCTTCGGCATCGCGCCCAAGGCAGACGACAACGCCGTTACGCTGGCCAGGACCCCCGTGCTCGATAAGCTGCTGGGTGAATACGCCCACACCACCCTGTCCGCCAGCGGACTGGATGTCGGTCTGCCCGCCGGACAGATGGGCAACAGCGAGGTGGGACACACCAACATCGGCGGCGGTCGGGTGGTGTTTCAGGATCTGCCCCGTATCAGCCGCGCCATCGAGGACGGCAGCTTCTCCCGGAACGAGGCGTACAACAAAGCCATGGACGACTGCAAGGCTAAGGGTACGAGCCTGCACCTGTACGGCCTGCTGTCCGACGGCGGCGTACACTCCCACATCGAGCACCTGTTCGCGCTGCTGCAAATGGCGAAGGACAAGGGGCTGCAAAAGGTCTATATCCACTGCTTTCTGGACGGGCGGGATGTGTCCCCCACCAGCGGAAAAGGCTTTGTACAGGAGCTGCGGGACAAGTGCGCCGCGCTGGGCGTGGGCAAAATCGCCACGGTGATGGGACGCTACTACGCGATGGACCGCGACAAGCGGTGGGAGCGTGTGCAGGTGGCCTACGATGCCATGGTGTACGGCGAGGGGCACCACAGCAGTGACCCCGTGGCCGCCGTAGCGGAGAGCTACGCCAACGGCATCACCGATGAATTTGTCGAGCCGGTTGTCGTGGACGGCGACGGCACGATCAGCGACAACGACAGCATCATTTTCTTCAACTTCCGTCCCGACCGCGCCCGCGAGATCACCCGCGCCATCGCGGATCCCGACTTTGACGGCTTTGCCCGTGAGTTCTTCCCCACGACCTATGTATGCAACACGGAGTACGACGCCTCCATGCCCAATGTGCTGGTGGCATGGCCGCGTATCGCCGTAAAGAACGGGCTGGGCGAATATCTCAGCGGCATGGGCATGACGCAGCTGCGCATTGCCGAAACGGAGAAGTACGCGCATGTGACCTTCTTCTTCAACGGCGGCGTGGAGACACAGTACCCCGGCGAGGATCGGGTGCTGGTGCCCTCACCCAAGGTGGCGACCTACGATTTGCAGCCGGAGATGAGTGCCCGCGAGGTGTGCGACAGGTGCGTGGAGCGCATCGAATCCGGCGCGTATGATGTCATCATCCTGAACTTCGCCAACTGCGACATGGTGGGTCACACCGGCGTGCTGGAGGCGGCGGTCAAGGCGGTGGAGGCCGTGGACGAGTGCGTGGGGCGTGTGGTGGAGGCCACCCTGAAGATGGGCGGCATCGCCATGGTCACGGCCGACCACGGCAACGCCGAGGACATGAAGCAGCCCGACGGCAGCCCCATGACCGCGCACACCACCAACCCCGTGCCCTTCATTCTGTGCGGCGCGGGCACGGAGCTGCGCACGGGACGGCTGGCGGACATTGCACCCACCATTTTGGATGTGCTGGGGCTGGCCTGCCCCGAGGAGATGGACGGCAGGACGCTCATCGTCAAGTAAGCAGATGCGGGAAGAAAAGCGGGATGAGAATTTCGGTAAAGGAGCGTCCATGAATATTTTCGTTATCGGCTGCGGGCGGTGGGGCTCGCTCATCACATGGTATCTCGACCATATCGGCCACCGCGTGACGCTCTACGGACGGAAAAGCTCGCCGCGTATGCAGTCCTTTCTGGCCACACGGCAAAACGATCTGCTGACGCTCCCGCCCTCCGTCGGCCTGACGACTGAGCTTGCGGACATTGCGGCATCGGAGGTCGTCATTATCTCCGTCGGCGCACAGGGTCTGCGCGCCCTGCTGGGCGAGGAGCCGCTGCGCACCCTGCGCGGCAAGGCGGTGGTGCTGTGCATGAAGGGGCTGGAGATGGGCACGGGCGAGCGGCTGAGCGTCATTGCCTCCTCCCTGCTGCACGAGAGCAACACCGTGGCCGTCTGGCTGGGGCCGGGGCATGTGCAGGAGTTCTACCGCGGCATCCCCAACTGCATGGTCATCGACAGCGAAAACGAGACGGTCAAGCAACGGCTGGTGCGGGAATTTTCCAGCGACCTCATCCGCTTCTACTACGGCGGCGACATGATCGGCAACGAGGTCGGCGCAGCGGCCAAGAATGTGGTGGGCATCGCGGCGGGCTTTTTAGACGGCGTGGAGATGTCCAGCCTGAAGGGTGCGCTGATGAGCCGCGGCACACGCGAGGTAGCGCGGCTGATCAAGGCGATGGGCGGCAACGAGCTGTCCGCCTACGGGCTGTGTCATCTGGGCGACTACGAGGCCACGGTGTTCTCGCCGTACAGCCACAACCGACAGTTCGGTGAGGCGTTCCTCCGCCATCAGGACTACCACCGTCTGGCGGAGGGGTACTACACCGTGGAGGCACTGATGGTGCTGCGCGAAAAATACGGCGTGGAGCTGCCCATCTGTCAGGCCGTCCACGCCATCCTGTATGAAAACGCCGAAGCGCACGGCGAGCTGGCAAAGCTGCTGCGCCGAGGCCTCCGTGCGGAGTTTGACAATTGATGCAAGCATGAACAAATGGTGCGGGTGTTTTACACCCGCACCATAATTTTTTCAGCTGTTATGCCTGTTGATCGGCCTGCGGTAGAGCAGTCGGGCGAGCTTTTTGCGGTCGAGGGGGATCAGCGGGTAGAGGTATCCCCTGCCCACAAGCGGCCGGGCGGTGGCGATAAGTGCCAGCGTTAGTGCGATGCCCGCCGCGAAGCCCCACCAGTCCCACAGCCGGATGAGCACCAGCAGTGCCATGCGGCACAGCTTCGTGGCGTAGCCCATCTCGTAGCTATGCTGGGCATAGTTGGCGACGGCGACAAATGCCATATACACCAGCACCTCCGGCACGAGCCAGCGCGAGCGCACCGCGAAATCGCCCAATATCAGTGCGCCCAGCATACTAAACGAGCTGCTCAGCACATCCGGCGTGTTCAGCGAGGCGAGCTTCAGCACATCGATGATGAGCTCCACCAGCAGCAGCTGAATGATAAGCGGCACATAGCACTCGTCCTGCACCAGCAGGAAATGCAGCTTGGGGTGCAGCGTCTCGGGGTTCTTCACCAGCAGATACCACAGCGGCGTGACGAACATCGTCAGCAGCAGCACCGCCGTGCGGACGACCTGCAAATATGTCCCGATCAGCGGCGGGAAGTAGTAGTCGTTGATCTCCTCGTTGAAGCGCAGGAGTGTGGTGGGCAGCAGCAGTGCAGAGGGCGAGTTGTCCACCAGCAGCACCACATCGCCCTCCATGATGCACGCCGTGGCGACATCCGGCCGCTCCGTGAAGCGCACCTTCGGGAACGGATTCCAGAACTGGCGCGGCGCGATGGCCTCCACGACCGTCTCCTGACTCATCGCCACCGAGCCGACCTCGATGTGCGTGAGCCTGTCACGCAGCTCACGCAGAAGCCCCTCGTCCGCCTCGCCCCGCATGTAGCACAGCACCACATCCGTGCCCGACCGCTCCGGCAGCCGTATCCGCTCCAGACACAGGTTTGTATCCCGCACCCGCCGCCGCAGCAAGGCGGCGTTCTGCATCAGATTTTCCACGAACCCGTCGTGACTGCCGCGCAGGACGCGGCTGGTGTCCGGCTCCTCCACCGCACGGGTGGGAAACTGCTTCACATCCATCAGAATGCCGCCGTCGTAGCCGTCTATAAGCGTCAGCGTCTTGCCCGCGAACACCGCCATCACCGCCTCGTCCCCGTCGGTGACGGTCTGCGCGTCACAGGCGGAGACATAGCGGCGGCAGAAGCTCTCCGCGTCCGGCGCGTCCCGCAGACTGCTCAGGCTCTGCCACACGGCGATAATGCGCTCTAAAATTTCCTCCTGCGCGTAGCCGTTGACCACCCACAGCCGCGCCGCCCGCCCGCCGACGCTCAGATCCCGCCCCGTCATGTCGAAGCACCGCCCTACGCCCAACGCCTCGTCCAACGCCGCCGCTCTTGCCGCAAATTCACTGCCTGCCATAGCTTGCCCTCCTTGCCCTTTCCCGTTATTCTGTCCCGCAGGCGCGGTTTTATGTATGATGCGGACAGGCACTGCATACGATAGAGCGAAAGTGAGGTGGCAGCCATGCGCAAAAGCGCGGCGGCGGGTCTGCTGCTGGCGGCGGTGCTCTTCGGCGGCGCGTATCTGACGGCACCCGCTCCCATAGAGGACACGGACACGAACACAAACACGGCGGTGCGCCACGACGGTGACACCACGCTCGCCATTCTGAACGGCGGTACGGTGGAGCGCATGACGCTGCACGACTATCTGCTCGGCGTGGTGCGCGGCGAGATGCCCGCCGCCTTTGAAGCAGAGGCTCTCAAGGCACAGGCGGCGGCGGAGCGCAGCTATATCTACTACCAGCTCGGCAAGGGGCGCAAGGACGCCCATCCCGACGCGGACTTCTGCACCGACCACACCTGCTGCTCCGCCTATCTCTCCGAGGCGGCGGCGCGGGAGAAGTGGGGCGGCGAGTTTGATGCATGGGAGCAGCGCGTGGCGCAGGCGGTGGCGGACACGGACGGGCTGGTGGCACTCTACGACGGCGAGCCGATCATGGCGGTGTTCCACTCCTCGTCCGCAGGCAGAACCGCCTCCGCCGGCGATGTGTGGAGCGGCGACCTGCCCTATCTGACCAGTGTGGCAAGCCCGGAGGGGGCGGACACCGTGCCCAACTATTACAGCACCGTCACCCTCACCGCCGCCGAGACAAAATCCCTGCTCCTGGCGGCGCACCCCGAGCTGAAGCTCAGCGGCACGCCGGACACATGGTTCGGCGCGGTCACGCAGAACAGCTCCGGCCGCGTGGAGACCGTCTTAGTCTGCGGCACGGAGCTGGAGGGCACGGAGCTGCGGCGGATATTCTCCCTGCGCTCCGCCTGCTTCACCGTCACGGCGGACGAAAGCTCCGTCACCTTCCGCGTCACGGGCTACGGCCACGGCGTGGGCATGAGCCAGTACGGGGCGGAGCGGCTGGCTGAGGAGGGCAAGACATGGCGGGAGATACTGGCGTGGTATTACAGCGGCATCACCATCGGAAATGCGTGACAAACGCCCGCAAATGTGTTATAATGCGCTGCATCTGATGTATATATTTACAGTTTGTTCAGGAAAGCCTCCGCGCTTCGCTGTAAGATATACGCAACGATAATGACCGGGAGGAAAGCGTCTATGGCTCGCAACATTCTGGTGGTCGAGGATGACCGCAATATATCCGACCTCATTCGCATGTATCTGGAAAAAGAGGGCTTCGAGGTACGCAGTGCCTATGACGGCGGCAAGGCCGTGGAGGAGTACGACAGGCAGGCTCCCGACATGGTGCTGCTGGACATTATGCTGCCCGTGATGGACGGCTGGGCGGTCTGCGCCCATATCCGCGAAAAGGGCAAGACCCCCATCATCATGCTCACCGCCAAGAGCGAGGTGGGCGACCGCATCACGGGGCTGGAGATGGGCGCGGACGACTATCTGGTCAAGCCGTTCGAGATGAAGGAGCTGATGGCGCGCATCAACGCCGTGCTGCGCCGCAGCGAGATACCCGACGACACCCGGAAAAAGCTGGTGTTCGACAAGCTGGAGATCAATCTGGACAGCTATGAGCTGCTGGTGGACGGGAAAAAAATCGACACGCCGCCCAAGGAGCTGGAGCTTTTGTACCATCTGGCCGCCACGCCCAACCGCGTCTACACCCGCAACCAGCTGCTGGA
>CAVDXW010000010.1:0-36784 GCA_963613145.1 Bacteroidaceae bacterium | reverse complement strand
AGCTGAACGAGCTGGGCAAGACCATGAGCAAGCTGGTGCTGGGCATCTGCGTGTTTATCTTCGTCTTTGACCTGTTCGTGGCGGGCGAGTTCACATTGGAAACCGTGCTGAGCACCTTCATGGTGGCGGTTTCGTTGGCGGTGGCGGCTATCCCTGAGGGACTGGCCACGGTGGTGACGGTTGTGCTGAGCATCGGCGTGACGAACATGAGCAAGCACCACGCGGTGATACGGCGGCTGACCGCCGTGGAAACGCTGGGCTGCACGCAGGTAATCTGCTCCGACAAGACCGGCACACTGACGCAGAACAAGATGACCGTCGTTGAGCACACGGGCTCCACGGAGCTGCTCGCCACGGCGATGGCACTGTGCAACGACGCAATACTGGAAGCGGGCGGCGCGCAGGGGGAGCCCACGGAGGCGGCACTGGTGAACTTTGCCGCTGCCAACGCACTGGAGAAGGATAAGCTGGAGCTTGGCCAGCCGCGCTGCGGCGAGGCTCCCTTCGACTCCGGACGCAAGATGATGTCCACCATCCACCGCACGGATACGGGCTTCATCCAGTACACCAAGGGTGCGCCGGACGAGGTGCTGCGCCGCTGCACACATTACACGGAGAACGGGCAGATACTGCCCATGACCGACGAGAAGCGCACCGCGATTTTGGCGGACAACAAGCGTATGGCGGATAAGGCTCTGCGCGTGCTGGCGGCGGCCATGCGGCTGTACGACAGCCTGCCCGACCGTCAGGAGCCGGAGGATCTGGAGCACGACCTGTGCTTCATCGGTCTGACGGGCATGATCGACCCCGTGCGTCCCGAGGTCAAGGCGGCGGTGGCCGAGTGCCGCGCCGCAGGCATCCGCCCCGTGATGATCACCGGCGACCATAAGGACACCGCCGTGGCCATCGGCAAGGAGCTGGGCATCATCACCGATGCTTCGCAGGCCGTTACCGGCGCGGAGCTGGACGGTCTGAACGACGAGGAGCTGGACGAAGCCATCGTGAAGTACAGCGTGTACGCCCGCGTACAGCCGGAGCACAAGGTGCGCATCGTCAACGCATGGCGGCGCAGAGGCGCGATAACGGCCATGACCGGCGACGGCGTGAACGACGCGCCCAGCATCAAGTCCGCCGACATCGGCGTGGGCATGGGCATCACCGGCACGGATGTGACCAAGAATGTGGCCGACATGGTGCTCAGTGACGACAACTTTGCCACCATCGTCTCCGCCGTGGGCGAGGGTCGCCGCATCTACGACAACATCCGCAAGGCGATACAGTTCCTGCTGGCCAGCAACATGAGCGAGGTGCTGGGCGTGTTCTTTGCCACGCTGATGGGCTTCACACTGCTCAACCCCGTACACCTGCTGTTCATCAACCTCATCACCGACTGCTTCCCCGCGCTGGCACTGGGTCTGGAAAAGGAGGAGCCGGACACCATGACGCGCCCGCCCCGCGACAGCAAGGATGGCATTTTCGCCGGCGGCTTGGGCTTTGACATCGTGTATCAGGGCATCCTCGTCACCGTTATCACGCTGGCGTCCTACATCATCGGTCACTGCATGGAGGTCGGGTATTTTGAAATGCCCAAGGGCGTTTCCGACGACGGCATGACCATGGCGTTCCTGACCATGAGCATGTGCGAGATATTTCACAGCTTCAACATGCGCTCCCAGCGCAAGAGCGTGTTCTCTCTGCCCAGCCACAACAAGGTGCTGTGGGCGGCCATGCTCGGCTCGCTGGTGCTGACCACCGTGGTGCTGGAGGTTCCCGCAGTCGCCGCCGCGTTCGGCTTCACCCCCGTGGATTGGGACGAGTACGGCGTGGCACTGGCCTTGGCGTTCCTTGTGATCCCCATCGTGGAGCTGGTGAAGCTCTGCCAGCGCAGAGCCGCGAAGCGTAAGGCCGCGCAGACCAAATAAGCAAAAAAAGAACGCCGCAAGGCGTTCTTTTTTTGCTTATTCGATGAACATGGCCGGTGCGCGATCAAAATGGGAGTTATTGAGCATGTAATCCGGCGGCGGGCGGCTGCTGCCGGAGTTGAGCTCCGCAAACCGCGCAAAGAAACAGTAGCATTTTCCCGCACGCTGTGGTATACTCTCTCTATATTGGAAGCGTGCTGCCATACGCCGCCGAGGAAGGCGGTGCGGCATGTCATACGATTTTGTGACAAGCGGAACATGAGGTGTGAAATGACATATTTGGAAGCAATACTGCTGGGGTTGGTGCAGGGCGTGGCGGAATTTCTGCCCATCTCCAGCTCGGGACATCTGGCGATAGCCCGCAATCTGCTGAACATGGAGGGCGCGGGAGAGATCCCCGAGTTCTTCGATGTGCTGCTGCATCTGGGCACGCTGGTGGCGGTGTTTGCCGCCTACTGGCACGAGATCTGCGACATGGTTGTGGAATTTTTTCGCGGCATCGGCGACCTTGCCCGCCGCTCCACGCCCACGCCCGTGCCGCCCGCACGACGGCTGATATTGCTCATCATCATCGGTACGCTGCCGCTTTTCGCCGTGCTGCCCATCCGCAGGACGGTGCAGGGCTTGAGCGAGAATATGTACTTCGTGGGCGGCGCACTGATATGCACGGGTATCCTGCTGTTTCTGTGCGACAGGGCGCGCAAGGGAAACAAAACCGAGCGCAATGCCCGCTGGACGGATGCCCTGCTGGTGGGCGTCAGTCAGGCGGTGGCGACCATGCCCGGCGTATCCCGCTCCGGCATGACCATCACAGCGGGCTGCTTCGTGGGCTGCGAGCGCAGCTTTGCCGTGCGCTTTTCGTTCCTGCTGAGTATCCCCGCCGTGCTGGGCGCGAATATCCTCTCCGTCAAGGATGCGGTAGACGCGGGCATAAACGGTGCAGAGATCCCCATGTATCTGGCGGGCGTGGTCGTGGCAGCGGTGACGGGCTACCTGTGCATCCGACTGCTGAAGCTCATCGCGGAAAAGGGACGCTTCGGTGCATTTGCGTATTACTGCTGGGCGGTGGGCGTGTTGACTCTCGTTTTGCAGGGCATCAAGTGAGGTCAGACTATGGCAACGACACAAAAGAAGGGGGTTTCCCGCAAAAAAGCACCCGCACCGCCTCCGCCTCCGGCGTACAACGCCACGGCGCGGCTGGCGGGCGGTATCATATGCGCACTGCTGGCTCTGTGCGTGCTGGTGAGCTATTTCAACGCGGACGCGCTGCTGCTGTCGTGGATCGCGAGAGTGCTGCGCGGTCTGCTGGGCTACGGCTACTACCTGACGGCTCCCATGCTGGCGGCAGCGGCGGCGATACAGCTCGGCCACAAGGGTCAGCCTGTCATTCTGCGCACCGCCTGCGTGGCGGTGCTGCCGCTGCTGGTGGGTGTGCTGTGCCACCTGTTCCTCTGCCGCACGGCGTATACCCTCGGCATGGACAGCATAAAAGCCCTCTGGACGGACGGACAGACGCTGCAATGCGGCGGCGTGCTCTGCGGTGGTCTGGCGGTGGGCAGCGAGGCACTGCTGGGCAAGGTGGTGTCCATCGTTGTGTTCGTGGTGCTGCTGCCGGCATCTCTGCTGGGTGTGCTGCACATGACGCCGCAGGAGGCGGCGCAGCGCGTCCGCAGCTACGGCGAGAGCCTGCGCCGTGACGGGTATGACGAGGACGAGGACGATCTGCCGGAGGATTTCACCCCCGCCGGGCCCGCAGCGGACAGGAAGCCGGCAAAAAGGCGCAGGCGCGGTAATATCGACATACCGCTGGACGGCGAGCGGGACGAGGCGGACAGCATCCCGCCCGCGACCTCCTTCTTTCCGCCGCGCAGCGACAGTGTGCGCACCCCCGATCAGGTGCTCCGCCCGCCGGTAACGCCGCCGTCGCCCATCGGCGACACGGAGCCGTCCCCCCAGCCGACGCCGCAGCCGTCCGCACCGGCCAAGCCGCTCAGCGAGCGGCAGAGGAAGGCGCAGCTCCAGCAGGAGGTCGAGACCGCCGCGCAGGAGGTCAGCGACGCCATCGAGCAGGAGCTGGCGGAGGGCGAGGGCGCGTACCGCTATCCGCCTATCACGCTTTTAGAGGAGAATCGCGGCGGCAACTACAGCGAGGTCGGCGCAGAGCTGCGCAGCAACTCCAAGCGGTTGTCCGACACACTGCGCTCCTTCGGTGTGGATGCCAAGGCGGGCGAGGTCATCCATGGCCCGTCCGTCACGCGCTATGAATTTACGCTGGATCAGGGCGTGAAGCTCAGCAAGCTGACGAACCTCAGTGACGACATTGCTCTGGCACTGGGTGCAAGCGGCGTGCGTATCGCGCCCGTGCCGAACAAAATATCCGCCGTGGGCATCGAGGTACCCAACCGCACCGTCACCGCCGTGCGCATACGCGATGTGATCGAGTCCCGCGAGTTCATCAACCACCCCTCACCCGTGGCGTTCGCCGTGGGTAAGGACATCGGCGGGAGTAGCATCGTGGGTAATATCGCCCGCCTGCCCCATGTGCTTATCGCCGGTACGACCGGCTCTGGCAAGTCCGTGTGTACCAACTCGCTCATCGTCAGCCTGCTCTACAAGTCCACGCCGGACGAGGTGCGCTTCATCATGGTCGATCCCAAGATGGTGGAGCTGGCTCCCTACAACGGCATACCACACCTGCTCATTCCCGTTGTCACCGACCCGAAGAAGGCGGCGGGTGCGCTGCAATGGGCGGTCTTTGAGATGATGAAGCGGTACAAGATGTTCTCGGAGAAGGGCGTGAAGGATCTGGCGGGCTATAACGCCCTGTCGGAGACGGACGAGGAGGTAAAGACACTGCCCACCGTGGTGGTGGTCATCGACGAGCTGGCCGACCTCATGCTGGTGGCCGCCAAGGAGGTCGAGGAGTCTATCTGCCGCGTGGCGCAGATGGGTCGTGCCGCAGGGATGCATCTGGTCATCGCCACACAGCGTCCCTCCGCCGATGTCATCACGGGTCTGATGAAGGCGAACATCCCCAGCCGTATCGCCTTCGCCGTGGCCAGCTCCATGGAGTCCCGCATCATTCTCGATACCACCGGCGCGGAGAAGCTGGTGGGCAAGGGCGATATGCTCTATTCCCCGCTGGGCGATGCCAAGCCCACCCGTGTGCAGGGCTGCTTCATCACACCGGAGGAGATCGACCGCGTGGTGAAGTTCGTCAAGGACGAGGCGGGCGAGGCACACTACGATCAGGATGTTATCGAGAAGATCCAGCAGGCGGTGGACGCCAAGGCCGACAAGGGCTCCAAGTCCGCCGCGCAGGAGAGCGCGGGCGAGGGCGACGAGGCGGACGAGCTGCTCTCCGCCGCCGTAGATGTTGTGCTGGAGACGGGACAGGCATCCGTCTCCATGCTCCAGCGGCGGCTGAAGCTGGGCTACGCCCGCGCCGCACGGCTGGTCGATCAGATGGAGGAGCGCGGCTATGTCGGCCCGTTCGAGGGCAGCAAGCCCCGCCAGCTCCTCATCACCCGCGAGAAGTGGCAGGAGCTGCAAATGGCCAAGGGCATTGCTCCGGCGGAGCCGGATGCACCGATTGACCGCTTCGGCAGCATCAGCGATGTATTTGAAAGCCACGATGCGCTGGATTGATGAAATTTGCGAAAACACGCAGCACCCCCGACAGCCGTCGGGGGTGTCTGTCTGCACACTTATACCGTGCCGCTGACGGTGAGCACGGCCGTGCCGGGGGTGACGCTGTACGCACCCGTGGCCGCGTCCTGCGTAAAGGTGGCGGCGGGAACCGTCACCGTGCCCGCTGTGGTGGCGAACAGGCCGCTGCCCGTATCATAGGTGTACTGCGCGGGCGAGGCCAATGCCGCCCCGTTGAGCGTCACGGTCAGGCCGCTCAGCTGCGGGTCAAAGGTGTCGCTGATGACGACCGAGGCCGATGCTTCCGCTGCGGTATTGCCGCTGTTCTCCACCGTAAAGGTATAGGTGAGTTGTCCGCTCTCCGTGACGCTGGTGGGGGAGAGGCTCTTGCGGATGCTCAGACGGGGCACGGCGGCGGGCGTGGTCGTTTCGGCGGCGGTCACGGCATCCGCTATCCCCGTGCCGGTGATGCTCACCGTGTTGGTCACGCTGCCGGCCGTGTCGAGGGGTGCGTAGGCAGTGACGGACGCTTCATAGGCGATCACCGCGCTGCCGCCTGCGGGCACGGAGATGCCGCTGATGACCAGCGGCGGCCCTGCGGTGACGGCGGGCGCAGCCTGCGGTACACCGTTGCGGTAGTAGCGCACCGAGCCGGCGGTGTACGCCAGCGGATAGACGGTGCCGCCGTTGAAGGTATAGCCGCCCATATCGTCGGTGACGGTCAGATCGCTCAGAGCCGTTGCGCCGCTGTTCACCAGCGAAACGAGATAGGTCACGCGCCCGTCCGCCTCATAGGTCGGCAGCACGGCGGTCTTGGCGGCGGTGAGATTTTGCACCAGCTCGCCAACGGTGATGTTGGACACGGCGGTGCGGCCGTTATAGGTCATCGTTGCCTGATTGGTAAAGGTTGCCATAATAGGACCTCCCGAGTTTAGTCTGCGGGGATACCCGCAGGCCATTCTATGTGGAAACGGGCGGCAAGGTACGCTTGCCAAAACCGAAAAAACGGGGTATAATTAAAATATAATACACCGCGCACGAGCGCGGACACGAAGGAGGGCGCAACATGAACATGGAAATGACGAAGCTTCCCCACATAGAGATCGACGTCGAGCCCCTGCCCGGTAAGGAGCTGCCTGCGGCGGTAAAGGTTCTGCGCAAGCTGGACATCAAAAAGGTGGGATTGATCGCCTGCGGCGCGTTCGTGGCAACGACTGCCGTCACCGTTCTGGGACGCTACGGCATGTATCGCGGCGCGGTAGCTGCCGAGCTGAGGCGTCAGCTCACGCCGCTGCACCGCAAGCTTGACCAGATGCAGGCGGAAAACCGCCAGCTCCGCGCCGAGATAGAGCATCTGCGGCAGGAGCAGGAGAGCAAGGACAGCGGGGACGTCAAGTAAGTGCGCAGAAATCACCCCCGAGGCAGCCGCCTCGGGGGTTTGTCCTGCTTCTCAACAAAATATCTTATTTCCCCTTGCATTTTTCCGTTTTGGGAGTAAAATGTCCGTATTACGGGTAAAAATCTTTCACAAGGAGGAATACACCATGACCTATCAGGAAATATTGACCAACGCCCGCACCTGCATGGGACCCTACTGCAAGTCCTGCCCCGTGTGCAACGGTCTGGCCTGCAAGAACACCGTGCCCGGCCCCGGAGCAAAGGGCATCGGCACGGGCTTTATCCGCAACTATCAGAAGTGGCAGGAGCTGTGCGTCAACATGGACACCATCTGTGCCAACGAGCCTGTGGACACAAGCTATGACTTCTTCGGCAAGCGGGTGGACATCCCCGTGTTCGCCGCGCCCGTGGGCGCAATGCAGCTCCACTACGGTGACAAGTACGATGACCTTACCTATAATAATATCCTCGTCTCCGCCTGTGCCGCTGCGGGCATTGCCGCCTTTACCGGCGACGGCACGAACCCCGCCGTTGTCGAGGGAGCGGCGGAGGCTTTGAAAAAGAGCCACGGCTGCGGTGTGCCCACGGTGAAGCCGTGGAACATCGACCTGATATGCGAGAAGATGGCTCTGGTCAACGCCGCCGACCCCATTGCCGTTGCCATGGACATCGATGCGGCGGGTCTGCCGTTCCTCAAGAATCTCACGCCGCCCGCCGGCAGCAAGACGGTGGGCGAGCTGAAGGAGATCGTGCGCCTGACGAACGGCAAGCCCTTTATCCTCAAGGGCATCATGACCGTGAACGGCGCGAAAAAGGCACTGGAGGCGGGCGCAAAGGGCATCGTGGTCAGCAACCACGGCGGGCGCGTGCTGGATCAGTGTCCCTCCACGGCGGAGGTGCTGCCCGCCATCGCGGACGCAGTGGGCGGGAAAATGACCGTTCTGGTGGACGGAGGCATCCGCACGGGCATGGATGTGTTCAAGGCACTGGCACTCGGCGCGGACGCGGTGCTCATCGGCCGCCCATTCGTGAATATGGTGTACGGCGGCGGCGCGGAGGGTGTGCAGGTGTTCGTGGACAAGCTGAAGTCCGAGCTGGCCGACACCATGGCCATGTGCGGTGCGCACAAGCTCAGCGACATCAACCGCTCGATGCTCTTCGGCTATTGAGATGCATCAGGGCAGCATCATCAGCCACGGCCTGCAAGCCGGCGAAGCGGAAGCAGTGACCGTGCTCGCGTGGGCGGCGGTGCTCTATCTGGCGGCCATCAATCTCATTACCTTTGCCGTGTACGGCATCGACAAGCACCGTGCGCGGCGGGAGCAGTGGCGCGTGCCGGAGAGGACGCTCTTTCTCCTGCCACTGCTGGGCGGGAGCATAGGTGCGCTGCTGGGTATGCGGATTTTTCACCATAAGACGAAGCACTGGTACTTCGTCTGGGGCATACCCGCCATACTGCTCGCGCAGCTTGCGCTGGCGGTATGGTTATTATCGGGATGAGGAGGATATCCTATATGATGATACGAAAGGCAGGCGAGGCGGACATTCCCGCCGTCACCGCGATCTACGACGCGCTGCTGACGCTGGAGGAGCAGGGGCTGCTGTCAACGGGCTGGACGCGCGGTGTCTATCCCACGGAGCGGACGGCGCGTGACGCGCTGGCCGCCGGAACGCTCTATGTTGCGGAGGGCGGCGGGCGCGTGGTGGCCTCCGGCAGGATCGACCAGACACAGCCTGAGCAGTACACCCGCTGCGCGTGGCGGTATGCCGCTCCGCCGGAGCAGATACTGGTGCTGCACACGCTGGTGGTTGATCCCGCCGTCAGGGGCAAGGGCTGTGGCACGGCATTCGTTCGCTTCTACGAAGACCTTGCGGGGGAGCGAGGCTGCCCGTACCTGCGCATCGACACCAACAAGCGCAACCTGCCCGCCCGTGCCCTGTACGCAAGGCTGGGGTATACCGAGGCGGACATCGTGTCGGGCACCTTCAATGGTATAGCGGGCGTGGAGCTGGTATGCCTTGAGAAGAAATTGTAAGCAGACGAGACAGGAGGCAGTGAGACTATGGCACTGATACATGTAAACGAGAGCGATTTCCGCGAAAAGGTGCTGGAGAGCAGCGGCACGGTGCTGGTGGATTTCTGGGCGAACTGGTGCGGCCCGTGCCGTATGCTGGCTCCCGTGCTGGAGAAGCTGGCATCGGAGCACCCTGAGCTGACCGTGGCGAAGGTCGATGTGGACGAGAACATGTCCCTCGCTGCCGCCTACGGCGTGGAGAGCATCCCTATGCTGCTGGTGTTCAAAAACGGGCAGATCGTGAACAAGGCCGTCGGCTTTGCCGCCCTGCCGGAGCTGGAGCAGCTTATCGACTGAAAAAAGTCCCACGGAAGCCATCCGTGGGACTTTTGCCTTGACAGCGGGCGGTTTCGTGGGTACAATGGGCAAAAATAACGCCCGCCCCCGGCGCGGCGACACAGGAGGAACACGGTATGAATATCGGACTTTTGGGCTTCGGCGTAGTGGGCGGCGGCGTATGGGAGCTGTGTGCAGAGCGGAGCGATCTCTGCGTGAAGCGGGTGCTGCTGCGCAGTCCCAAGGCGGGACTGCCTGCCGCCGTGACGACCCGCGACATCAACGACATTCTGAACGACGATGCCATCGATACGGTGGTGGAGGTCATGGGCGGGCTGCATCCGGCGTATGAGTATGTCACCGCCGCCATGGAGCGCGGCAAGCATGTCGTCACTGCGAACAAGGCACTCATCGCCGCCTATTACGGCGAGCTGACCGCGCTGGCGCGGGAAAAGGGCGTGGCACTGCGCTGCACCGCCGCCGTAGGCGGCGGCATCCCGTGGCTGACGAATCTGGAGCGCGTCAAGCGGCTGGACACCGTGTGCGCCGTGGGCGGCATCATGAACGGCACGACCAACTTCATCATGGACGCCATGCACAAGAGTCCCGTGGATTTCCCTGCCATTTTGAAGGAGGCGCAGGCTCTCGGCTACGCCGAGGCCGATCCCTCCGCCGACATCGACGGCGACGACATCCGCCGCAAGCTGTGCATCTCCGCCAATATCGCCTTTGACGCGCTGCTGTGCGAGGCGGACATTCCTGCCTTCGGCATCCGCACCGTCACCGCAGGGGATATTGCCGCGTTCCGTGCCCACGGCTTCGTGTGCAAACTGCTGGCGCGTGCCGAGAGCGCGGAGGGCGGCATCTGCGCCTATGTTGAGCCGTCCCTCGTCGGCGCAGAGGATTTGGAAGCGGCCGTGCCCGCCAACTTCAACCTCATCACCTACGAGGCGGAGAAGCTGGGGCGGCAGAGCTTCTACGGGCAGGGCGCGGGACGGCTCCCCACCGCGAGCAATGTGGTGCAGGACTGCCTGACGGTGCTCTCCGGCAGGCGCGGCTTCTATACCGATACCGCCCGTCCCGCCGCACCGGTTAGCGCGGACGCGCACCCCTACTATGTACGCACCGCCGTGGCAGACGACTTCCTGCGCAGCCACACGGCGGAGAAGTGGGAGAACGGCGCGGTCATCACCGGCGCGGTGGACACCTGCCGGATGCTCGCGTGGGCGAATAAGCACCTGCAAGCCGACCCCACAGCCTTCATCGCCGGCATCCGCTGAACCGCCGCGGCAGGCGAAACTCCCCCTTGTAAAAGCCCTGGCTTTGGTTTATAATGATATGCACTGTAAAATTACACGGGAAAAGGTGAAAAGACTATGGAACGAATGAGGATAGCGGCGATATTTGCCGATCAGGAGGCTCTGGGGGGGAAAGAGGTCACGGTGTGCGGCTGGGCGAGAACCATCCGCGACATGAAGACCTTCGGCTTCATCGAGCTGAACGACGGCTCCTGCTTCAGGAATTTGCAGGTCGTCATGTCCGCCGAGGAGCTGGCGAACTACAAGGACATTGCCGCACAGAATGTCGGCGCGGCTCTGATTGTGCGTGGTACGGTGGTGCTGACGCCGGATGCCAGACAGCCCCTTGAGGTCAAGGCACACGCCATCGAGGTGGAGGGCAAGTCCACCCCCGACTATCCCCTGCAAAAGAAGCGGCACAGTGTGGAGTTTCTGCGCACCATCCAGCATCTGCGCCCCCGCACCAACCTGTTTTCCGCCACCTTCCGCGTCCGCTCTGTGGCGGCGTATGCCGTGCATGAGTTTTTCCAGAGCCGCGGCTTCGTCTATGTACAGACGCCTATCATCACCGGCTCCGACTGCGAGGGTGCGGGCGAGATGTTTCAGGTAACGACCCTCGATTTGAACAATGTGCCCAAAACCGAGGACGGGCAGGTGGACTACGCGCAGGACTTCTTCGGAAAGAAGACGAGCCTCACCGTCTCCGGCCAGCTCAACGCCGAGAACTTCGCGCTGGCGTTCGGTGATGTCTATACCTTCGGCCCCACCTTCCGCGCCGAGAATTCCAACACCCAGCGTCACGCCGCCGAGTTCTGGATGATCGAGCCGGAGATGGCGTTCTGTGACCTCGCGGGCGACATGGATGTCGCCGAGGCGATGATCAAGCACATCATCCGCCGCGTGCTGGAACGCTGTCCGCAGGAGATCGACTTCTTCAACGGCTTCGTGGACAAGGGACTTAGGGAGCGGCTGGAGCATGTCGCCTCCTCCGACTTCGGCCGTGTCAGCTATACCGACGCCGTGGAGATACTCAAAAAGAACAACGACAAATTCGACTACAAGGTCGATTGGGGCACCGACCTCCAGACCGAGCACGAGCGGTATCTCACCGAGCAGGTGTACAAGAAGCCCGTGTTTGTCACCGACTATCCCAAGGAGATCAAGGCGTTCTACATGCGCCTGAACGACGACGGAAAGACCGTTGCGGCGGCGGACTGCCTTGTCCCCGGCATCGGCGAGATCATCGGCGGCAGCCAGCGCGAGGAGAGGCTGGAGCTGCTGGAGAGCCGCATCCGTGAGCTGGGCATGAACCCCGATGACTACTGGTGGTACTGCGACCTGCGGCGCTACGGTTCCTGCCGTCACGCGGGCTTCGGACTGGGCTTTGAGCGTATGGTCATGTACCTCACGGGCGTGAGCAATATCCGCGATGTGGAGCTGCATCCCCGCACCGTGGGCAACGCGGAATTCTAAGGACGACGATGCAGGGCTGCGGCGAGAGCCGCAGCCCTTTGTTTTGTCCGTAAAAAATCGAAAATGGGGGTAGCATTTTCGCACTGAAACTGCTATACTGTATGCTTGAGAGGCTATTTGAACGCACTTTTGGTATATTTTCGATGTAATAATAAATATTAGATGTTCTTGTATAATGGTAAAAAATATATTAGATACACAGGAGAAAAGCATGGAAACCTACAAAAAACGCCGGGGTGACCGGCGCGATGGCCGTCTGCTGCGGGAGCTGGACTCGCTCCACTTCATCACCGGCATCATCTACCCCAACCGCTGCGACAACGAGGCGTACATCTCCGTCAAGGTAGACCTGACGGCGATGAACGAATATCTGGCGAAGAAGAACGCCAACGAGACGGAATTCCCCTACACCATGTTCCACCTTGTCGTGGCGGCACTGGAAAAGACCATCACCCTGCGTCCCAAGCTGAACCGCTTCATCGTCAACAGCAATTTCTACCAGCGTGACGAGGTATCCGCCGCGTTCGTGGTAAAAAAGCAGTTTTCCGACAAGGGCGCGGAGGCGCTGGCCTTTCTGCACACCCGCGATGAGTACACGCTGGACGACATCCACGCCTACATACGCCGTCAGGTGACGGACTGCCGCAGCGAGAAGCTCGACTCCTCCTCGGAGAGCATGGACATTCTCAACAAGCTGCCCCGCTGGGTGGGCAAGGCGGCGGTGAAGGTCATCATGTGGCTGGATAAGCACGGCTGGGTGCCCAGGGATATGATCGCCACCGACCCCTATTACAGCTCCGTGGTCATCTCCAACCTCGGCTCCATCAAGCTCAAGTGCGGCTACCACCACCTGACGAACTGGGGCACCTGCTCCCTGTTCTGCATCATCGGCGAGAAGAAAAAATCCCCGTATTTCGATGAAAACGGCGAGGTCTCCATGCGCGAGACGCTGGAGCTCGGCCTGACCATCGACGAGCGGCTGGCGGACGGCTACTACTACTCCAGATCCGTGCGTCTGCTGGAGTATCTGCTGACACACCCCGAGGAGCTGGAAAAGCCCATGAGCGAGGAGGTTTCCTATGAGTGAGGTAAAAACCCCGTGGAAGGAATATATGGGTGATGTCCCCATGCATCTGGACTATTTTCAGGGCAGCATGTTCGATGCGGTCGAGCGCATAGCGCAGCGTTACCCCAACCATATCGCCTTTGACTTCATGGGCAAGTCCACCACCTATAAAAGGATGGTGCAGGAGATCGAGAAGTGCGCCAAGAGCCTCAAGACCCTCGGTGTGCGCCCCGGCGACAAGATCACCATCGCCATGCCCAACTGCCCGCAGGCCATTTATATGTTCTACGCGGTGAACCTGGTGGGCGGCATTGCCAACATGATCCACCCCCTTTCGGCGGAAAAGGAGATCGAGTTCTACCTCAACGCCTCCGAGTCCACCACCGCCATCACGCTCGACCAGTTTTACGACAAGTTCGAGCATATCCGCCAGAACACCAGGATCATCAACATCATCATCGCCTCTGTCAAGGACGCGCTGAGCCGCACCATTCGGGCGGGCTATATGCTCACCGAGGGGCGGAAGATTCAGAAGATTCCCGAGGACGCTCCCGTGATCCGCTGGAAGGAATTCATGGACATGTCCCGCTTCTGCTTCTATAAAAACTACCGCGTGGAGCGCGGCTACGATGACCCCGCCGTCATCCTCTACTCCGGCGGCACGACCGGCACGACCAAGGGCATCGTCCTGACCAACGGCAACTTCAACGCGCTGGGGCAGCAGATCATCGCCACCAACCCCATGTTCCGTCCCGGCGACCGTATGCTGGCGGCCATGCCGCTGTTCCACGGCTTCGGACTGGGCGTGTGCGTCCACTCCATGCTCTCGCAGGGCGGGCGGTGCGTTCTCATCCCCCGCTTCACCGCCAAGAGCTACGCCAAGCAGATCGTCAAGTACAAGTGCAACTTCATTGCGGGCGTGCCCACGCTGTATGAGGCACTGCTGCGTCTGCCCGACATGGACCATGCCGACCTGAGCAGTCTCAAGGGTGTGTTCTCCGGCGGCGACAGTCTGTCCATCGAGCTGAAGAAGAAATTCGACAAATTCCTCTACGACCACCACGCGGTCATTCAGGTGCGCGAGGGCTACGGCACCACCGAGACGGTGACGGCCTGCTGCCTGACGCCGACCAACATCTACAAGGAGGGCTCCATCGGCCTCCCGTTCCCCGATACCTACATCAAAATCGTCAAGCCCGACACCGATGAGGAGCTGCCCTACGGCGAGGAGGGCGAGATACTTCTCTCCGGCCCCACGGTGATGAAGGGCTACATGAATAACCCCGAGGAGACGGCGCGTACCCTGCGCCGCCACGATGACGGCTTGACATGGGTTTACACGGGCGACCTCGGTAGCATGGACGAGCAGGGCTTCATCTACTTCAGGGGGCGTGCCAAGCGCATGATCATCACCTCCGGCTACAATGTCTACCCCGGCCAGCTGGAGAATATTCTGGATGCCAACGAGAAGGTGCAGATGAGTTGCGTCATCGGTGTGCCCGACCCCTACAAGATGCAGAAGGTCAAGGCGTTCGTCATGCTCAGACCCGGCGTTCCCGCCAATGACGACACGAAGCAGGAGCTGTTGGGCTACTGCCGCAGGCATGTGGCGAAGTACGCCATGCCCTATGACATCGAGTTCCGTGACGAGCTGCCCAAGACGCTGGTGGGCAAGGTGGCCTACCGCGTGCTGGAGGACGAGGAAAAGGCAAAGCAGGCCGAGCAAGCCGATCAGACCGGCACAGCCGAATCGTGACCCCGTATATCGAATAACAGGAGGCTGACCACATGGAAAAGGAACTGAAGCGGCACTATATGCTCATTGTGGACTTTCTGGGGCACATTCTGGGGCAGGACTACGAGATCGCCCTGCACGAGCTGAACGACGACAGCAACGAGATCATTGCCATTGCCAACGGCGAGCTGACGGGACGGCATCTTGGCTCCCCCCTGAGCAACAAGATGCTGGAATATCTGGCGAGCAAGCTGTACGAAACGCAGAACTATGTTCTGAATTTCGAGTCCGTCTCCGCCACGGGCAAGACCATGTGCTCCAACTCCATGTTCATTAAGGGACGCTCCGGCGAGCTGGCGGGACTGCTGTGCATCAACTTTGATGCCAGCCGCTACGAGGAGCTGAGCCACAAGGTTATGGAGCTGTGCGGCGGCGGATTGAAGCGCGGTGTGCCCAGCGGCACACGCCTCATTGCCGACAGCAACGACCCCGTGGAGACGCCCGTGCGCAGCGGCTACCCCACCTCCATCGCGGGAGCCACCGCCAGCATCGTCTCGCAGGTGGTATCCGCCTATCCCGTGGAGGTGGATCGCCTGACGCAGGACGAGAAGATGGAGATCATGGACATCCTCAACCGCAAGGGCGTGTTCCTGCTGAAGGGCTCCGTCAGCCATGTGGCGCAGACGCTCCACAGCAGCGAGGCCAGCATCTACCGCTATCTCGGCAAGCTGAATAACAGATGATAAAAGGACGGTGCAGCCGTCCTTTTTTCATTCCCGTGATTGACCGGCACGGCGAAAGTGTGTATAATATAGGCCATGAATCAACGACTGGAGGCGACAGGATTGAAAACAAAGACCATCGTCCACAAATCGGCCGCACCCATCTACGCGGCAGCGGTCACATGGCTGCTGTACGCGCTGCTGTTCCCGCTGTATCAGGCGGGGCACTTTCTGCTGGCGGCGGCGGCCTCCGCTGCTGTGGCACTGATTGCGCGCCTGTTCTGCCGCGATATGACGGAAACCGTGGAGGCGCCGGAGGAGCCGGTATCCACGGGGAACGCGGAGCTGGACAAGGCGGTGGCGGAGGGCAGCGCGGCGATACAGACCATGCGCCTGCTGAACGACAGCATTCAGGACGAGACTGTCTCCGGGCAGATCGACCGTCTGGAGGAGGTCAGCACGAAGATATTTGCCTATGTGAAGGATCACCCCGAAAAGCTCCCGCAGATACGCAAATTCATGAACTACTACCTGCCCACCACACTTAAGCTGCTGCGCAGCTATGACGAGCTGAGCCGTCAGGGTGTCAGCGGCGAGAACATCACGGGAACGATGGAGAAGGTGGAGAGCATGATGGCGACCATTGTCCTCGCGTTTGAAAAGCAGCTGGACGGGCTGTTCGGCGATCAGGCGATGGACATCTCCACGGACATCACCGTGCTGGAAAACATGATGGCGCGGGAGGGACTGACGGCGGACGAGCTGCATCAGGCCGCGCAGACACGGCAGCAACCGTAAAATCAAATCCGAGCTACACCGACAGGCATAAAAAAACGATTACAGAAAGGGTGCGAAACATGACCGATAACATGATTCCCGAGCTGACACTGACCCCCGAGACCGCCGTGGCTGCGGAGATGCCGACGCTGACGCTGACACCCGAGGCTCCTGAGGTGCCGAAGCAGGAGGAGAAAAAAATCGAGCCGGTCGAGCTGGACGACAAGCTGCTGACCGAGGAGGAAAAACGCGCCGTGGAGGAGTTTTCCCATAAGATCGATCTGCGCGACACCAATCAGGTCTTACAGTACGGAGCCGCCGCGCAGAAAAGCGTGGCGACCTTCTCCGAGAACGCGCTGAACAATGTCCGCAGCAAGGACATGGGCGAGATCGGCGCGGATCTCAGCCGCCTTGTCGTGGAGCTGAAGGACTTCGGCGAGGAGGACGAGAAGAAGGGCTTTCTGGGGCTGTTCAAGAAGGCGGGCAATAAGCTGGAGACCATGAAGGCGCAGTACAGCAAGGTCGAGGCGAATGTGGACAAGATCGCGCAAAGCTTGGAAAACCACCAGATTACGCTGCTCAAGGATGTGGCGATGTTCGACCAGATGTACGAGCTGAACCTGAAATACTACAAGGAACTGACAATGTACATTCTGGCGGGCAAGAAGCGGCTGGCCGAGGTGCGCGCCACCGAGCTGGAGGAGCTGCGCAAAAAGGCGGAGCAGTCCGGCTTGGCGGAGGACGCGCAGGCGTACAACGACCTTGTGAACCTGTGCAGCCGCTTTGAAAAGAAGCTGCACGATCTGGAGCTGACCCGCGTGGTGTCCGTGCAGATGGGGCCGCAGACACGCCTCCTGCAAAACAACGACACGCTGATGATCGAAAAGATCCAGTCCTCGCTGGTGAACACCATCCCGCTGTGGAAGAGCCAGATGGTGCTGGCACTGGGCATGGAGCACAGCCGTCAGGCCACCGCCGCGCAGAACGCCGTCACCGAGATGACGAACGAGCTGCTGAAAAAGAACGCCGACACGCTGAAAATGGGCACCATTGCCACCGCGAAGGAGGCCGAGCGTTCCATCATCGACATCGAGACCTTGCAGCATACCAACCAGCAGCTCATCTCCACGCTGGACGAGGTGCTGACCATCCAGCAGGAGGGTGCGGCCAAGCGCAAGGAGGCCGAGGCCGAGCTGGGACGCATCGAGGGTGAGCTCAAGCAGAAGCTCATGGAGCTGCGCGGCTGACGGCTTTCGCCGTGCCGCCTCATGCACATGGGGCGGCACAGGACGAGGGCAGCCCTGCCCGCGTCCATGAAAATCTCCTTCGGAAAGGGGAATACACATGAAGTTTTTTGAAAAACGAGGCGTTGCGCTGGTGGTGCTGGTGCTCACCATTGCCGCCGCCGTATGCATCGGGCAGAGCCGCAAGGACAGCTTTATCGCCAACAAAGCAACGGAGCTGCTGCCCGTGCAGTACCAAAGCTGGATATGTGACGATGCCGGACTGCTGAGCGAGCAGACGAAGCAGACCGTCTCCGGCTACAACAGCAGCTGGGACGAGAAATATTACGCAGTCGTGGCCGTCGCCACCATCGACCGTCTGACGGGCTGGGATGCGGAGGACTACGCCGCCAAGCTCGGCGAGGCGTGGGGTCTCGGCAGCAACGACATGATACTGCTGCTGGTGGAAAACGGCGACTGGCAAGTCTACTGCGGCGACAGCGTGGGCTACACCATGACCGACACGCAGCAGAACAAGCTGCGTCAGGCCATCGAAACGACCTATTACAGCGGCGATTTTGACAACGCGGTCACGGCCTTTTTCCGTCAGGCGGATGTCTTCTACGCGCAGGCCGGTCTCAACAGCGGCAGCAGCGGCGGTGAAGGCTGGTATGCGCCGTCTGCTCCCGCGTCCGAGGGTGGAACATCGCTCGGCGCGGTGGTCATGCTCATTATCGCCATTTTCGTGGTGTGGATGCTGCTGGATGCCGTGCGGTACAGCCGCTATCGGCGGCGGTATATTGTGGGTGCGCCGGTAAATGTGGTGCGGCCTGTGTACTATCCCATATTCTGGGGCAGGCACTTCGCGCCGCCCCATCCACCGAGGCAGCCGCGTCCGCCACGCGGCGGCGGCAGACCGCCGATGGGCGGTGGCTTCGGCGGCGGCGCACCGCGTGCGCCGCGTCCGCCGCGCAGTAACCGTCCCTCCGGCGGCAGCTTCGGCGGCGGCTTCGGAGGAGGTTCCCGCAGCGGCGGCTCTCGTGGCGGTGGCTTCGGGGGCGGCGGCTTTGGAGGCGGCTCTCGCGGCGGTGGTTCACGAGGCGGCGGCTTCGGAGGAGGCGGCTTCGGCGGCGGCAAGCGATAAGCACGGAAGAAATCCTGAAATCGGCAAAACCGCCGAAAATACCGAAAAAGAAACAAAATGCAGCGCAGCACCCCATCTGCCTATCGGCAGGCGGGGTGCTTTTTTTCCCGCAAAAAGCAGAGTGTCCATTACAGGATACTCAGATCCTATAAGGACACTCTGCATGGTCCGAGTGTCGAGATTCGAACTCGAGGCCTCTTGAACCCCATTCAAGCGCGATACCAAACTTCGCCACACCCGGATATTCAATTCTGCTCAGACAGCCTATTGATAATACCACAATCTCAGACGATTTGCAAGCCCTAATTTGAAATTTTTTGAATTTTCCGCGCGATCCGCGATACCTCTCCACGGAGGCGGCGGACAGGCTCCCTCTCTTATCCGATTTTCCTCTGGCAAAAATGCGTTAAAACAATGACAAATGTTTCCTGCAAGGAAAAATATGACAACAGTATTACGAAACTCCTGCGAAAACCGGCCCTTACCGAAGTGCTTAATGTTAAAACTTAATAAAAATAGCATAAAGTTATATATTTAACATGTTTACAGAATGTTAAAAATGTACAAAATAACGCTTTATTTTTATAAACACTGCTAATTGCGGGCGGAAAGAGTTTCCTGTATACTTTCAGTAGGTATTCCTGACAGGAAATTTATCCCGTCGAGGACTGCCTGCGGCGCATGACGGTGCGCCGTGCCGTTTCCTGTCGATAGACAGGCGCGGCGAGAACATCAACTCCTGCGGTGACGCAGGGCAAAAATCGTGAAGGAGAGAAAAATATGGAAGAAAGAAAAGGCTTTGGAACCAATTTTGGATTCCTGATGGCTGCCGTCGGCTCGGCAGTCGGTCTGGGCAACATCTGGGGCTTCCCCAATAAAATGGGCGCCTCCGGCGGCTTCACATTCCTCATTATCTACCTGATTCTGGCGGTTCTGTGCGGCTTCATCGTCATGGTGGGCGAGCTGGCCATCGGCCGCAAGACCGGCAAGGGTGCGGTCGAGGCATACCATGTCCTCAGCAAGAAGTTCAAGTGGATGGGCTGGATGGGCATTGCCTCCGCGTTCTTCATCCTGTTCTTCTACTGCGCACTCGGCGGCTACTGCATCAAGTACACCGTTGTCAATATCGGTGACCTGTTCGGCGCGGGCTTCGGCTCCGGCGCGGCGGAGGCACTGGCCGAGGCCAACGGCACATCCATCGGCGCAGAGGTGTTCGGTGCGTTCATCGGCAACCCCACCGAGGCCATTATCTACGGTCTGATCTTCGTGGCTTTGACCATGGTCATCGTCCTCGGCGGTGTCGGCGGCGGCATTGAGAAGGTCTGCTCCGTCGGTATGCCTGCTCTGTTCGTGGCACTGCTCATCTGCATCATCCGCGCCTGCACGCTGGAAGGCGCTGTGGACGGCCTGAAGTACATGTTCGTCCCCGGCTGGGCACTGGCCAACGGCATTATTGACGAAGCTCCCAACTTCCTGACGGTGCTTTCCACCGCGGGCGGCCAGATGTTCTTCTCCCTGTCCCTCGGCATGGGCGCGATGATTACCTACGGCTCCTACCTCCAGAAGAAGGAGAACCTGCAAAAGAACGCCATCCTCATCATCACCATGGATACGCTGGTGGCTCTGATGGCCGGCCTGTGCGTTATCCCCGGCCGTTTCGCCCTCGACCCCGAGGGTGCGCTGGGCGGTCCGTCCCTGCTGTTCATCACCATGCAGAATGTGTTCAGCCGCATGGGTGCTCTCGGCCCCATCTTCGGCATTCTGTTCTATCTGCTGGTGGTGTTTGCCGCCATCTCCTCCTCCATCTCTCTGCTGGAGGTCATCGTGGCGCACTTCGTGGACAAGGCGCGTGACGAGGGCAAGGGCGACAAGCGCAAGAAGTACACCCTCATCGCCGCCGCTGCTGTGGGTCTGGGCTGCATCCTCGTGTGCGCCGACCAGCTGGGCGGTGCCAGCTTCACCCCGTGGAGGCTGCTGAACCTGCCTGAGACGGCCATCAAGGGCTGGAACGACTGCTGGCTGGACTTCTGGGATTGCATCTCCGAGGGCATCATGATGCCGCTGGGCGCGCTGCTGATGTCCCTGATGATCGGCTGGGAGATCGGCCCGGATGTTATCCGCGAGGAGTGCGAGCAGTCCGGTCACAAGATGGGCGGCTTCGGCTTCTTCAGCATCTGCACCAAGATCATCACCCCGCTGTGCATGATCCTCATCCTCTACGGCCAGCTGCAACAGTTCTTCGGCTAAGCAAAAGCATAAAAAGCACCGGAACGCAGGTTCCGGTGTTTTTTTGCGTCCCTATTTCAGCGTTACGCTGTTGTGCAGCACCGTGGTGCTGTACAGCAGCAGTACCTCCGCGCCGTCGGGGAACTCCACGACACGCGCCAGCGCGTCCGTGGCGATGTAGCGTATATCCACGGCGTAGACCGTGGCGTACCCCTCCGCCAGCAGCGGGATAAGGCTGCTGCCGAACGAGTCGCGGAACACCACCAGTGTGCGCTCGTTGTCCGCTGCGGGGTTGTCGATGCGCAGCAGGGATCTGCTCCCACCGAGGAACAGGTCATAGGGGGCTTTTTCCGCGGCGACAAAGTCGTACACGCCGCCGCTGCTGCCCGTCTCGTAGTCGTACACCGTGCAGCTCTCCAGCGCAGGGGAGGTGAGATAACGCAGCGTGTCGGCGGTCAGTGTCTCCGCCGTCTTGCCCCAATAGCTGCCATGAAGCTCCTCCGTCAGGGTACACAGCGTCTCCTCGCGGGTGTCGGGCAGCGTCACGCCCATGGTCTCCGCCACCGCCCGCGCCACGGGCGAAAGCCGCTCCTGCCGCCAGTGCGGGTCGGTGCGGTAGTAGTCCGTCAGCGTCAGCAGCGGGGCAATGTCCACCGTCTTTACGCCCAGCCGCGCCGCCAGATAGTCCGCCGTCTCCTGCGCACCGGCGGGTGTATAGCCCTCCGGCGGCACGGCGAACTCCGCCTTGTCCGGCACGACCGCCAGATAAGCGGTGCTGTCGGGGAAATACTTCTCCAGCAGGTGCGAAAGCCGCTTCACGGCGAAGTCGAGCGACTTTCCGTCCCACGGTGCGTCCGTGGCGGCAGCATAGCCGTTATACACATACACGGCGGGCAGCGTGTCCTCCGTCTGCGGTGCTTTAACAGGCAGCGCGGCGGCGGCAAGGAGCATCGCCGCCGCCGTCAGCAGGAACGCGCCGCGTTCTATCCACGCCCTCACGCGATGGCCTCGTCATAGACGGGCTGCACGCCGCAAACGCCGTTCAGGTGGGATATGAAGGTATCCACTAACTCTGCGTCGCCGAACACGGACACCACATACTCACCCACCACGGCCACCGCCAGCTTGTCGGGGAAGCCGCACATCCACTGCCGCTGCTGAATATGGCTGCGCAGAGCCTCCGCAAGTGCGGCGGGGTCGTCGGTGCAGTGATAGGCCGCGGCGGTAAAGGTGTTGGCGTTCATCATGTGGACGAGTGACGCCGCCTGATCGACCATAGCCGTCTCCGGCAGACCCAGCGCGCTGTCCACGGCGGCGCGGTCTGTCAGGTCATATGCGCCGGGCGCGTCCTCGCGGCTGTTCTCCTCGGAAAAGTCTCCGCCCACGACGGAGAATTTTTCGTCCTCGCCGTAGGTGCTCCAGACCCTTTCCAGCAGGTCAAGTGCGCTCACGGGCGTATAGGGCCGGTCGCCGCTGCTGTTGCTCGTCTTGCCGCAGGCGGTCAGGCCGAGAGCCAGCACCGCCGCCAGAACGAGGGAAATAAGCTTTTTCATGAATTTGTTTCCTCCCGAATCGGATTTCTGTCCGTTGGACGCAGCGCGGGGAGCATTTGTTCCCTCAGAGCCAGGATTGGTCGAAGGCATAAGGCAGCAGCTCCTTCAGTGCAAACCTTTTGCTCTCGCCCTCCTTGTTCAGGCATATCACCGTCAGCTGCGGCGCGAACTCCATCATCACCTGACGGCATGTGCCGCACGGAACGCAGAAGTCGTCGCTCCTGCCCGCGATAACGAGGGTGTCGAAGTCCCTGTGCCCCTCGCTGACCGCCTTGAAGATGGCCGTCCGCTCTGCGCAGATTGTCGCGCCGTAGGCGGCGTTTTCAATGTTGCAGCCGGTGAACACCGTGCCGTCCCCGCACAGCAGTGCCGCCCCCACGGGAAAGTGGGAGTAGGGCGCATACGCCCGCTCCAGCATGGCTGTCGCCCTATCGCAAAGCTGTTTTTCCGTCATGGTGCATCCTCCTCCTGTTTTTGCCGATTTTTCCGTTTTCTATACCTCAGCTCAGCTCCGCCTTGCCGGTGTAGAGCTGGTAGTATTTGCCCTTCTGTGCCAGCAGCTCTGCGTGGTCGCCGCGCTCTATGATGCGTCCGTGCTCCAGCACCAGTATGGCGCGGCTGTTGCGCACGGTGGACAGGCGGTGCGCGATGACGAACACCGTCCGCCCCTCCATCAGCGAATCCATACCCTTTTCGATCAGGTTTTCCGTCCGCGTGTCGATGGAGCTGGTCGCCTCGTCCAGTATCAGCACAGGTGGGTCGGACACGGCGGCGCGGGCAATGGCCAGCAGCTGCCGCTCGCCCTGGCTCAGGCTGGCTCCGTCCCCCGTGATCACCGTATCGTATCCCTGCGGCAGGTGGCGGATGAAGCCGTCCGCGTTGGCCAGCCGCGCTGCGGCGCGCACCTCCTCGTCCGTGGCATCCAGTCGGCCGTAGCGGATGTTGTCGGCAATCGTGCCGGTGAACAGATGCGTATCCTGAAGCACCATGCCCAGCGAGTGGCGGAGCGATTCCTTGGAAATATCCGTTACGCTGATGCCGTCGTAGGTGATCGTCCCCTCCTGCACATCGTAAAAGCGGTTGATAAGATTGGTAATGGTTGTCTTGCCCGCACCCGTGGAGCCGACAAAGGCGATCTTCTGCCCCGGCTTTGCGAACAGGGAGACATCGTTCAGCACCGTTTTCTCTCCGTCATAGGAGAAAGTCACATGCTCGAAGCGCACATCGCCGCGCAGCTCCGTCAGTGTGCCGTCCGGCTTTTTCCATGCCCAGCAGCCGGTACGCCGGTCGGTTTCGGTCAGGGTGTCGCCGTTCTTTTCCACGCGGACGATGACGGTTTTCCCCTCGTCCGTCTCCGGCTCTGCCTCCATCACGGCGAAGATACGCTCCGCGCCCGCGATGGCCGCCAGCAGCACATTCACCTGCTGGCTCACCTGCGCGATAGGCTGGCTCACCTGCTTGACATACAGCAGGTACGCGCCCATCGACCCCACATCGAACATGCCGCCGATGGCGAGCAGTCCGCCCACGCAGCAGGTGATGGCGTAGTCGATACGCGACAGGTTCGCCATGGCGGGCATCATTGCGCCGGAGTACGCTTGCGCGGCCGTGGCCGCGTCGCGGTACTCCCCGTTCAGCACGGAGAACTGCTCTACCGCCTTGCCCTCGTGGTTGAACACCTTGATGACCTTCTGTCCCTCGACCATCTCCTCGATATAGCCGTTCATTGCGCCCAACGCCTGCTGCTGCGCCTGAAAGCTCACGCGGCTCCTGCCGCCCACGCCCTTGACCACCAGCAGCATCAGCAGCAGAAAGGCAAAGGTGATGAGCGTCAGCACCCAGTTCATATACAGCATCATACCCACAATGCCCAGAAATGTCAACGCGCAGGACACCACGCTGGCAAAGCTGGAGTTGATCATCTCCGACACGGTGTCCATATCGTTCGTAAAGCGGCTCATCAGGTCGCCCGACTGGTGCGTGTCGAAGTACCGCAGCGGCAGCGTTTGCAGCTTATCGAACAGATCCTGCCGCAGCTGTGCCACCGTTCTCTGCGAGATATGCACCATAATGCGCGAGTACGCATAGGAGCACACGCCCGACAGCAGAAACATCCCGCCCAGCAGTACCAGCATTTTCAAAAGTCCCGCGAAGTCCCCCGGCAGGATATAGTTGTTGATAATGGGCTTGAGCAGGTAGCTGCTCATCACCGATGCGCCGGAGCTGAGCACAAGGCAGATAAACACCAGCACCAATGCCCCCTTATACCGCCCGATATACCGCAGCAGCCTGCGCACCGTCCCGCGCAGATCCTTCGGCCGCTGATAGCCGTGTCCCTGCGGGCCGTGCCTTTGCTTTTGCTCAGCCATCTATGCTCACTCCTTCCTGCTGGGAGCGGTAGACCTCCCGATAAATGTCGCTCTTTTCCATCAGCTCGGCGTGCGTCCCCATGGCGGAGATACGCCCGTCGTCCATCACCAGAATCAGATCCGCGTCCATCACGGAGGTGATGCGCTGCGCGATGATCAGCTTTGTCGTGCCGGGCAGAGCTGTTTTCAGCGCGGCGCGTATTTTTGCGTCCGTGGCGGTGTCCACCGCGCTGGTCGAGTCGTCCAGAATCAGGATTCTCGGTCTGCGCAGTATCGCCCGCGCAATACACAGCCGCTGCTTCTGCCCGCCGGACACATTCGTGCCGCCCTGCTCGATGTAAGTGTCGTACCCATCGGGCATCTTTTCGATGAACTCGTCGGCGCACGCCATGCGGCAGGCCGCCTCTATCTCCGCGTCCGTGGCGTGCTCGTCGCCCCAGCGCAGGTTTTCGCGTATCGTGCCGGAGAACAGCGTGTTCTTCTGCAATACCATGGCGCAGCCGTCGCGCAGTGCCTCCATGGTGTACTCCTTCACATTGTGCCCGCCGACATAGACCGCGCCCTCGTTCACCTCATACAGCCGCGGTATCATGCTTACCAGCGTGGTCTTGGCACTGCCCGTGCCGCCCAGGATACCCACCGTCGCGCCGCTCGGCACGGAGAAGCTCACATTTTCGAGGTTCCACGCCTCCGCCGTGTCGTGGTATTTGAAGTACACGCCTTCAAACCGCACGCTGCCGTCCTCCACACGCAGTGCGGGGTCAGCGGCTTCGTCTGTGATGCGGGGCTTCTCGTCCAGAACCTCCGCGATACGCTTGCCGCAGGCGATGGCGCGGCTGAGCATCATCAGCACCATGGACACCATCATCAGCGACATCAGTATCTCGGTGACATAGGTGAAAAACGCGATCAGGTCGCCGGAGAGCAGCGTGCCCTCCCACACATAGTGTCCGCCGATCCACAGCACCGCCGTGATCGTGCCGCCCATGAGGATCATCATCACCGGCATGAACAGCACCACGAAGCCGAAGGCGCGCTCTGCCATGCTCCGCAGCCGCTCGCTCCGCGCCGAGAATTTTTCCTCCTCCTGCTTTTCGCGCACGAAGGACTTCACCACGCGGATGGCGTTCAAATCCTCCTGCACCACCAAATTCAAATCGTCCGTTGCGCCTTGCAACGAGGTGAAGTACGGCCCCACCTTTTTGATGACGATCACCACCGCGATAACCAACAGGGGAATGACCACCAGAAACACCTGGCTCAGCCGCGCACTGATGACAAGAGCCATCACCAACGCCGTCACCAGCATGGTTGGGGCGCGCACCAGCATACGCATCCCCATAAAAACGGTCGTCTGCACCGAGGCGACGTCGTTGGTCAGCCTTGTCACAAGGCTGGCGGTGGAGAAGTGCTCGATATTGGCGAACGAGAACCGCTGCACCTGCTCATACTCCGCCTGCCGCAGTGCCGCGCCGAAGCCCATGGACGCTTTCGCGGCCAGTGCTGCCGCGCCCACGCCGCAGCCCAACGCCAGCAGAGCCATGAGCACCATTTTCAGTCCCGCACTCAGTATATACGCCCTGTCGCCGTTGGCAATGCCCACATCCACGATGTCGCTCATCACCTGCGGCAGCAGCAGCTCCAGCACCGCCTCGCCTGCGGAGCACGCCACGGCGCACAGCATCAGCATACGGTAGCCCTTTGTATAGGGAGCCAATTTTCTCAGCATGGTTCTTCCTCCTCATCGGACAGATTCCGCGCCGCCCGCAGCAAAAAGTCGGTAAACACGCGCTTTTCCTCCTCGCTGAAGCCCCGCTCCAGCCGCTTGTTCATCTGGAGCAGCACATTCTCGAAATCATCGCGGAACCGCCGCCCCGCGTCTGTCAGTGCCAGTATGCGGCACCGCCCGTCCGCCTCGCTTACGGTGCGGCGCACCAGCTCCTTTTCCTCCAGCCTGTCCACAATGCCGTTGACCGTGCTGGGCTTTATCATCAGATGCCGCTCCAGCGTCTTCTGGTTCACCTCGTCCTGCGCATCGTGCAGAAACAGCAGCGTCCTGCACTGCATGGGCGATACATCGTACTGCCGCAGCATCTGTCCCATCACCTTCTGCACCTGATGGTCGCAGTAGCCGAACAGTACGCCGAAGTGCTCCGGGCGCGTCTCAAAGCAAAATCGCATACAGACCCTCCTTTCAAATAGTTAGCTTGCGAATTATTAGCGTGCTAAATGATACCACTATCGGTTTTCAATGTCAATAGCTTTTCCCGCCGCGGCTGTAAACGATTTGTGAACGAGCAGGGGAGTTTGTGAACGATTTGTTAATCTTTTATCAAACCTGTTGACTTTACGCAGGCAAGCCTGTATGATACACACATCCGATAAGGATGCCTACCCATTGTATTTCTCTCTCCTTTTACTGAAAAAGAGACGGCTCACCGAGCCGTCTTTTTTCATGCCCATCTCCTCCGCGCCCGCAGGCGCGTGCCTCCCTCGCTGCCCAATTTCTCCCCACCCGCAAAAAACTGTTGCCAAGTCCGCGCATTTGTAGTACAATACCTGTTACGAACTTGTCCTCCGCCGTGAGCTGCGGAGCCGGTCTCGCGCAATGGATACCCACGAATCATGTCAGGCGGGGAACCGAGCAGCATTAAGAGGGATCATCCATGTGCCGCGAGGGTGCCGGCTCCGTGGCTCACGGCGGAGGACGGGTTTTCCTATTTTGCAGGGGAGGTGTGCCCGTGTATCAGGCATTGTACCGCAAATACCGTCCCAAAACCTTTTCCGAGGTGGTGGGACAGTCGCATATCACCGACACGCTGCAACGGCAGGTGGCGGATGGGCAGGTGGGTCACGCCTATCTCTTCACCGGCACACGCGGCACGGGCAAGACCACCTGCGCCCGTATTCTGGCCAAGGCGGTCAACTGCGAAAGCCCCGTGGACGGTGCGCCCTGCAACCAATGCGCCGCCTGCCGCGGCATTGACGAGGGCTCGCTGCTCGATGTGACGGAGCTGGACGCGGCCTCCAACGGCAGCGTCAACGATGCCCGTACCCTGCGGGAGGAGGCGGTCTATCCGCCCGCCGTGCTGCGAAAGCGCGTGTATATCATCGACGAGGTACACATGCTCTCCCGTGATGCCTTCAATGCCCTGCTCAAGATTATGGAGGAGCCGCCGGAGCACCTGCTCTTCATTCTGGCGACCACTGAATTACAAAAGGTGCCCGCCACGATACTCTCCCGCTGTCAGCGGTTTTCCTTTAAGCGCATTCTGCCCCGCGACATGGAAAAGCAGCTTTTGTATGTCGCACAGGCCGAGAGCATCGACCTCACCGCCGACGGCGCGGAGCTGCTGGCGCGCATGGCCAACGGCGCACTGCGCGATGCCCTGAGCCTGCTGGATCAGTGCCGCGCCGCCGCAGGAACGGTGGACGCGAAGGCGGTGCTGGACACGCTGGGACTGGCGGGCAGCGTGCAGACCTTGCAGCTCATGCGTCTGCTGCTGGCGCGGCAGAGCGGCGATGCGCTGGCACTGCTGGATCAGCTCTATCGCGGCGGCAAGGACATCACGGCACTGCTGGGCGAGGTGAGCGACCTCTGCCGCGACATGACGGTGATGAAGGCCGCGCCGGAGGGCGGCGCAGCTCTGCTCAGCGGCGTATATGACCGCAAGACGCTCGCGGAGATGACGGCGGAGGTTTCCGTGCGGCGGCTGCTCTACATGACCGACACCGTGCAGAAAACGGCGGCGGCTCTGCCGGGAAGCATCCGCCGGCGGACGGACGCGGAGCTGTGTCTCCTGCGTCTGTGTGACGAAAGCCTGTGCGGTGATACGGCGGCACTGGACGGCCGTGTGTCCGCCTTGGAGGAGATGCTGCAAAAGGGCGTTGTGCCGAGCGGAAAAACGGCGGCCTCGGAGACGAAGCGGGCACCAAATACGGGAAAAACGGCGGATGTATCGGTGAACACGAGCACGAACGCACCCGAACCCGCGCCTGTTCGCGTACAACCCCCCGTGCATGACCGCGTACAGCCCCCTGCGTTCGCCCCCGAAAACTCCTCCGCCGCCGAGGGCGACGGCGATGTCTGGAGCACGCTCCTTGAGCACTATCGCGGCGCACTTCCTGTGAACTCCAGAGTCATGCTAAACCACGCAAAAGGCGTGTTAAATGGTGATATTCTGAACATTTTGTGCGAAAATGAGATGTTCAAGTCCCTGCTGGACTGCAAGTCCGTGACGGAGGTGCTGGAGAGCGTGACCTCCCGCCATCTGGGGCGCGGTATCCGCGTCCGCTTCGAGGTGGGCGACATCGGCGGAAAGCCTTGTGGCACAAGGGCTGCGCCGCTTAAGCGGCCGCGCACCGCACCCCCTCCCGCGCCCGCTTCGGCGGACGATTACGAACGCCCGCCGCTGCCGGAGGAGGCTCCGCCGCTCGCACCAAACGACACACCCCCGTGGGAGGAGAGCACCCCCACAGGTGATAAGCTGGAAGAAATAGCGCGAAACGGGAAACAATTAGACGGTTTTCAGATAAAATAACGGTAAAAGGAGAACAAATATGGCAAAGGGTTACAGTGCCCGCAGGGGCTTTACCGGCGGAGCCGGCATGATGCAGCAGCAGGCGCAGATGCAGCAAAAGCTCATGAAAATGCAGCAGGAGATGGCCAAGGCGCAGGAGGAGGTCGAGAGCAGCTCCTTCACCGCCACGGCGGGCGGCGGCGCGGTGACGGCGGTGGTCAGCGGCAAAAAGGAGCTGACCGCCCTGACCATCAAGCCCGACGCGGTGGATCCCGAGGATGTGGAGATGCTTCAGGATCTGGTAATCTCCGCCGTCAACGAGGCTCTGCGTCAGGCGGAGGACGCCATGGGCAGCTCCATGAACGCTTTGACCGGCGGTCTGAACCTCCCCGGTCTCGGATTGTAAATGATGCTATACATACGAAAAAGTCACCAGAAATGGTGACTTTTTCGTATGTATATTGGAGCATTGCTGCTCTGCTCGGATACCTTTATTTCTCATTGGGCGTCACGCTGCCGTCGTCGCCGAGCGTCGCCGGTACGATGGCACTGCGCGTGTTGCGTGCGATATTATCCAGCCGCAGGCGGCTGGGAAAGTCGCTCAGGAGCGTATACGCCACGCCGTGTTTTTTGGCGCGCCCCGTGCGCCCGATGCGGTGGATGTAATACTCGTTCTCCTCCGGCACCTCGTAGTTGAACACCGCGTCCACATCGTCCACATCAATGCCGCGGCTGGCGACATCCGTCGCCACGAACACCCGCAGCTTGCCGTCGCGGAACCGCTGCATGACCTCCTCGCGTTTGCGCTGGGGAATGTCGCCGTGGATGCACTGCGCGTCCACGCCGCGCATCTGCAAAAACTTCGTCAGCCGCTCGGTGCTGCCCTTCGTGTTACAGAAGCAGATCACCCGCTCGTAGTCCTCATGGGCAAGGATGCTCGCAATCGCGTCCACCTTGCCATCGGAGGGAACCTCCAGCCGATATTGCAGAATATCGGGCTTGTTCTCCTTGGTGGCCTGCACGGTGATTTCCTCGGGGTCGCGCTGGTAGACCCACGAGATGTCCATCACCTCGCGGGAGATGGTAGCGGAGAACATTCCCAGATTCTTGCGGTGGGGAATCTTGTCCAGAATGCGGGTCACATCGTGGATAAAGCCCATATCCAGCATACGGTCGGCCTCGTCCAGCACCACGGTCTGCACGCTTTTCAGGCTGACCGTGCGCCGCTTCATGTGGTCGGACAGCCGCCCCGGAGTGGCAACGATGATCTGCGGCCTGCGCTTGAGCGCGTCGATCTGCCTGCCGATGGGCTGGCCGCCATACAGACACACCAGACGCACCCCCTCGTGGCAGACGGCGACATCGCGCATTTCCTCGGTGATTTGCAGTGCAAGCTCCCGCGTGGGAGCCAGAATGACTGCCTGTATCTCCTCACTCTCACGCTCGATGCGCTCGATGATGGGGATGCCGAACGCCATGGTTTTGCCCGTGCCCGTGGGAGCCTTGGCGATAACATCCCTGCCCGCCAGCATGGGCGGGATGCACCCCGCCTGTACGGGGGTGCTGACGGTATAATGCTTGTTTCTTACGGCGCGCATGGTGGCCTCTGACAGGCCGAAGCTCTCAAACGGTGCGCCCTGTGTTACTTCCATAGCTGTTTCCTCGTTTTCACATATTCAACTGAAAAGTAATTATACCATATCTGTCAACGCCCTGCAACGGCGGCAGAGGGAAAAGTACCGCGAAGATGGCATGGGTGTACTGTTTTTGCGCTGTGCACTGTATCGGGCTTGACGGTATGCGGCGTGCGGCGGTATAATTACTAAGTTGGAGTTCATTTTTGAGCGGAAGAAAAATCGTTTCGCGGAGGAGGGGATACCATGGAGGATACGCTGCGCTCGTGCCATCCGGCGGTGAGCCTTGCCTATTTCACCGCAGTCATCACCTGCTCCATGTTTTTTATGCACCCCGTGTGCCTTGCCCTGTCGCTGCTGGGTGCGCTGCTGTATGTGGCACGGCTCAAGGGGCGGAGGGGACTGCGGCGGCAGTTGGTGTGGCTGCTGCCCACGGCACTGCTGGCAGCGGCGGTAAATCCCGCGTTCGTCCATCAGGGCATCACCATCCTTGCCTATCTGCCCTCCGGCAACCCGCTGACGCTGGAGAGCATACTCTACGGGCTGGCGGCGGGCTGTATGCTCGCGGCGGTGGTGCTGTGGTTCGTGTGCGTGACGGAGGTCGTCACCTCGGACAAGGTGGTGTATCTGTTCGGGCGGATCATCCCTGCGCTGTCGCTGCTGCTGAGCATAACGCTGCGGTTCGTGCCGCGCTTTACCCGCCGGCTGCGCACGGTGGCGCAGGCACAGCGGCACATGGGGCGCGACACGCAGACGGGCTCCGTGCGGCAGCGGGTGCGGGAGGCTCTGCGCGTGTTTTCCATCGTGGTGACATGGAGCCTTGAAAGCGGCATCATCACCGCCGACAGTATGCGCTGCCGTGGCTACGGTCTGCCGGGGCGCACCTCGTTCTCCCTGTACCGCTTTGACGGGCGGGACGGCGCGGTGCTGGCGTGGCTGGGCTTCTGCGCGGTGTATCTGCTGGGCGGCGGACTGGCGGGTGGGCTGAAATTTCAGTATTACCCCATGCTGCTGACAGGGGTGACCAATCCCCTGACGGTGAGCTTTTTTGCGGTGTACGCACTGCTTTGCCTGACGCCTGTGCTGCTCAACGCGGCGCAGGCAAGGGCGTATTCCGTTCGGAGAGGAGGACGCGGACATGAGTGAGCTGCTGCGCTTGGCGCATTACGGCTTTACCTATCCACAGCAGAAGCTGGCGGCACTGTCGGATATAGGTTTGACGGTGAACGGCGGCGAGTTCTGGGTGCTGTGCGGCGCGTCCGGCTGCGGCAAGACGACGCTTCTGCGTCAGCTCAAGCCCGCTCTGCGTCCCCACGGCGCGGCGGAGGGTGAGATATGGTTCAGCGGCCGCCCGCTGTCGGAGCTGACGGAGCGGGAGCAAGTAGCGGAGATCGGCTTTGTGCTGCAATCGCCGGAGGAGCAGACCGTCACCGACAAGGTGTGGCATGAGCTGGCCTTCGGATTGGAGAGCCTTGGGCTTGACACGGAGACCGTCCGCCGCCGCGTGGCGGAGATGGCCTCGTTCTTCGGCATACAGGACTGGTTCCACAAGCGCGTGGACGAGCTTTCCGGCGGGCAGAAGCAGCTGCTGGCACTGGCATCCGTCATGGTGTTGCAGCCCCGCCTGCTGATACTGGACGAGCCGACCAGCCAGCTTGACCCCATCGCCGCGGCGGACTTTTTGCAGACGGTGGGGCGGCTGAACCGCGAGCTGGGCGTGACCGTCCTGCTGACGGAGCACCGTCTGGAGGAGGCGTTGCCGCTGGCGACGCATACTGCCGTGCTGGACGGCGGCAGGCTGCTGTGCGCGGGAACGCCGGAGGCGGTCTGCCGTGCCCTGCGAGGACGCGGGCACGAGATGTTCCTCGCCATGCCCGCCGCCGTGCGGATATGGGCGAGCGTGGACAGCGAGGCCGTCTGCCCCGTCACCGTGCGGGACGGCAGGGCATTTCTCGCCGGCTGGTGCGCCGGACATCCGACAAGGCCGCTGCCGCCGGAGTGCGTCTATCCCACAGGGGAGACGGTACTCTCCGGCGAGGGACTGTGGTTCCGCTACGGCGCGGAGCTACCCGATGTGGTGCGCGGGCTGGACATACGGGTGCATCGCGGCGAGCTGCTGGCACTGCTGGGCGGCAACGGCGCGGGCAAATCCACCACGCTGGGGCTGCTGTCCGGCACGCTGACACCGCAGCGCGGGAGCGTGACGCGGCAGGGGCGAGTGGGTCTGCTGCCGCAGGAGCCGCAGGCGTTATTCGTAAAAAAGACCGTGCGGGAGGATCTGTACGAGGTATTTGACGGCATGAGGCTGCCGCAGGACGAGCAGGAGCGGCGCGTGGAGCAGACGGTTGCCCTCTGCCGCCTGACGGAGCTGCTGGACAGACATCCCTACGATCTCTCCGGCGGCGAGCAGCAGCGCGCCGCACTGGGAAAGGTGCTGCTGCACGAGCCGGATATTCTTCTGCTGGACGAGCCGACCAAGGGGCTGGACACGGCGTTCAAGCAGAGCCTCGCCGCCATTTTATCCGCGTTGACCGCCGCAGGGGTGGCGGTGATGATGGTCAGCCACGATGTGACATTCTGCGCCCAATACGCGCACCGCTGCGCACTGTTCTTTGACGGCGGCATTGTGACGGAGGGCGCACCGCGCAAATTTTTCTCGGGCAACAGCTTTTACACCACCTCGGCCAACCGCATGGCGCGGGAGATTTGCCCCGATGCGGTGACGGTGGAGGAGGTAATGGCGGTCATCGGCGGAGATGTCCCGCCGCAGCCCGTGCTCGACACGGCGTATCGACCTCTGCCGCCCGTGGCGGAGGAATCGACCGCGTGGCGGCCGAAAAAGCTCCCGTTGTGGCGCAAGGCCATCGCCGCCGTCGCGGGTGTCTTCGCGCTGGCGGTATTCTGGAACGCGGCGAGGAACACCGACCTGACTGCACTGGTGGGCGGCGGTACCGTGTCGCAGGAGGGCTGGGCGGCTCTGCGCCGGTACGGGCTGTTCATCGCGGCACTGCTGGCGATGGTGGCCGCCGTCGGACGGCGTTCCAAGCCGCCCGTGCTTGTGCAGACCCCCGTGGAGAAGCGTAGGCTCTCCCGCCGGACGATGACCGCCGCCGTACTGATACTGCTGTGCATTCCCGTGACGCTGTATGTGGGCTTCTTCTACTTCGGCAACGCGGCGTACTATCCCATTGCCTTCGCCGTGCTGCTGGAGTGCATGATCCCGTTCTTCCTCGTCTTCGAGGGACGCAGGCCGCAGGCGCGGGAGCTGGTGCTGGTGGCAACGCTGTGCGCTCTGGGCGTGGCGGGACGCGCCGCGTTCTTCATGCTGCCGCAGTTCAAGCCAGTGTTGGCACTGACCATCATCTCCGGCGTGGCACTCGGCGGCGAAACGGGCTTTCTGGTGGGTGCGATGACCATGCTGGCCAGCAATGTGCTGTTCTCGCAGGGGCCGTGGACACCGTTCCAGATGTTTGCCATGGGCATCATCGGCTTTCTGGCGGGGGTGCTGTTCCGCAAGGGGTGGCTGCGCCGCAGCCGCGGCGCGCTGAGCATATTCGGCGCACTCTCCGCCGTGGTGATCTACGGCGGTATCATGAACCCCGTCTCCGCACTGATCTACGCCCGCACACTTGAATGGAAGGTGCTCGCCGCCTACTACATCACGGGCTTCCCCGTGGACTGCGTTCACGCGGCGGCCACGGTGCTTTTCCTCCTGCTGCTGGCAGAGCCCATGCTGGAAAAGCTGGACAGAATCAAGGTCAAGTACGGGTTGGTGGAATGAGGCTGCGGGGCAGGATGCGCTGTATACGAAAACAAGCAAGGGGGAAAGAAACCACCGGCGAGATGCGTTCTCGCCGGTGGTTTTATGTATGGAGTGGGAAGGCATGACGGGTAAGTGCGCAGGGCGGGTGCGGCCATCTCCCGCGCCTCAGAAATGCGTTTCCACGAAGCGGTTGAACTTCTTGGCATCCATCTCATCCTTATAGGTGTTCTTGAAGCGTTTGACGGTTTCGCTGTTGTACTGCACGATGCTGCGGTACTTCAGCAGTCCCGCCACCAGACCCACGCCGCCGCAGATGTAGCCCCACGGCGTTGCCTTGGAGCAGGTGAAGGCCAGCACCGCCAGCACCAGCAGCGAGATTATCAGGCCTGCAATCTGCTTTTTGGGGTGGATGCGATTCACAGCCTCCTGCGTGACCACGCCCTCCTCCACCATCGCCTTGGCAAACTGCTTCTGCACACCGAACAGGCTCGCTGCCTGCAACATCATTGGTGCCACCACGAAAAAGGCAAAAAATGTGTCCACCACGCCGATGATCAAAATCGTAATATCGCCCATATTTTCTACTCCTCCTGTGCCCGCTCGTTTTTGAATAGGATCCGTATATCTTTCCGCACCGTGGCGTACAGCATGTGGCCATAGCGCAGCGAAAACTCCACAATGTCCCCCACCTGAAGGTGCCGCGGGCAGTCCTCCACATCCACGATGCAGTGGTCGGAGGAGCCTCCGATGACCGTCAGCCCCGGCTCACGCGGCAGCAGCGTCTCCAGTTCGCCGACATCGGCACGCCCCAGTGCCAGAATCGCACGGCGGCGGATGCCGCGATCGACATAGACGGGCTTGCGCCCGAAGGCATCAAAGGCAAATTCACCGATGGGATAGGTCGGCTTGTCCCGAACCTCTATCACCTCCGCCCGCAGCGTCAGTACACCCATGTGCAGGTAGTCCATGTCGCGGATACCCCAGTCCATTTGCAGCTCTCTGGCCAGCAGGAGTGTCTCGCCCATGCGCAGGTGGTTCACCCCCTGCGGCATCGTACCCTGATGTACCAGCGGGAAGGAGCTGGTCGCGCCGCCGGAGACGACCTCCAGCTGCCGCCCGATGCGCTCCTCCACCCGCCGCGCCAGCGCGATGAGCTCGTTCATTTTTTCCGGCGTTGGCTTGGTCGAGCCATAGCAGGTGAGGTTCACGCCCACCCCTGCCAAAACGACATGCGGCAGCTCGCGTTCCACACGCTCGCAGACGGAGACAAGCTCCTCCTTGTCCCAGAAGCCCTCGCGCAGATCGCCAAGATCCGCCATCACGATGACGCGGTGCGTTTTCTGCTGGCGGGCACACTCCGCCTCCAATGCCAACAGCGTCGACCACTCGCTTTGCAGCGAGGTCTCACACAGTGCCACCGCATCGGGCAGCTCCGTCAGCGCGGGGATGCGTATCAGCAGCCACGGCGCGTTTATGCCCGCAGCGCGGCATTCGGCCACCTGCTCCAGACGGCTCGTGCCCAGCTCGGAGACTCCCGCAGCCAGCAGCGTCCGTGCCACCTCCGGAAGGCCGTCCACGCCCTTCACCACGCCGCACACGCTTATGCCTGCGGCGCGGCAGCGGGAGATCACCGCCTCCGCATTGCTCCGCAGCAACGCCAAATCAAATTCCAGTTGTGGATACTGCCGCACGGCGACACCTCCTGCTCAGATTCAACAGGGGTATTGTACCACATCCTCCGCCGTTTGTCACCCTTTTCGCAAAATTCCCCGCCGCGAAAAAAAGAGACTGCCGGAGCAGTCTCTTTTTTTAGGGATATGGGATTGACTTACTTGGCAAGAGCCTTGTTTGCCTCGGCCATTTCCTCAAAGATACCCTTGTGCTTCTTGGAGATGATGGCCTTGATGACCAGCAGCACCACGACCATCAGCACGCAGGCGATCAGCAGGTTGACGACAACAT
>CAVDXW010000009.1:0-37453 GCA_963613145.1 Bacteroidaceae bacterium | reverse complement strand
GTCAGCTTGCAGGCGCCCTGCTGGGGAGCGCACCAGCCGATACCGTGGGTAAAGCCGGAAATATCCCCGATCTCCTTGGCCTGTACCCACTTACCCTCCTCGGGGATGGGAGCCGGCCCGTGATACGCGCCCTTTGCAACGGGACACATATGCTGCACTTCCGTTGTATAGATCATAGTAACGATGTTCCTTTCTTTGGTAATAATCATACCGATTTTCTCGCAGAGGTATTTCGTGAAGTCATTATAGCAAATCTGCCCGCAAATTGCAAGAAACATTCCGAACATTTGGGTATTTGTAAATTCTGCCGCCATTGACATTTCTCCAGAACTCTATATAATATATAAATATTTTTACCACCACATCTTACGGAGGTCTCTCTTATGTCTGACGCCGCTTATTTTTCCGGGATGGAAGCCAAAATTCCCACGGGAAAGGTGCGCACACGCTTTGCGCCCTCCCCTACCGGCTATATGCACATCGGAAATCTGCGCACCGCCCTGTACACATGGCTCATCGCCCGCTCGCACGGCGGCACCTTTATCCTGCGTATTGAGGATACCGATCAGGGTCGTCTGGTGGAGGGAGCCACCGATGTCATCTACCGCACGATGGCCGAGTGTCATCTGACGCATGACGAGGGTCCCGATGTGGGCGGTCCCGTGGCTCCCTATATCCAGTCGCAGCGACGGGATACCTACGGAAAATACGCCAAGCTGCTGGTCGAAAAGGGCGGCGCGTACTACTGCTTCTGCGAAAAGTGCGCCTCGGAGGAGGACAGCGGAGACTTTGACCGCGCCGACGACCCCTGCCGCGACCTGCCGTTAGAGGACGCGCTGCGCCGCGTGCAGGCGGGCGAGCCGTATGTCATCCGCCAGCGCATCCCCGCAGAGGGCAGCACCACCTTCCATGACGCGGTGTTCGGCGACATCACCGTGGAGAACGGTACGCAGGACGATCAGGTGCTGCTCAAGCGGGACGGTCTGCCGACATATAACTTCGCCAATGTCATTGACGATCATCTGATGGGTATCACCCATGTGGTGCGCGGCAGCGAATACCTCTCCTCCGCGCCCAAGTATGACCTGCTCTACCACGCCTTCGGCTGGGAGGTTCCCACCTATGTCCACTGCTCCCCCGTAATGCGGGACGCGCAGAACAAGATGTCCAAGCGGCACGGCGACCCGAGCTACGAGGATCTGAAGGCCGAGGGGTATCTGACGGAGGCCATTCTGAACTATGTGGCTCTGCTGGGCTGGTCGCCCAAGGGTGAGCTGGCGGAGCAGGAGATTTTCACGCTTGATGAGCTTGTAAAGGCATTTGACCTTACAGGTATTTCCAAGTCCCCCGCCATCTTTGACAAGGCGAAGCTGGATCACTTCAACGCCGTGTACCTGCGCGCCATGTCGCCGGAGGACTTTGCCAAGGTCGCCGAGCCGTATATCCGGCAGAGCGTCAAGGGCGATTTTGACATTGCCGCCATCGCCGCGCTGCTTCAGGCGCGCTGCGAAAGGCTTACGGATATTCCCGAAAAGGTGGATTTCTTCGATGCCTGCCCCGACTACGGCGTAGACTTTTTCATCAACAAAAAGTCCAAGACAAACCCGGAGGTCTGCAAGACCATGCTCACCGCCGTTATTCCCATGCTCGAATCTCTGCCCGCGTGGACGGACGAGGCCATCCATGACGGCCTTATCTCTCTGGCGGAGGAGCTGGCGGTCAAGAACGCCACGCTGATGTGGCCGGTGCGCATTGCCGCCGCCGGCAAGCTGGTAACACCCGGCGGTGCGGTGGAGATCTGCCGCATTCTCGGCAGGGACGAGACGCTGCGCCGTCTCCGCACCGGGCTGGAAAAGCTGGCGTAGATTTGTCATCCCGCGGCGATGCCGCTCAATTTAACTTGAAAGGAATGATCCCGCATGAGTGAAAAAGTTACAAACATTCCCGCCCTGTTCGGCCAAATGGTATTCGGAGAGAAGCAGATGCAGCAGCGTCTCCCCGCCGCCGTCTATCAGAAGTGGCAACAATGCCTTGCACAGGGAACACCGCTGGATCGTTCCACCGCCGGTGAGATCGCCAACGCCATGAAGGACTGGGCGATCGAAAAGGGTGCAACGCATTACACCCACTGGTTCCAGCCCATGACCGGCTTCACCGCCGAAAAGCACGACAGCTTTATCACCCGCGACGGCAAGGACGGCGTGGTGATGGAGCTGAGTGCCAAGGAGCTGAGCAAGGGCGAGGCCGATGCCTCCTCGTTCCCCTCCGGCGGTCTGCGCGCCACCTTCGAGGCGCGTGGCTACACCGCGTGGGATCCCACCTCCTACGCCTTCGTAAAGGACGAAACGCTCTATATCCCCACCGTTTTCTGCTCCTACAGCGGCCAGACCCTCGACAAGAAAACGCCGCTGCTGCGTTCCATGCATGTGCTGGATAAGGAGTGCCTCCGTATCCTGCGTCTTTTCGGCAACACTGAGGCACAGCATGTCTTTGCGCAGGTCGGTCCCGAGCAGGAGTATTTCCTCATCGACAAGAAAATGTACGACCAGCGCGAGGATCTGAAGCTCTGCGGGCGCACGCTCTTCGGTGCGCGTCCGGCCAAGGGGCAGGAGCTGGACGACCACTATTACGGAGCCATCAAGCCGCGTGTGGCCGCGTTCATGCGCGAGCTGGACGAGGAGCTGTGGAAGCTGGGTGTGCTGGCCAAGACCGAGCACAACGAGGTCGCGCCTGCCCAGCATGAGCTGGCGCCCATCTACTCCGACGCGAACTCCGCCTGCGACAAAAACCAGCTCACCATGGAAATGCTGAAGAAGGTAGCCTCCCGTCACGGGCTGGTGTGCCTGCTGCACGAAAAGCCCTTCGCGGGCATCAACGGCAGCGGCAAGCACGACAACTGGTCGCTGGCCACCGATACGGGCGAGAATCTCCTGAAGCCAGGCAGCACACCCAGCCAAAACGCGCAGTTCCTGCTGTTCTTGGCGGCGTTTATCAAGGGCGTGGACGAGTATCAGGAGATGCTGCGCTGCTGCGTATCCTACCCCGGCAACGACCACCGCTTGGGTGGCAACGAGGCTCCTCCCGCCATCATCTCCGTCTTTTTGGGCGATGAGCTGACCTCCATTCTCGATTCCATCGTGCAAGGCACGGAGTATGTGGACATCACCAAAAAGCGGCTCACTGTCGGCGTGGATTCCCTGCCCGAGATACCGCAGGACACCACAGACCGCAACCGTACCTCTCCCCTCGCCTTCACGGGCAACAAGTTTGAGTTCCGTATGCTCGGCTCCTCCCAGTCCATCGCCAGCCCCAATGTGGTGTTGAACGCAATCATGGCAGAGGAGCTGGGGCAGTTCGCCGACATTCTGGAGCGGGCGGAGGACTTCCAGTCCGCCCTGCAAACCCTGCTGCACGACACCTTCACCGCGCACCAGCGCATCATTTTCAACGGCAACGGCTACGATGAGTCGTGGGTACAGGAGGCGAAACGCCGCGGGCTCGCCAATCTGCGCGACACCGTGGACTGTATGCCTGCCTACATTGAGCGCAAGAACATCGACCTGTTCACCAAGCACGCCATCCTCACCGAGGCGGAGATGCGCGCCCGCTACGAGATCCACCTTGAAAACTACTGCAAGGTCTCCGCTATCGAGGCAAACACCCTGCTGGAGATGACCATGCGCGGCGTTCTGCCCGCCGTGGCGCGTTATTCCGGCGATTTGGCCAAGGGCATGGCGCACAAGATGGAAGCCGGCCTGTCCTCGGCCTGCCGGGTGGAGGAATGCCTCATTCGTCAGCTCAGCGACCTGAACGGACAGCTGCTGGATGCCTGTCAAGCTCTGACAGCGGCGCTGGAGAAGGCTCCCGCCGCCGACGGCGGCATCGACGCCGCCCGCTACTACCGTGAGGAAGTCGGCAGGCGCACACAAAGTGCGGGGGAGATTGTCAGCAAGCTTGAAAGCCTGGTGGATGCCGAGATATGGCCGTATCCCACCTACGCCGACATTCTGTTCAGCGTCTGATAAAAGCATATAAACACAGCCCTCCGCAGATGCCGGAGGGCTGTGTTTTCTGTAAAGCGTTTTTGCATTACTGCTGCTGTGCTTTCAGACTTTCACGCTTCTTTTCGCGGAAAAAGTGTATGACCATGAACGCGATAAACGCGATACTCAGATAGCCGAACACGGGGTACACCGTGCCGATGATTTCTGCAAAGCCGAGCAGACTTCCCGCCCATGCGAGCATACATACAACCAGTAAAACAGCCTTTTTGTACAGGTGTACAAGGGCGATTTTCTGCTCCATGTACGCGGTCATGCCCACCAAGCTTGCCAGCCCGTTGCAGAACATCGCCAGCAGCAGCATAAGGCCGTATATCGTCCCCAGCGTCCCGTTGAGGCAGCCGGCCAAGGCCACCATGGGCAGCTCCGCCTGCACAGCCTCGGGACAGGCGGCCAAGCTGGTGAGGATACTGCCCGCCACCGCCAGCAGCATTACCCCCGCCAAAGTAATACCTGCGTAGACGCACCTGCGCTTTCGCACATACTGTCCCACCGGCGACATGATGCCGATGCCGCCCAGAATGTTGTACGCTACGAAGGTCAGCGTGGCAATGACCCAGTTGGGCATCAGCGGGTTTGTGTTGGTATATTGCAGGCGGAAAATACCCTCCGTGCCGAAGGTACACCACGCCGCTGCCGCAAAGCCCACGGTGGCGAGCACCAGCACGGGGATCAAGGCGGAGAAGGCGTTGACCATGCCGCCGACACCCAGCAGTGCCACTAAAAACACCGCCAGCATGAACACCGCACTGCCCAGCCACACCCTCAGGCCGAATAGCTGGTGCAGCATGGCTCCTACCCCCGCCGACATGGACACCACCACGAAGAACAGGAAGACCGCGCCGATGACACCCGTGGCTGCCCGCAGCCACCCGATGTCCCACGGCACAAGCAGTTTGCCAATATCAGAGCAGCGCGTCATCTGCGTCAGGCGGACGAAGAGAATGCCGATGAGTGTGAACAGCACCGCAGCCGCAGCAAAGCCGATGTAGCCAAAATTGCCGAACGCACCGAAGAACTGCCAGAGCTCCTGCCCCGAAATAAACCCCGCGCCCAAAAAGCAGCCCACATAGGTAAACGCGAGGGAAAATGTTTTGATCTCCTTCATGCCGCACCTCTTGTCGAAAATAGCACATATACTATAGCTTATTTCCCGCAGCTCGTCAACCCCGCCTGTGATATAAGAAAAACTGTCAACCAGCGGGAAAATCTTTCACTGAATGCTTCGGTTTTTCGTTGACGCGGCGGACACGGCGTTGTATAATATAAACGGAAAAAGCAATCGTTTCGGCAATTAAATTGTTTTAGATGGCAGAAGTAATCGCACAGGAGGAAAGATTATGATCAACACCATTGACGGAATCATCGCCGCAGCCAAGGGCGGCAAGACCGGCGTTATCGCCGTGGCCGCCGCCCATGACAAGCCGGTCATCGAGGCCGTGGTCGAGGCGCGCAGAGAGGGTATTGCCACGCCCATTCTCGTGGGTCATGCCAACGAGATCGCCGCCATGCTCACCGACTTGGGTGAAACCCCCGCAGACTATGAGATCATCGACGGCGACAGCGACACCGACTGCGCGGCCAAGGCCGTGGCACTGTGCGCCGAGGGCAAGGCCAACTTCCTGATGAAGGGCATTCTGGGCACGGCCGACCTGATGCGCGCCGTATTTAATAAGGAGCACGGCCTGCGCACTGCACACCTGACCACGCACTGTATGCTCTACGAAATTCCTGCACTCGGCCGGATGCTGGTGCTGACGGACGGCGGCGTGAACACCTTCCCCGACCTCGACAAAAAGGCGGAGATTTTAGAGAATGCCGCCATGGTGCTACAGGCTCTCGGCTATGAGCACATCAACGCCTCCTGCGTGTGCGGCGCAGAGCAGGTCAACCCGAAGGTGCAGTCCACCGTGGATGCCGACGCGCTCGCCCACATGACCGACCGCTGGGTCAAATATAATATGGATGTCTGCGGCCCCGTGGCACTGGATCTGGCCGTGAGCGAGGAAGCCTGCCGCCATAAGCACTACACCGCACCCGGCGCGGGCAGGGCGGACATTCTGCTCGTGCCCAATTACGAGGTCGGCAACGGCATCGGCAAGGCGGCCAACCTGTTCGGCAACGCAAAAAATGCCGGAATCATCCTCGGTGCGAAGGTTCCCATCGTTCTTGTCAGCCGCGCCGACAGCGCGTACTCGAAGCTGGCCTCCATCGCGCTGGGCAGCGTGCTTTCCGAGCGCATGAAGCTGGCGTAAAACAGAATCGGTTCATGTGCCGCACCGCGGCATGGACATACCACAATCGTAAAAGGAGATTATGTTATGGTAAATCAGGAATACTACAATCTGGGCACCGCTCCCTCCGTCATTCGTCAGCTGTTTGCCTACGGTCTGGAGCAGGCCGCCAAGGTCGGCAGCGACAAGGTATACGACTATTCTCTCGGCAACCCCAGCATTCCCGCTCCCAGGAAGGTTAATGAGTCCATCCACAAGATCGTCGATGAGATGGATTCCATTAAGCTGCACGGCTATTCCATGGCCGCCGGCTTCGACACCGCCCGTGATGCCGTTGCCAAGGATCTGACCAACCGCTTCGGTCTGGACATCAAGGGCAGCGAGCTGTTCTTTACCTGCGGCGCAGCCCCCGCACTGATCTCCATCATCAAGGCACTCATCATCGATCACGACAGCGAGATCATGGCGGTGGCCCCCTTCTTCCCGGAGTATCGTCCCTTCGTCACCGCCAACGGCGGCAAGCTGGTGGTCGTCCCCGCCGACACCAAGGCGTTCCAGATCCATCTGGACGAGGTGGAGAAGCGCATCACCAAGCACACGCAGGCCATCATCATCAACTCCCCCAACAACCCCTCCGGCGTGGTCTATACCGAGGAGACGCTGAAGGGACTGGCCGCCCTGCTTGAGCGCAAGAGCGCGGAGTATGGCCATCCCATCTACATCATTGCCGACGAGCCGTACCGCGAGCTGGTGTACGGCGGCGTGGAGGTGCCCTTTATCCCCTGCCTGTATAAGAACACCGTCGTGTGCTACTCCTACTCAAAGTCCCTGTCCCTGCCCGGTGAGCGTATCGGTTATGTGTATGTCCCCGGCTTCGCAGACGACAGCCAAGCGGTGTATGCGGCCGTTTCCGGTGCAGCCCGCATCATGGGTCATGTCTGCCCGCCCACCCTGTTCCAGAAGGTCATCGAGCTGTGCGCCGAGGAGCGTCCCGACCTCGTGGCGTATGACGAGAACCGCAATCTGCTCTACAACAGTCTGCGCGAGATGGGCTATGAGTGCGCCAAGCCCGACGGCGCGTTCTATCTGTTCGTCAAGGCTCCCAACGGCGATGCCAACGCCTTCTCGGAGAAGGCAAAGCTGGAGCACAACCTGCTGGTCGTGCCCGCCGACGGCTTCGGCTGCCCCGGCTACTTCCGCCTGAGCTACTGCGTGGCCAATGACATGATCCGCCGCAGTCTGCCCGCGTTCAAGGCGATGATCGAGAGCTATAAGTAAGCCGTTTTATCCCTTCCATAAGCACAGGCGTCCGCAGCAGCCGCTGCGGACGCTTTTTCTGATAAAACGCACAAATGCAATAGAGATATTCTACGAATTTTTTCGGTTATTTCACTTGTATTTCTAAAGCTATGCCCCTATAATAGCAACATATTTTTACAAGAGAGGTGTTTCACGCATGAGTAAAGTGACGATCCCTGCCGGATACAAGACGCCGCTGTCCACCTATGAGATGCAGCGCGCCATTGAGTTCATCAAGAGCAATTTTCAAGTGAACCTGGGGCAGGCGTTGAATCTGCGGCGCGTTTCCGCGCCATTGTTCGTGGAGGAGAGTTCGGGTTTGAACGATAACCTCAACGGCGTGGAACGCCCCGTATCCTTTGATATCCCCGATGTGGGCGCACAGGGTCAGGTGGTGCATTCCCTCGCCAAGTGGAAGCGTCTTGCGCTGAAGCGTTACGACTTCAAGCCCGGAAAAGGTCTGTTCACCGACATGAACGCCATCCGCCGCGACGAGGAGGTGGACAATCTCCACTCCGTGTATGTCGATCAGTGGGACTGGGAGAAGGTAATCGAGCGGCGCGACCGTAATGTCGCGTACCTTGAGCAGACTGTCCGCGCTATCGTCGGCGCGGTGGTCGAGACGAACGACGCTTTGCAGATCGCCTTCCCCAGCCTGCACACCAAGCTGGAGCGCGAGGTGTTCTTCGTCACCACGCAGGAGCTGGAGGATCGTTGGCCGGACTACACGCCCAAGCAGCGCGAGGACGCCATTTGCAGGGAGCACCACACCGTGTTCCTGATGCAGATCGGCGATGATCTGAAGCGCAGCGGCAAGCCCCACGATGGCCGCGCCCCCGACTATGACGACTGGTCGCTCAACGGCGATATTATCATGTACAACCCCGTGCTGGACAGCGCGTTTGAGATCTCCTCCATGGGTATCCGCGTGGACGAGGCGGCGATGGACTATCAGCTGCGCAAGCGCGGCTGCGACGACCGCCGCGAGCTGCCGTTCCACAGGATGCTGCTTAACGGCGAGCTGCCCCTGACCATCGGCGGAGGCATCGGACAGAGCCGCCTGTGTATGCTGATGATCGGCACCTGCCATATCGGTGAGGTGCAGGCAAGCCTGTGGGATAAGGCAACCATGGACGCCTGCGAAAAGGCCGGCGTTATGCTGCTGTAACCCTGAATATTATGCATAAAGCAGCCCTCGGACCAAACGGTCTGAGGGCTGCTCGTTTGCTCATATCTCGGGCTCGGGCTTTTTCAGCTCGTCCTCCAGCCTTTGCAGCTCGGCGATCATATCGTCAAAGCCGGTGTAGTCCGCACCGTCCACCGCCTCCTGCGCGGCGCGGAGCTGCTCGACAAGTGCCGCGTTCATGCCGAGATAGGTGCTGCGCCGCTGGCTGCACCAGAGCCGCTGGCGGGCGATGCACTCTCCCAGCTGCTCCATCGCTTTGGCGCGGAATTCCTCCGTGCGGCGGTGTGCGCTGATCTCGATGTCCGCTATATGCTCCTTCAGGGAGGCATATTCCGCCGCAGGGCCGCGCAGGGCATCGTTCTCCGTTTGCAGGGTGGATACCCGCTGCTCAAGCTCCCGCACCCGCTGCTCCAACGCCTCATTCTCCTCGCGCAGACGGGCATCGTGCTCCGTCAGGCAGCGCAAGCCCTCATTTTCCGCCGCCGCCGCGTCCTTTTCGCTGCGCAGGGCTTCGTTCTCGGCTTGGAGTGCCTCCAACGCGGCGCGGTGCTCCTCTGCGGTTTTTTCGATAAATTTCACCACATCCTGACGGTCAAAGCCGCCGAACATGCAGGTTTTGAAGCTGGCATCCATGGCAAATACCCTCTCTCTCAATTTCATACACACAGCATACCACAGATTCCGCCTTATGACAAGAGAGTGCGGCAAAAAACGGCGAAATATATCCATTTAAGCAAAAAGAATGTAAAATCGAGATTTACAAATGCGCACTTATGCTGTATACTGTAATTCACTGTGTTTAGAATTTAGCAAAAAGGAAGGATAGCACATGAATTGGGAGATCATTACATTTTTAGGCTACTTCATCATTCTACTGGGAGTGGCACTTGTATTCTATTTCAACGGCTCCAATAAGAACTCCGAGGACTTCTTTCTGGGCGGCCGCTCCATGGGTCCGTGGGTCACGGCTCTGTCCGCGCAGGCATCGGATATGTCCGCGTGGCTGCTGATGGGTCTGCCCGGCTCCATTCTGGCGTTCGGCTTCGGGCAGATGTGGATTGGCATCGGTCTCGCGCTCGGCACGGCCGCCAACTGGATCCTCTGCGCACGCCGTCTGCGCACCTTTTCCAAGGCGGCGGATGACGCCATCACCGTTCCCCAGTACCTCACCAACCGCTTCGCGGTCGATTCCCGCACGCTTCAGCTCGTCTGTGCGCTGATATTCCTGTTCGCGTACACCATCTATGTAGCTTCCGCACTGGTGGCAGGCACATCCGTGTTCAGCACGCTGTTCCCCGATATTTCCCCCAAGCTCGCCATGCTCGTGTTCCTGCTCATCATCGTGGCGTACACCTTCTTCGGCGGCTTCGCTGCCGTGTGCTGGACGGACTTCTTCCAAGGGCTGCTGATGATGCTGGCACTCATGCTGGTACCCATCGTGGTCTATTTCTGCCATGGCGACCTGCTCGATCCCGCCGCGCTGAGCACCGTGTATCAGTATACGGATGCCGCCAGCGGTGCTGTCGTCCAGTGCGAATTCGGCGGCGGACTGTTCAGTGCAAGCTGGCAGGACATTGTGAGCGGCTTGGGCTGGGGACTGGGCTACTTCGGTATGCCGCACATCATCGTGCGCTTCATGTCCATTGAAAAGCCCTCCATGGTCAAAAAATCCGCCACCGTTGCCATCGTCTGGGTCATTATTTCCCTGCTCTCCGCCGTGCTGATTGCCTACTTCGGCCGCATGATTATGGGCGAGGAGCTGCTGGCCGAGGGCAATCAGAAGCTCGTGTTCATCGCCATGTCTCGCCGCTTCTTCCCCGCCGCCGTCTGCGGATTGCTGCTGGCGGCCATCATCGCCGCCTCCATCTCCACCGCCGATTCGCAGCTGCTCGTGGCCTCCAGCTCCTTCACCGCTGACCTGTACAAGCCCTTCTTCCGCAAGCAGGCCACCGAGAAGGAGACGCTGATGGTCGGGCGCGTGCTGGTGCTGGTGCTCTCCCTCGTCGCCTATATCATTGCCAACTCGAAGGGCAGCGGCGCACAGGCCATCATGGACATGGTGGAGAACGCATGGGGTGCGTTCGGCTCCTCGTTCGGACCGGCGATCCTGCTGTCACTGTTCTGGCGGCGATTCAACTACAAGGGTGCCGTGGCCGCCGTTATCTCCGGCTTCGTGATCGATCTGGGTTGGCTGCTGACGGGACTGACCGCCTCCACGGGCATCTTTGAGATCGTCCCCGGCTTCTTTGGCAGCCTTATCATCGCCTATCTGGTCGCCAAGCATACGGAGGCTCCCAACGACAAGGCGGTGGCGATTTACGACCACGCCACCGGCAAGGATGCCGATTGAGGTTTATCTCAGCATAAAGCATAGTTTTTTACAGTCCGGACACCTCCCCTTACACAGGGGAGGTGTTTTTGCACCGGTGGCGCGGCGGGAGGGACTGCTTGTCACATTACACAAAGCTGCTGCGGAAATTTGTGCAAATGTGTGGCACTTTACTTCTTTACATTATCGTGCTAAAGTGGTAGTATGATAGCGTAATAAATCAAGCGGCGGACACGGCCGCAGAAAACGGAGGAAAATCCCATGAAGAAGCTTATTGCAATGCTGCTGGCATTGGTCATGGCACTCAGCCTTGCTGCCTGTGGCTCGACCGCCGGCAATACCACCGGCGACGATACCGCAGACAGCGACACCGCCGCAACCGCGAGCGATGTGCAGTACATCAAGGACAAGGGCACTCTGATCGTCGGCATTACCGAGTTCGAGCCCATGGACTATCAGGACGAGAACGGCCAGTGGATTGGCTTTGATGCGGACATGGCGAAGCTGGTCGCCGAGAAGCTGGGCGTCGAAGTGCAGTTCCAGGTCATCAACTGGGACACCAAGATTGAAGAGCTGGACGGCAAGACCATCGACTGCGTGTGGAACGGCATGACCCTCACCGATGCTGTGATGTCGGCCATGGAGTGCTCCAACGCCTACTGCAACAACGCGCAGGTCGTCATCACCAAGGGTGCGCTTGACGCGGCTGACGCCGCCTCCCTGACCTACGCCGTGGAAGCCGGCTCCGCCGGTGAGATCGCCGCCACGGAGAAGGGCTACAAGACCGTTCCCGTTGACACACAGGCCAAGGCTCTGATGGAGGTGGACGCGGGTACCGCCGATGCCGCCGTGATTGACCTGCTGATGGCGGGCGCAATGGTCGGCGAGGGCACGAGCTATCCCTCCCTGACTGTGACTGACCAGCAGCTCACCACCGAGCTGTACGGTGTCGGCTGCCGCAAGGGAAGCGATCTGGCGGCATTCATCAACGATGTGCTTGCTGCCGCCTACACCGACGGCACAATGCAGGAGATCGCCACCACCTACGGCGTGCAGGAATCTCTGGTCGATCAGACCGCGGCATGACTTGCCAAACGGCTGAAGCTGTGATATGATATTTACCCACGGCAGAGGGCGAACAGCGTCCTCTGCCTTTGGGCGGATTATTGACGGACGATTTTCCTCCCCCGCACAAGTGACTACGAAGGAGTTTTTCTATGTTCTGGACTGTGACCCTCTCTCTGCTGGGCGGCATGGGACAGCTTTTGAAGCTGTTCTTTCTGACGCTGCTGTTCTCGCTGCCGCTGGGACTGCTTATCGCGTTTGCCCTGCGCAGCCATTGCAGGCCGGTGAGCTGGCTGTTCAATATCATCGTGTGGATCATTCGCGGTACGCCGCTGATGCTTCAGCTTATCATTATTTTTTACGGCCCCGGCAAGTGGTTTGACCACAACATCTGGGCGGGCTTCCACGACCCGCGCATGGCCGCCTGCGTGATTGCCTTTGTCATCAACTACGCCTGCTATTTCGCAGTGATCTACCGCGGCGGGATCGAGAGCGTACCGCTCGGACAGCAGGAAGCGGGACAAGTGCTCGGCATGACCAAAAGCCAGATCTTCTTCAAGGTCACGCTGTTGCAGATGGTCAAGCGCATTCTGCCGCCCATGTCCAACGAGGTCATCACGCTGGTGAAGGACACCTCGCTGGCCAAGACCATCGCCATCATGGAGCTGATCATGACGGGCGAATCCTACATGAAGTCCGCCGGTATCACATGGCCGCTTTTCTACACGGCGGTGTTCTATCTTGCACTGGTGGGCATTCTGACGCTGCTGTTCAACTACGCCGAGCGAAAGCTCAGCTATTTCCGCTGAGGAGGGGATGTATATGCCTATTTTGGAAGTACAGCACATCGAAAAGCACTTCGGCGACACCCCCGTGCTGGAGGACATCGGCTTTTCACTGGAGGAGGGACAGGCTCTCTCCATCATCGGTTCCTCCGGCAGCGGCAAGACTACGCTGCTGCGCTGTTTGAATTTTCTCGAAACGCCGGACAGGGGTGTGATCACCGTGCGCGGTGAGAAGCTCTTTGACGCGGACGACCCTGCCACGCACTCCGAAGCGGAGATACGCAAGAAGCGGCTGCACTTCGGTATGGTGTTCCAGAGCTTCAACCTATTTCCGCAGTACACCGCGCTGGAGAATGTCACCTTAGCCCGCGAGCTGATGGCCAAGTCGGAAAAGACCGGTGAGAGCCGCGAGAGTATCGCGGCCGAGGGCGAGCGGCTGCTGCGCGACATTGGTCTGGGCGACCGCATGGGCAACTATCCCCATCAACTCTCCGGCGGGCAGCAGCAGCGCGTGGCGATAGCCCGCGCACTGGCGATGAAGCCCGATATTCTCTGCTTCGATGAGCCGACCTCCGCGCTGGACCCCGAGCTGACGGGCGAGGTGCTGCGCGTCATTCGCGGTCTTGCCGAGCAGCACACCACCATGATCATCGTCACCCACGAGATGGCCTTCGCCCGCGATGTGGCGGATCAGGTCATCTTCATGGACGGCGGCGTTATCGTCGAGCAGGGCGCGGCGCGGGAGGTCATCGACCACCCGCAGCAGGAGCGCACCAAGCAGTTCCTCTCGCGCTACTCCGAAATATGAGTGAGGCTGCCGCACGGCAGAAGGAAATCCCCCACGCCTTGGCGTGGGGGATTTCATATCCTGCGAGTATGCCTGTAAGCCGGGTTCTGTTTTGACAGCCATCTATCTACGCGCACCGTCGCCGGTGCGCTCCAGCCACCTCGGAAGCGGCCGGGCCGACCTATATGCTTCCATACCGGTGTTGCTCCGGATAGAGTTTACAGCGGCGGACGCTTTCACACGCCGTCGGGTGAGCTCTTACCTCGCCTTTCCACCCTTACCGCGCAAGCGCGGCGGTATATCTCTGTTGCACTTTTCCTGAAGTCGCCTTCGGCGGGCGTTACCCGCTATCCTTGCCCTGTGGAGCCCGGACTTTCCTCACGGACGGGCTTTCGCCCTGTCCCCGCGGCTGTCCGGCGTACTCGCAGGCTTCATTTTACCCCATACTGAGGCACAAAGTCAACGAAAATTTTGCCTTTCAGTCCCGTGTTCGCGGAATAAGCAGCATTTTCTGCGGCAGCTCCTCCGCCTCCAGCCGGTTTACAGCGCGTATCAGCTCCTCGTCCGTACGGTACTGCTTCGCCACCTCCCAGAGCGTCTCCCCCTCCTGCAGCCGCCGCATGACCAGCGACGGGGTGTTACCTTTCTCCTGCTGCTCCAATAGCTGTACAGCGGAAATACTTGTCACGCTCTGTCGCTGGGCAGCAGGCGAAACGAACACCGTCTGCCGCAGGTCGCACCCTGCTCCGCCGTACACGACCTCCGGCGCACCGCAGCTGCGGCACACCTCACCCTCGTGAATAGGAAGCTGCGCCGTCCGCTCCGTGACGGTAGGGGTTTCCGATTCATCGAGATACAGCAGCCGCATCCGCAGAAGCGCACACGGTGTGCCGTCCTCGGCGGCAGAGGGTAAACAGCTCGTGTCCGTCACGAATACGAACGGCCGCTGCCGCCCGAAATCCAGATGCTCCGCCATCTCCTGCCGTGCGGGACGCTCCGCCGTCAGGGGGAGCGACACCTCCGCGATTTCCGCCTTGGCGGTGCAGCGCGTGCTGTACAGGTCGGTGACGCAGGACACTGTTTCCCGCCGCGTCACGCGCAGCAGCACACGCACCTCCGCCGTCACAGCGAAGCCGCTGCTCTCCTCGCTGCGCAGCAGCCGCGCCTCGCCGCAGATCACCTGCGGCACGGCCGTTACCTCACCGTCCTCGCCCTCGGCGGGACTCTCAACAATCTGCGAAAACGGAAGCACGGCGGTGTATGTATGCAGCCGTTGCTGGCGGCAACGGTACAGCGCAGAGAGCGTGAGCTCGCCCTTTATCAGCACCTTGCTGCCCACGAGCTGACAGCTGCCCACCTGAGGGTACAGCCGCCACGCAAGCAGATCCTCCGGCAGAGGCTCCCCCTCCGCCACCGATGCTTCACCGGCAACGGAGAACTCCCGCTCCGCCATCGCACAGGTAAGACACAGCTCCCGCTCCTGCCGCCGCAGGCGCAGGGACGACTCCTCATCCACCCCGACGCACAGCCGCGCCGTGCCGCGCTTGTAGCCGCACACCGTCCACTCCGGCATGACGCGCACAGCCAGTCGCCGCGGCGTCAACGCCTGCGCTTCGCACAGCAGCAGCCTCCCCGTCGCCCACAGCAGCTGACAGCCCGCCAACGGGCGATTCTCCGATGCGCAGGTGAACGGGACAGTCTGCGTCAGGCTCCGCAGCCCCACGCTCTCCTCCGAGGTGTAGAGCACCGTCAGACGAACGGTGCCCCGCAGCTCCACCCCGCCGCCCTGCGCCGTCACACTGCGCAGACAGAGCTGGCCAAGCGTCTCCACGACGCGCCCCATATCGGGGCAGTAGTCCGCGATGGCCGTTTCCAGCGTCTCCTCATGGGTCAGCGTCAAACGGGTCGCATCCTCCCAGTAGGTAATGTCCTTCCATTGCAAGCCACATTCCATAGCTTCAGCCCTCACATTTCCATGGTTTGCTGCCATTCTATGCGCGGGCAGTCCGCCTTATTCCCGTATCCCGAACAGACGGCGCAGGAAACCGCGCATTCCCTTGGGTACGCACCACACGATGATCTTCATTCAGCTACCTCCTATCCCTTACACACGCAATACCGCAGGCGATCAGCAGTCCCGCCACCAGAAACATCAGGCATCCCACCGGGAATATGGCGGCGATCAGGATGCCCGAGCCCAGTGCCAGTGCGCAGATACCCAAAAAGCAGCAGCCGCCTCCTCTTCTCACGGTATATCCCTCCCCTGCTCCAGTATATGACGCGCAGAGGTCGATGTGATAGAAAAAGCACCCGCCGCAGCGGGTGCTTTTTCCTTCGCGTCGTTGGCGCGGCGCGGGGTGAGGGCAAGGCCGCCCTGTTCACTTCTTCTGCCACGCCTGCACACCCTTGAGTTCGTCAAAAAGCCGCAGGTAGCTCGCGTGGCGGCTGGCAGGGATGTCCCCCTCCCGCACCGCCTGTAGGACGCGGCAGCCCTTTTCCTTCGTGTGGGTGCAGCCCGTAAAGCGGCACTGCCCCGCATAGGGTGCAAATTCGTGAAAGGTCTCCGGCAGGTGCTCCTTCAGCTCCAGATCCATCTCCGCCGTGTCAAAGGAGGAAAAGCCCGGCGTATCGATAACATAGGTCTCCCCGCCCAGCGGGAAAAGCTCCACATGGCGGGTGGTGTGCCGCCCGCGTCCCAACGCCTTGCTCACCTCGCCCACCGGCAAATGCAGCCCCGGCAGCAGCGCGTTCAGCACGCTGGACTTACCCACGCCGGAGTTCCCCGTGAAGGCATTCAGCTTCCCGCGAATGGCCTGACGCAGTGCGTCCAACCCCTCCCCTGTCTCTGCGCTGATGCGAAGCACAGGAACCGCGGAGCGGCTGTATATCCCGTACAGATCCTCCGCAGGGTCGAGGTCACACTTGTTCAGGCACAGCAGCACCCCGCAGCCCTTCAGCGCGGCGATGGCGGCAATGCGGTCGATGAGATATGGCTCCGTCACGGGGATGGCGGCGGAGGCCAGAATCACCAGCTGGTCGATGTTGGCCGCCGCCGGACGGGAAAAGAGATTCCTGCGCGGCTCGATGCCCTCGACAAAGCCCTCGCCGCCGCCCAGCTCACGCACCTGCACCATATCGCCCACCAGCGGACTGAGACCGTCGCGGCGGAATTTCCCCCGTGCGCGGCATTGGAGCGTCTCCGCCCCCGTATTCACATAGTAAAACCCACTGAGGGCTTTTTCAATGCGCCCCCTGCTCAAAAGACGATCTCCTGCACGGATGAGACCTTGGTCGTCTCCGTGTTCATGCTGGTGAAATACGCGCACACATAGGAGGTGCTGCCCGATTTTCCCGTAAAGGTATATGTCACCCTGCCGAGCGAGGCAACGAGATACTGCGTGTCGATGATCACGCCGTCCTGCTCGAACTCCACCTTGAGCATACCCTCCATATCCGAGGGCATGGAGAACTCTGCGACCTTGGAAATCTCGGCATCCATGCCGCCGTTTTGCGTTCCGCTGACGGTAAAGCTGATCTTCGTTCCGCCGGGCACCTCGCTCGTCGCTTCGATGCTCTGCCAGATCACCTGTCCCTGCGGCTCGAAGCTGTAGCTGTCATAGACAATCTCGCCCACGGCAAGCCCCATGTCCTGCGCGTTCTTCACCGCGTTGGCAACATCCTGCCCCGTAAAGGTCGGGACGGTCACCGTCGCGGGTCCCGTGCTGTAATAAATGGTCACGGTCTGCCCCTCAGTCAGCGGCTCGTCCTTTGCCGGCACGGTGCGGATGACAGTGTTGGCGGCGTATTGGTCGGAGCTTTCCTCCTTGCTCTCAAGCTTCAAATTCAAGCCCAAATCGGTCAGCAGCACCCGCGCCTGTCGGTATTCCATGCCCACAAGGTTCTTCATCAACACCTGCTCGGGAGCCTCCGCCACATAGACCTGAATGAACAGGTTGCTCTTACGGGTGCGTCCCGCCGTGGGATCCTGCTCAACGATCTGTCCCGCCTCGTAGTCGGAGGTCACCCGCGTACCCAGCACTTCGATCTGGAAGACATCCTTGATGCCCTCCAGCTCCTGCGCCTCCTCCACGGTCATGCCGATGACGCTCGGCACGGTGTAGCTCTTGTTGCTCGCAGCAGGTCCGAAGCCGCCAAAAATCAGCTTGAACAGCAGCACCACCAGCAGCACCGCCGCCGCGAAAATGCCGACGATGATGGCAGTGGACTTCCTGTCTCTCTGCGGCATCTCGTCCTCGTCGTCATCGCCGTCATTCTCTGTTTCGTCGCGCTGCTCCGCCGTGTGCTTTTTCACGGCGGAGGCCACCTGCGCCGTGGGAATGGGCATGGTGGGCTCGGTGTCGGCAGGCGCGATCAGCTCTTGACGGATATACTCCATATCCACCGTGGGGTCGCGGCGGAATTTCTCCAAGTCCTCGATCATGGCATCCGCCGAAGCGTACCGCTTGTTCGGGTCGCAGTTCATCGCCTTCATGCAGATCAGCTCCAGCGGCTGGGGGATGGTGGGGTCGATGTCCCGCGGAACCAGCGGCACGGAGCTCAGATGCTGTATCGCCACGGAGACGGCACTGTCGCCCTCAAAGGGCAGCCGCCCCGTGAGCATTTCGTACAGCACCACGCCGGCGGAGTAGATGTCCGAGCGGGTATCAATGCGGTCGCCTCGCGCCTGCTCGGGGGAAATGTAGTGTACCGAGCCCAAGGCCTCCTGCGTCAGCGTCTGTCCCGCGTTGGCAAGACACGCGATGCCAAAGTCGGCGACCTTCACGCTGCCGTCACGCAGCACCATGATGTTCTGCGGCTTGATGTCGCGGTGGATGATGCCGCGGCTGTGGGCGTGGCTCAGTCCGCGCATGATCTGCGTGATGAAGTGCAGCGATTCGCGCCAGTCCATGCGGCCGCGCCGCTCCATGTACTGCTTGAGCGTGATGCCGTCGATCAGCTCCATGACGATGTACTCAAGGTCGGGGTTGGTGGAGACATCGTAGACCGAGACGATATTCGCGTGGCTGAGCTGCGCGACCGCCTGTGACTCGTCGTGGAAGCGGCGGCGGAAGTCCTCGTTTTCCGCCAGATCGCTCTTGAGTATCTTGATGGCCACAAGGCGGTTGAGGCGGTGGCACATGGCCTTGTAGACATTCGACATACCGCCCGTGCCGATAAGCTCCAGTATCTCATAGCGGTTGTCCAGCATTTTTCCGATGTACTGATCCATTGCGGTCATCTCCCTTCCCCGTTCAGCAGCAGCACCGCCGTGATATTGTCGGGCGCGCCGCGCTGAAGCGATATTTGCAGCATGTGGTCAAGACACTCGTCCACCTCGCCGTCGTGGAGCACCTCGAAAAGCATCTCCTGATCCGAGACGGTGTTCACCAGTCCGTCCGTACACAGCAGCAGAAATTCGTCCCTGTGCCATGCAAGCTCGAAGATGTCTGCCTTGGCCTGTATGTCGGGGCCGAGTGCCCGCGTGATGAGGTTGCGTTTGGGGTGCAGCCGCGCCTCCTGCGGTGTCAGATCGCCCTTGGCCACCATGTTCTCCACCAGCGAATGGTCGCGGGATATTTGGAAGATGCCCTCCGCCGTGATGTGGTAGGCGCGGCTGTCACCGATGTTTCCGATCAGTGCCCATTGCGGCGTTGTCACGGCGCACACCAGCGTCGTGCCCATGTGCAGGTAGTCGCTGTTCCGCGCCGCCTCCTGCCGTATGGCATCGTTGGCACAGGCGATGGCTCCGAGGATGGCCTGCCGCGCCTGCTCTGCGGTCATATCCTCGCACAGCGCGGTGCGCAGATCTTCTTCAAAGCGCGAAACGGCGATGGCACTGGCCACCTGTCCGCCGTTCGTGCCGCCCATGCCATCGCAGACCACGGCGGCGTAAAAGCCGCCCGTCTCGAACACCGCATAGGCATCCTGATTTTCGCTGCGCACCAGGCCGGTGTTGGTAATGCCCCACATTTTCACAGTATCACATCCTTAAAAGGTGTTAAGTATCTCAGCCTTACAGCTGGCCTTTTTCTAACATTTCTTTCCGTCTGAGCTGCCCGCAGGAGGCATCAATGTCCCCGCCGAGGCTCCTGCGCACGGTGGCGGTCACGCCCAAGCTCTCCAGCTTCTGCCGGAAGGCACCCACGCGCTTGCTGGGCTTGTAGGGACTTTCCACCACATCGTTCAGCGGTATCAGATTCACATGCCCCGGCATACCGCGCAGCTTTTTCGCGATCAGCTCCGCCTGCCAGTCGTGGTCGTTCACGCCGTCGATCATGGCGTATTCAAAGCTGATGCGCCGCCCCGTTTTTTGGAAGTAGCGGTGGCAGGCGGCAAACAGCGTCTCCACATCATACGCATGGTTGACGGGCATAATGCGGCTTCTCGTTTCGCTGTCCGGCGCGTGGAGCGAGACGGAGAGCGTGAGCTGAAGCTGTTTTTCCGCCAGCGCGTCGATACCCGGTACGATGCCGCAGGTGGACAGGCTGATGTGCCTCATACCGATGTTCAGCCCGTTGGGGCTGTTCACCAGCTCCAGAAAACGCAGCACATTGTCCATGTTGTCCAGCGGCTCGCCGATGCCCATCAGAACGATATTCGACACGGGCAGTCCGCTGTCCAGCTGCGTGAAAAGCACCTGATCCAGCAGCTCAGAGGGGCGCAGGTCGCGCACCTTGCCCGCCACGGTGCTGGCGCAGAAGGCGCAGCCCATGCGGCAGCCCACCTGTGAGGAGATGCACACCGTGTTGCCGTGGTGGTACTGCATGAGCACCGTTTCGATGCAGTTGCCGTCCGAAAGCTCCCAGAGGTATTTGATCGTGCCGTCCAGCCTCGATACCTGCTTGCGCGCCACCGTGGGCGCGGCGAGGAAGCATGTCTCCGCCAGCTGTGCGCGGAGGGTCTTGGGCAGGTCGGTCATCTCGTCAAAGGAGCGCACACCCCTGTGCAGCCACGAAAAGACCTGCCCTGCGCGGAAGGCGGGCTGTCCCAAAGACTTGAATAAGGCGGTCAGCTCGCTCTCGGTCATGGATTTGATGTCGGTCATATTTTTCCGCTCCCCGCTGTCATTTCCTGCGCCGCAGACGGCAGATGTAGAACCCGTCCGTGCCGTGACGCTGCGGCCAGAGCGTCACCTCACCGCCGCAGCTGCCGATGCCCGGCAGGGTAAATTGCTCTTTTGTAAATTCCGAATGTGATGCCAAAAACGCCTCGATAACGCCGCCGTTTTCCTCCGGCAGCACCGTGCAGGTGGAGTAGACCAGCACACCGCCGGAGCGCACATAGCCCGCCGCGTTGTCCAGAATCGCTCCCTGCACCGCAGGCAGCGCAGACAGCAGCGCAGGATCCTTTTGCCGTATGTCCGGCTTTTTTCGTATGATGCCGAGCCCGGAGCAGGGCACATCCGTCAGCACCGCATCGGCCTGCCCGACCCATGCCGCGTGACGCTCCCGCCCGTCTGCCAGCGCAGTGCGGACGGAGGTAATGCCCAGCCGTGCCGCACCGCTCTCGATGAGCTTCAGCTTGTGCGGGTGTATGTCGCAGGACAGAATCTCGCCACTGTCCTCCATCAGCATCGCCATGGCAAACGACTTGCCGCCCGGCGCGGCGCACACATCCAGCACACGCTCGCCCGCGTGCGGAGCGACAGCCATCGCGGTCAGCCGCGCCGCCGCGTCCTGCACCGTACAGCGACCCTCCGCAAAGGCGGGTAGACGCTCCATGTCCCCCGTTCCCGTGACCTCGAAGCAGCCCGCCAGCCACGGGTGCGGTCTGACCTGTGCGCCCTCTGCCGCCAATTCCTCCGAGAGCGCGGAGGGCGTGGTTTTCAGCGTATTTGTCTGTACCACCGTGGGCACGGGCTCGTTGTCCAAGCGGAGAAATTCCTCCGCCTCCTGCGCGCCCACCAATGCAAGCAGCCGCTCCACCAGCCAGCGCGGATGGCTGTACTTCACCGTCAAGCGCGCCGTAAGATCCTTCTGCGGCAGCGGTGGTAAAGCGTTTTTACTTGCTGCGCATTTCCGCAGCACCGCGTTGACCATGCCCGCGGCGCGGGTCTTGCCGTGCCGCTTGACCAGCTCCACCGTCTCGTGGACGGCCGCACGGTCGGGCACTTTATCCATGAACAGTATCTGATACAGCCCCAGCCGCAGGGCTGCCGCCACCACCGGCTCCAGCCGCGCCGCCCGCTGGCTGCACCAGCGGTCAATGTAGTAATCCAGCAGCGTCCGATTCTGCACCACGCCGTAGGTCAGCCGCGTGCAGAGCGCGGCGTCCCGACTGTCCAGCCCCGCCTGCGCCGTGATGCGCTTCAGGCTGCCGTCAGACCACGCACCCTTGCGCTCCATTTGCAGCAGAGCCTCCAGTGCGGCATCACGCGGCATCACAGTCCCAGCGGCACGGGGTGGCCACGCAGATAGTCCGCCGCCGCCATACGCTTGCCGCCCTCACCCTGCAATTCCAGAATCCGCAGGCACCTTCCATCGCCGCAGGCAACGGAAAGCCCCGTCCTGTCCGCTGTGACCACGCTGCCCGCCGCCGTCGTCGTCGTCTCACCCACGGCGGTGCGGTGTATCTTAACGGTCCTGCCCGCCAGCACCATGGACGCACTCGGCCACGGCACAAGGCCGCGCACCTGATCGTGGAGCTGCCGCGCCGATTTGCTGAAATCCAGCGGCGACAGGCTCTTATCCAGCATGGGTGCGTAGGTGTGTGCGCTGTGCTCCTGCGGCGTTCTGTGTACCGTGCCGCTTTCAATCTGCCCGATGGCCTCGTGCAGTGCATCCGCGCCCAGCTCCGCCAGCCGCGCCGTCAGAGCCACCGCGTCCTCATCGGGGTCGATGGCGGTCTGCTTGCAGAGAATGACATCCCCCGCGTCCAGCTCCTTGGCCATATACATGATGGAAACGCCCGTCACGCCGTCGCCGTTGAGTATCGCCCAGTTGATGGGAGCCGCGCCGCGGTACTTCGGCAGAATGGAGGAGTGGACATTGATGGAGCCGTGCTGCGGCGCGTTCAAAATGTCCTCCGGCAGGATGCGCCCGTAGGCCGCCACCACGATAAGCTCCGGCGCGAGGGAGCGCACCAGCTCCGCAGCCGTGCCGTCCTTCATCTTCAAGGGCTGGTATACAGGGAGCCCCTGTGTCAACGCATATTCCTTTACAGGCGGTGCTATCAGCTTCATCCCGCGATTTTTCGGTTTATCCGGCTGGGTGAAAACGCCGCACACCTCGTGCCCGTCCTCCACCAGCCGCCTGAGAGATGCCACGGCAAACTCCGGCGTACCCATGAACAAAATCCGCATTACTTGTCCTCTTCTTCCTCGACCTCGTATTCATCGGCGTGCTCCTCCAGCCACTTCTGTAGCTCCTCGCCCTCCATGAGCCGGTCGGTGTGCTCCACGAACAGGTGGCCGTCCAGATGCTCGATCTCGTGGCAGAAGCAGCGGGCGGTCAAGCCCTCGTCCTCCACCTCGAACCAGCTTCCGTCCCTGTCCTGTGCGCGGACGCGCACAAGCTCGGGACGGGTGACAACGCCATATTTCCCGGGAACGCTGAGACAGCCCTCCAAGCCCGTCTGCTCGCCCTCCGTGTATATGATCTCGGGATTGATGAGCTCGATGAGCTCGTCCTGCTCGTCCAGTACCACGCACACGCGGCGCAGTATGCCCACCTGCGGCGCAGCCAGTCCCACGCCGCCGGATTCAGCCAGCGTGTCCGCCATGTCGTCCAGCAGCGTGTGCAGACGCTTATTGAAGTCGGTAACGGGGCGGCAGACCTTCTCCAGACACGCCTCGCCCTGTAAGGCTATCTTCCGTAATGCCATAGTAAGTACCTCTTTATCCTCAAATTCAATCCATCCTGTCGCAGTCCGTGTAGATGTGCAGGCGGCGGTTTTCGTTTCGCTGCGTAAAGGCGCGCATAAAGCCCGCCAGCAGCTCCCGCACGGGCGCGGTGTTTTGCCCCAGCACCGTCAGGCGGTAGCGATAGATACCGTTGATCTTCACCACGGGCGCGGGAGCCGGTCCGATGACCTGCAAGCCCAGCGCGGCATAGGGCGGCTTTTTCGCCGATGCATCGATGCCCTGCCGCAGCAGCTCGATGGCATGGCGGACGGGCATTTCCTCCTGACCCGTGACGGTGACGGTGAACTGGTCGGCAAACGGCGGGTCACTGCGCAGCTTACGCAGCGCGATCTCCGCTCGGTAGAAGCGGTCATAATCCTGCGCCGCCGCAGCCTGTATCACATCGTTGTTCGGCGTGTAGGTCTGTATCACGGCGCGGCCTGCCTTTTCGCCGCGTCCTGCGCGGCCGACCACCTGCGTCAGCAGGTTGAAGGTGCGCTCGGCGGCGCGGTAGCTGTCCACATACAGCGACAGATCTGCGCTGAGCACGCCCACCAGCGTCACATTGGGGAAATCCAGCCCCTTGGCCACCATCTGCGTCCCCAGCAGAATGGGTACGCGCCGCTGATCGAATTCGCGCAGCAACGCCTCGTGTCCCGCGGATACGGTGTCCGCGTCCATGCGCAGCACCTCTGTACCGGGAAACAGCTCGTGCAGCTCCTCCTCTACCCGCTGGGTGCCAAAGCCGATATGCTTGAGCGTACCGCCGCACTCGGGGCACTGCTCGGTGGAACGCCGCGAGTAGCCGCAGTAGTGGCACATCAGGCGGTCGTTGGCACTGTGGTAAGTCAGAAACACGCTGCATCGGGGACACTCCGGCACATAGCCGCACTGCGGGCACAAAAGCTGGCGGCTGCTGCCGCGGCGGTTCAGAAACAGTATGCTCTGCTCTCCCGCAGCGAGATTCTTTTCCAGCTCCTCCTGTAAGGGACGGCTGATGACGGTGCTGTGCCCCGTCCGCAGCTCCTGACGCAAATCGGCGATCAGCACACGCGGAAGCGCGTGCCTGTTGTACCGCTCCGTCAGCTCCAGCAGGTCATAGTCCCCCTGCTGCGCGTGGTAAAAGGTCTCCACCGTGGGGGTGGCGGAGCCTAAAAGCAGCCGTGCGCCCTCCAGCGCACAGCGGTATTTGGCGATGTCGCGGGCGTGGTAGCACGGCGCGTTCTCCGATTGGTACGAACCCTCCTGCTCCTCGTCCATGATGACAAGTCCCAGATTCTCCATCGGCGCGAACACCGCCGAGCGCGTGCCGAGCACGATGTGCGCCTCGCCGCGGCGGAGCCGCTTGTACTGGTCGTACCGCTCGGTTATGCGCAGGCCGCTGTGCAGCAGTGCCACCTCATGCCCGAAGTAGGCGGTGAACCGCGCCATCATCTGCGGTGTCAGCGCGATCTCCGGCACGAGGATCATCACCGACTTGCCGCGCTTCAAAAGCTCCTGCGCCAAGCGGATATACACAGCGGTCTTGCCGCTGCCGGTCACGCCGTGCAGCAGCGTCACACCGGCCTCGCCCGCGCCTATCTGTGCCAGAAGCGTGTCACACACGCACTGCTGCTGTGTATTCAGTATCAAGGGAACGGGCTTTACAGCATACTGCTTTTGGGAGATTCTGTACTCCTCCTGCTCGCGGTACAGCAGCGCACCGAGCTTTTCGAGCGCGTTGACCGTCTGGCGAGAGACACCCGTGAAATACAACAGGTCGTGCATGGCGGTCTCGCCGTTCTGCGCCAGAAAGCGTATCGCCTCCCTGCGCCGCGCCGACCTGCCCGCCAAGGCAAGCGATTCCTCCTCGGACACGGCAAGGCGCACAAACAGCACCACCTTGTCCTGCACCTTGCGCCGCTGCTCCTTCTCGCAGCGGAGGATACCCGCCTTCGCCATACGGCGCAGCAGCGGCTCCACATCGTCGCCCAACGTCTGACGCAGCTTGTCCGTGGTCAGCGCACCGTCCTCCAGCAGGCGGCATACCGCCGCCTGCTGCCGTGTCGCCTCCAGCGGCGGCTGCACCAGCGTCCAGGTCTCGCGGTAGCGATACCACACGGCGGCGGGCAGCACGGTATGCAGAGCGTCGTAAAAGGTGCAGAAGTACCGCCGCGTCATCCAGAGCACCAGCCGCAGCTCACGCTCCGTGAGGATAGGCTCCCCGTCCAGCAGCGAGCGCACGGGCTTGAGAGGCTTGTCGGGTACCTCCTGCCGCAGGGAGAGCACCACCGCCTCACTCAGACGGTTTCCTCTCCCGAACGGCACGAGCACACGGCAGCCCACCTGCGCCTCCATGCCCTCCGGCAGGAGGTAGTCATAGGCCTTGTCGATGGCGTAAGTGGCCGCCTGTACGGCAACCTTGGCGACAGCTGGCATGTCAGGCTTCGTCTTCCTCGATCAAAGGGTCACTGACATACTTGCCCTCGGCCACCTCGTTGATGGCCATGGTCACGGGCTTTTCGGGCAGATGCTCCTCTGTCATCTCGGCCTCGGCCGCAATCTGGCGGGCGCGGCGCGCCACCACATTCACCATCATATAGCGGTTGGGGATATACTCGGTCAGTTTGTTCATAGCGGGATACAGCATAGACATAACGATACATTCCTTTCGTGTTGCATGTTTTATGGCTGCGCGGCTGTGCCGCGTCCGTTTACCGATTTATTTTTCAGATTTTCTTATTTTCCGTTCAAAATGGTATCCATCCGCTCGGCGGGCTTGCAATGCTCGGCGCACATGATAGCGCGCAGCTCGTTCACCGCCTCCTCCACCGTGTCGTTGACCACAAAATAGTCGTAGTCTCCGGCCATTTCCAGCTCCACCTGCGCACGGATCAGACGCTTTTGTATCTTTTCCGGCGTGTCGGTGCCGCGGGCGGTCAGGCGGCGTTCCAGCTCCTCCCAGCTCGGCGGCGCGATAAAGATACGCACCGTCTCGGGCCGCTTGGCGCACACCTGCACCGCGCCCTGCCGCTCGATGTCCAGAATGACATCCTTGCCACGCGCCATGGCATCATCCACATACATTTTCGGTGTGCCGTAGAAATTACCCACATACTCGGCGTATTCCAGAAAGGCGTCGGCGGCGATCATATCGCGGAACTCGTCCGCCTGAATGAAATGGTAGTCCACGCCGTTCCTCTCACCGTCTCTCGGAGCGCGGGTGGTAGCGGACACGGAGAAATACAGGTCGTCCCGCCCCTGAAACAGTGCGTGGAGCACGGTGCTCTTACCCACGCCGGAGGGTCCTGAAATAATGAAAGTCTTTCCTATCTTATGCACGCCTTATTCATCCTCCTCCGTCAATTCCTCCACGGTCATGCCCAGACGCGGAGCCAGCCGCTCCGCCGCCAGTGCGGAGAGCACCACATGGTCGCTGTCCATAATGAGAACGGAGGCCGTTTTTCTGCCGTAGGTCGCGTCGATGAGCATACCGTTGTCGCGGCTCTCCTGCACCAGACGCTTGACCGGCGCGGAATCGGGACTGACCACGGCGATAAGCCGCTGCGCGGACACCAGATTGCCGAAGCCTATGTTGATAAACTGCATAATTCTCCCCTCACTCCATGTTCTGTACCTGCTCGCGGATCTTCTCCACCTCCGCCTTCATGCTCACCACATCGCGGGCGATGCTTAGGTCGTTGCACTTTGAGCCGATGGTATTGCACTCGCGGTTGACCTCCTGAATGAGGAAATCCAGCTTGCGTCCCACGGGCTCACCGCTTTGCAGCATGTCACGCAGCTGGGAAATGTGGCTGCGCAGACGGACGGTCTCCTCGTCCACCGCTACCTTGTCGGCGAAGATCGCCGCCTCGGTGAGGATACGGCTCTCGTCAATGGCGGCGGAGTGCAGCACCTCCTGCATCTTGGCCTCAAGCCGCTGGCGGTAGGCCGCCACGGTCTGCGGCGACTGCTCCTCCACCCGCTGCACGGTCTGCTCGATGGCATCCACGCGGGAGGCGACATCCTGCGCCAGCTTCTCGCCCTCCACGGTGCGCATGGCGTTGTACGACTCCAACGCGTTATCCAGTACGGCGCAGATGTCGGCGGCGATTGCCTCCACATCCTCCTCCGCCTTAGTGACGGCCAGCACATCGGGGAAACGCGCCAGCACCTCGGGCGAAATGTCGCCGCTCAGGGAGAAGGTCTGCTTGAGCTGCGTCAATGCCTCGTAATAGCCCCTCGCCAACCCCTCGTTCACCTGCACCACCGCGACATCGGCGGCGGAGGTATCGATGGTGACGAATACATCCACCTTGCCGCGGGAAATCGCCCGCTGCACACGGGTCTTGATGGCATCCTCGGCGAAAATGTAGGCGCGGGGCAGCTTCACGGTGCAGTCCAGATAGCGGTTGTTGACGGAGCGCACCTCTACGGTGATGTCTCTGCCGCCGCGCATCTCGCGGGCACGGCCATAGCCGGTCATACTCTTGACCACGGGATCAACTCCTTTATCTCAGTAAAACGGGGAATCTCCCCCTATCGTTCTAACAAAAACAGATGGGCACGCCCAGCGCGTTGCAGCACAGTGTAGCACCGAGCAGCCGCAGGCAATCGCCGTTGAAGCAGGTGGTCGTTGTCACATCGCCGTACCCGTCGGGGTGGTACGATGCGGCGCGGCCCTCCAAAATATCCAACGCCCGCTGGTATTCGGGGTTGTCCGGCGACATGCTGACGGCGGTGCGGTAATACTGCCGCGCCTCGTCCAGCCAACCCCGGCGGCAGCAGACCGCCCCCTTGAGAAAGTTCCACTCGGCATCGTGGTCGGTGCAGGCGTTCAGCAGCTCCTCCGCCAGATTCAGGTCGCCCTGTGCGATGGCCGCACGGATGCGCTGGCAGCGGCTGCTGCCCTGATAGCCCGACTGGTACGCGGACTGATAGCCGCCGTACCCGCCGCTGCGCTCCGCCTTGCGCTGGGACTGCACCGTCTCGTATGCCTCGTTGATCTCCTTCATGCGCTCCTGCGCCAAGTCCGCCAACGGGTTGTCGTGATAGTTGTCGGGGTGGTACTTCCGCGCCAGATTGCGGTATGCTTTTTTTATCTCTTCATCGGTGGCGGTGCTGGGCACACCCAACACCTGATAGGGATCACGCATAGTCCGTGTCCGCCTTTCGTATAGGTTCTTCCCGTCTTTTTCTCCTACGGAAGGTGCCGTTCAGCACCGCCGCTCCCACGGCGTACAGCCCCTCGTACACCGTGGCACGGAGCACAGGCGTGTACACCGTTTCCTCCAGCAGCTCAAACGCCGCCGCCATGGTGCGGACGGAGCCGTCCAGCGTGACAGCGAGCGATTGTCTGTCCGCCTCGGACAGTGTACCGTTCTGCGGCGTATAGCGCAGTGCCAGCGGGTTATAGCTGCCCGTGCGCAGGTCGCTTTTCAGGTCGTCCGCCGCATCTATCAGATACACCCAGCGGCCGAGATGGTACAAAAGCTGCTCCGTCACACGCCGCCGCGCCGTGTCGTCTATCTCCTGCGCTGCCAGTGCCAGCAGCGAGGCGAACGCCTCCGCCGGCGCGTCAAGCGAGGGGCAGTTTTCCTTTTCCAGCTCCGCCAGAGATGCCAGATGTGCGCGTGTGCCTTCGTCAAAGCGCGGCAGACGCTTCTGCGCCCTGCGGTACGCTGAGCGGAGCAGCAGTGCGGCAAGCCGATACTTCAGCCCGCCCCAGAAGCCGTGATCCGCCACGCCGTCCTGGAGCTGCCAATAGGTCAAAATCACGCTCATGTCCGCCGCCGTATCAAACGCGGGGTCATGCGCGGCGCAGACGCGCCTTTTAAGCGGGTGGAGGGCGCAGCGTCTGCGGCAGTCCTCCCCCGTTCCCTCGGACAGCACCATCGCCAGAAAGGTCAGGTCGTAGTTCAGGATCATCCGCCCCGTTATGCCGTAGCGGTGTCCCAGCGTGTGGCACAAGCCGCAGTAGGCGGCGCGGAAACGCTCCCTGTCCTGCTCGGACAGCCGCCCGTCGGAGGGGCACACATAGCCGAACACCGCTCAGAATACGCGCAGGATGGTGTAGGTCAGCAGCTCCTTGCGCTTGGCGTAGCGGTCATACACCACACTGGGCAGAAAGGCCAGCACTGCGGCAGCCACGGCGATGGCGTACCGCCAGCCCTCGGTCAGTCCCTCGCTGAGGAAATAGCCCAGCAGGAAACCGATTACCGGCAGCACATACACCAGTGCCACCACGCCCAGCATTTTTCTGGTGCTGCTCTCCACCACTACCTTGTCGCCAATTTGGGCGTTGGGCTCGTTCTTGGCGCGTGCCTTGATCGCCGCGCCGGTCATGCCGCAGCCTGCACACTCCTCACAGTCGTGGCCGCAGGCGGACTTGCGGGGCACGGAGATCTCCGCGTATCCGCCGGGCAGGAGCTTTTCTACTGTTGCGATTTGGGTCATAGTCTCACCTCATGCCGCAGGTGCGGCAGGCTTAGTGGTTGATGCTGTTGATGCTTCCGATGAGGCAGGTTTTTCTTCTGTCGCCGTACCCGATGCATCGGCATTGGCGGGCTCCGCCTCCTCATCCTCATCGGGTGTGGTCTGTGGCTGCGTATCCGTGACGGTCAGCGTCAGCTCATAGGTGCCGCGCACCGTTACATCGCTGAAGCCGCTGACGGTCACGGTGACAGGCACAGTAACCGTGCCGAGTCCCGTCACACCGCTCATATCCGCCGTTGCACTCAGGTTGTCCGCGGTGATCTCCTCGATCTCCTCGCTCAGACCCCAGACCTGCACGGACAGTCCGCCATCGGGCACGACGGCATACAGGCCGGAGGGCAATTTACTGAACCTGATGTCCGTGACCGACACGGTAGTCTCGCTGATGCCGTCGAGCGTAATGTCCACCGTGGCGACCTCGTTGCCGTTCACCAGCCATGTGCCGTCCGGCGGCGTGACCACATAGCTGTTCTGCTGATGCGTCACCAGATCGTCCACGCGCAGCGTGGCCAGCACCAGCTTGTCGATGGACGCCAGCACATCTGCCTCGCCGTTGATGCGCACGGTCTTGGGCGTGATGTCGCAGGTAATGCTGTTCATGGCCGCGCCGGGCACACCCTCGAACTCCATGGCCAGCTCCACCTCCTTGGTGGTCAGCACGGGCACCTTTGCCTGTATCAGGCTGGCGTTGGTGCGGATGTTGCTGTTCTCCACGAGGTTGCCGTCATAGTCGTAGAGCTGGACATCCACGGTTTGCACCACGGAGCTTGTCGCGCCGCTGATGTCCACCGTCAGCTTGGCGCACTCCACATTCAGCAGGTCGTCCCGCTGCGCACGCAGCGTCAGCACCGACGGGTCGAGCACGATATCGCCGGTGAAGTAGCCCTCCGCCACCTCGCCCGTGACCTCGCACTCCACGGGAACCTCCTTGGTATACAGCTCGCCCACCGTCACGGTGATCTGGCTGAGACTGGCCTTCTCCACGCTGACATTCGTGCGCACCACGCCATCGGGGAAGCTCACCGTATAGTCGAGCTGATGGACACCCACCGTGTCGATGCTGCTCACGCTGGCAATCACGCGCACATTCTCGTTATTGATCTTCACCAGCTCACGCTTGGGGCCGCGTATCGTCAGGTCAACGGTCGTATCGTAGCCGGACAGGAGCATCAGGCTCTTGTCGGCCAGCGTGGTGTTCTCGCCGGAGAACTCCACCGGTATGCTGTACAGATTTTTCGTTCTCTCGGGTGACTTGTCAATGTCCACATACACCCACATGGCGATAGCCACCAGAATGGAGATGAGAACACGCAGTGCCGTGCTGCGGTTCACACGCGGTTTGCGTTCGGCTTTCTTATCCTGCTCGGTATCAAAGATCCGCTCCGACATCGCTGTCATCCTCCTTTTTTCTCCCCGCCAGCAGCTCAAGCAGGCCGCGGCGGGGCTTGTCCTCCGGCTCGTCCTCCTGCGGCATCAGCTCATTGCGCAGGAGCTTGCTGAGCGTCTCCGGCTTCAGGTGCCGCTTGAGCATCCCGCCGATGGCCACGGAGATAGAGCCCGTCTCCTCGGAGACGATGACCACCACCGCATCGGAGTTCTCGCTCATACCGATACCCGCACGGTGTCGCATACCGAGGTCACGGCTCAGATTGACATTCTTGCTCAGCGGCAGCATACAGCCCGCACCGAGGATACGCCCGTGGCGGACGATGACCGCGCCGTCATGCATGGGAGCCTTCACGAAGAAAATATTCTTCAGCAGCTCGGAGGACACGGAGGCATCGAGCGTTGTGCCGCTGCGCACCATATCGTCCAGCCGTATGTTCCGCTCGAAAACGATCAGCGCACCGGTTTTGCTCTGGGACATCTCACTACAGGCCGTTACGGTCTGGTCGATGGCCTTTTCCAGCTCCGACTGCTGCTTGGGGTCATTGAATACCTTCAAAAGCTTGATGTTGCGGCTGCCCACCTTCTCCAGTATCTGCCGTATCTCCGGCTGGAACAGGACGATGATGGTCAGGATGCCCACCTGCACCAGGTTGCTCATGATGTAGAAGATGGCGTTGAGCTGCAATATATCCGCCAACCACAGCACCAGCAGGAACGCCACCACGCCCTTGAGGATATTCTCGGCACGGGTGCTCTTCACCATACGCAGGAGATTGTAGACAAGGAACGCGATAATGGCGATGTCCAGTATGTCCGAGACCTGAATCAGCAGTAAGTAATTCCCAATCTTCTCCAATAATGACAGTATCTTTTCCATGTTGTCACTCTTTCCGTTGCGGGTACGAAATACTCGTACTCATAGATACTAACATTATATAGAGAATATTGGGAAATTGCAACAAAAAAATAAATGAACAGTTTTGCAGTTTAACGAACGGCCCGCTTCAGCAGCCGTGCAAATTCGTCCACCTCCGCCGCCGTGTTGAAGGCGGAAAAGCTGCACCGTACCGTGCCCGTCTCCAGCGTCCCCGCCGTGCGGTGCGCCAGCGGCGCACAGTGCAGCCCCGCCCGCACCGCCGCGCCGTGCGCAGCCAACGCCTCGCCCAGCTCCTCGCAGTCCACTCCCGCCACGCGGAAGCTGAACACGCCCGTCTGCGCTCCATCGTCCTCCGAAAAGAATACCTCCGCACCCGGCAGGGCTGCCACGCGCCGGGCGCAGCGCCGCGCCAGCTGCCGCTCATGCGCGGCTATGGCGGCTATGCCGCGCCGTTTCACGAAGCGCAGTCCCTCCTCCAGCCCCGCGATACCGGGCATATTGTGCGTACCCGCCTCCAGACGGTCGGGCAGCTCGGAGGGCATCGCCTGCAAAAGCGACTGCGAGCCCGTGCCGCCGTGCAAAAGCGGCTCCGCCTCCGTGCCGCACAGAAGCAACCCCGTCCCCTGCGGGCCATACACTCCCTTATGCCCCGGCATGGCGATAAACGCCGCGCCGAGTGCTTCCATGTCTATGGGCAGCATCCCCGCAGACTGGGAGGCATCCAGCACGAACGGCACACCCTTTTCGCGGCACAGTGCCGCGATACGCTCCACGGGCAGGCGATAGCCGAACACATTGGATACATGGGTGCAGAGCACCGCGTCCGCCGGCTGCTCCAGCGCGGCGGCAAACTGCCGCAGCATCTCCTCTGTGTCAAAAAGCGGCGCGTCCGCCACCGCAAGCTCCACATGGGGGATGGCGTGCAGCGGGCGGGTCACGGCGTTGTGCTCATAGCCCGAGAGCACCACGCGGCCGCCCGGCTTCACCAGCGTCCGTATGGCGATATTCAGTCCGTGCGTGGCGCAGGAGGTGAACACCACCCGCGCAGGATCGCTCACGCCGAATAGCTCCGATGCCAGCATACGGCAGCGCAGGTCGGTCTCCTCCGCCGCGCGTGTGGCGGGGTAGCTCCCCCGCCCCGGCGAGGACAGCGAGGACACCGCCCGATACATCGCCCGCGCCACCGCTTCGGGCTTTTGCAGTGTGGTGGCACCCGCGTCAAAATAGATCATAGTTCACCTCATCATAGCCGTCCTCACGGCGGCAAAACACCTTTTCGGGCGCAAGACCCGCCTCCCGCAGCAGCCGCAATGCCGTCTCCGTGCGCGTCTGTCCGCGCAGGCGCAGCACATAGCCGCAGCCCTTGCCCGTCAAACCCATGGGCGCACGGGTCACAGCGGTGCGCACCCCCTGCCGCTCCAGCAGCCGCACCATGCGCTGGGCATGGGTGACGGAGCGGGCGGTGATAAGATATTCCTCCATTGTGGCACCTCCTTTGTACTCGCGCCATTCTATGCCGCCGCACCGCCGCCCGTGCAGGCGGACAGCAAAAAAAGAGAACGCCGAAGCGTCCTCTTTCCCTCTGCGCCCGTTATATTTCCTGCCTTGCGCCGGGGCGGTATGACTGCGATTTTATGGCCACGGTGATGCCGCCCGCAGAAAGCTCCGTCAGCCGTGTGCGCAGCGATTCCGTCTGCTCGGACGGCAGCGAAACGGTCAGGCGGATGTCCGCGCCGTACTCGGCGTCGTCCACCGCGCCGCCGAGCGATGCCACCTCGCCGCGCACCCGCTCCAGCAGCGGATACGGGCACGGTATCTCCAATGCAGCCCACAGTCCCAGCTCCGCCACACCCGCCGCCGCCAGCGCGTCATGCGCGCTCTTGGCATATGCCCGTGTCAGTCCTCCCGCGCCGAGCAGGATGCCGCCGAAATACCGCGTTACCACGCACACGACATTGGTCACGCCCTCGCGCCGGAACACATTGAGCATCGGCTGTCCCGCCGTGCCCTGCGGCTCGCCGTCGTCGCCGTAGCGCAGGGTATCGCCGCCGATGAGATAGCACCAGCAGTTGTGCCGCGCATCGTAGTATTTCTTTTTCATCTGCGCGATGAACTCCCGCGCCTGCTCCTCCGTTTCCACGGGCAGCAGGTGTCCGATGAAGCGGGAACGCTTCTCGGTGAACTCCGTCTCCGCCGCGCCGTAGGGTACGCGGAAATCACTCATTCCCAGTCCTCCTTCGGCTCTGTCCAGCCCTCGATATACTCCTTGAGCTGCCCGATGACACGGGGCGTACACACCGCCGTCACATCTACCGTCCCGCCGTACTCCACGGATTCCACCTTCGCCTCGCGGTACAGGCTGTCCAGCGCACCCGCCTTGTCATAGGGCAGGTGCAGCGTCACCCGCCGTGTACCCTTGTCGAGCCGTTTGTCGATGGCGGAGAGCAGCTCGTCCAGCCCCTCGCCGGTTCTGGCGGAGACAGACACCGCGTCCTCCTCTCTCTGCCGCTGCGAGGCAAAGGCAAGGTCGCACTTGTTGTACACCCGTATGCAGGGAATCGTGTCCGCACCCAACTCGCGTATCAGCTCCTCGACGATACGCGCCTGCTCCTGCCACTGCGGGTTGCTGACATCAATGACATGCAGCAGCAGATCGGCGTATTCCAGCTCCTCCAGCGTCGCCTTGAATGCCTCCACAAGCTGATGTGGCAGCTTACGGATAAAGCCCACCGTGTCGGAGATGACCACCTCCAGCGTGTCGCTGACGGCCAGCAGCCGCGTGGTGGTGTCCAGCGTGTCAAAAAGGCGGTTGTTGGCAGGTATCCCCGCGCCGGTAATGGCGTTGAGCAGCGTGGACTTGCCCGCGTTGGTATAGCCCACAATGGCGACCACGGGTATATCGTTCTTCTGCCGCCGCTGCCGCTGTGTGGCGCGGACACGCCGCACCTCCTCCAGCTCCTCCTTTAGCTTGTCGATCTTGCGGCGGATATGGCGTCTGTCCGTCTCCAGCTGCGTCTCGCCGGGACCCTTCGTGCCGATGGGCGAGCCGCCCGTGCCGCCCTGCCGCTCCAGATGCGACCACATACCGATCAGGCGCGGCAGCAGGTACTGGTACTGCGCCAGCTCCACCTGCAAGCAGCCCTCCTTCGTCCGCGCCCGCTGGGCGAAGATGTCCAGAATCAGACCGCTCCTGTCGAGCACCTGCACGCCGCACAGCTCGGTCAGCACCCGCACCTGTGAGGGCGACAGGTCGTTGTCGAATATCACCATGGTGGCCTCGCTGTTTTCCACCATGCGCTTGACCTCCTCCACCTTGCCCTCGCCGATGAAGCTGTGGGGGTCGGGCTTTTCGCGGCTCTGCAAAATCATGCCCACCGCCTCGCCGCCCGCCGTCTCCACCAGCGCACTCAGCTCTGCAAGGCTCTCCTCGTCCGCGCTGTCGCTGCCCAGCACGGGAGAGCGCAGCCCTACCAGCACGGCATAGTCGCGCTTGCTGTCCTCTGTTTTCTCAATGCTCTTTCGTTCCATAGATAAGCCTCTCGGTCATATTTTTCTCTATTATAAGCGTTGCTGCGCCAAAAGTAAAACAAAAAAAACGAAGCCCGCACCCACGGTACGAGCTTCGCCTGTGTCGTATCCTTACTTGTCCAGACCGAAACGCTTGTTGAACTTGGCAACACGCCCGCCGGTATCCACCAGCTTCTGCTTGCCGGTGAAGAAGGGGTGACACTTAGAGCAGACTTCCACGCGAATATCCTTCTTCGTAGAACCTGTCTCAATCACATTACCGCAGGCGCATTTGATAGTAGTCTGCTGATAATTGGGATGGATTCCTTCCTTCATTGCTCTTGTTCACCCCTTTCTGGTTCACTTGTCGCCGCGGCGCAGCCGCAAACGCAACTGTGATAATAGCACACTCTCCGCGCAATTGCAAGCATTTTTCGCAAGTTTCACAAAGAAATTTTGAAAGCTCTTAAAACTTGTTGTGCAATACCTTTTCTTTGAAAATCGGATAATTTAGTGTTGCTTTTAGCAATATATGAATCCAATGTATAATCCATATATTCCATAATGTATTCATTCTTATCTTCCAAATATCTATATACTTCGAGAATATATGGTGAAGATAATTCTTTCATTTCTTCATATTCTCTTTTAAATCGAAGCAATTCTTTCTCTGATAAATCCTTTTTAGCTCGTTTTATTATAAAATTTCGATTATAGAAAGTATCCTTATATTTATACACATTTGCATAAGAACCTTCACCGATTTGCTTTATATCATATACACGGTCTTTATTTGCATTCTTTATAACAATGCTCTTAGATGTTTTAAAAATGGGTTTCACATATATGCTAATCAAATCTCTGCTTTGGGCAGCCCAAAAATGAGCACCATACTCACCAGTGGGGAGTCTTTCATTCATGGTTCTAAATAAAGATGTTAAATAAAAGTGCAATGTTGTTATTATTTCTCTAAGCTTGCTGTGTTCAATAGTTTTATATAAATCTGAAAATTCAGCATTAAAGCCCTTTTCCCGCAACTCTCGGTATTGCATCTCTATATAATTCTCTATATTATTTACCTCGCTTTAGCAGAAGATTATTATGGGGTTTATATTTATTCTATAAGATTTTAAGCGTGTTCTTACATTTGTTCTTTTCTCTTCATACCGAGTTCAAATCAGATCTTTACTTTTTTGCATAGTAACTTAGCTCAATATGCTCTAATCGAGAACTGATTATTTTAACTCTATATGTTATTTCTGATTTTTCCACCAGGGCATGACTCATCCATATCGGATCAAGATACTTATTGTATGTAGACCTATTGTGTTCATTTATATTATACTATATATTAAGGAGGATTGCAACTATGGATATAGTTAAGGTTTTTGGAACTAATTTAAAGAAATACCGTACGGCTATGGGGCTGTCACAAGAAGCGTTTGCCGATAAATGCGGCATGCACCGTACCTATATTAGTGCTATCGAATGTTACCGCCGCAGTATTTCGCTTGAGAATATTCAGCGTATAGCAGATGCACTGGAAATTGAAACATATAAATTGTTTTTGGAGGAGTAAGTATGGAACATAGAAATAGAGCTGAAGGTTGGAAACACGC
>CAVDXW010000008.1:0-40018 GCA_963613145.1 Bacteroidaceae bacterium | reverse complement strand
ATGCGGAAATGGTGTAAAAATGGTGTAACAGCCGAGACGCCGAACGCTGAAACCCCTTGAAAATCAAGGAAAATCGAAGGAGAATGAGTATATATGAAATTAGGTATCGTAGGCTTGCCGAATGTGGGCAAGAGCACGCTGTTCAATGCCATCACCAATGCGGGGGCGGAGAGTGCCAACTATCCGTTCTGCACCATTGAGCCGAATGTGGGCGTGGTGGCCGTGCCGGATGCGCGGCTGGACAAGCTGGCGGAGATGTATCAGCCGGACAAAAAGACCCCCGCAGTCATTGAGTTCGTGGACATTGCGGGACTGGTCAAGGGTGCGTCTCAGGGCGCGGGACTGGGCAACAAGTTTTTGGAGAACATCCGCCGCACGGATGCCATCGTCCATGTGGTGCGCTGCTTCGACGATGAGAACATCATGCATGTGGTGGCGGACGCGAGCCAGAATGTCCCCGTTGACCCGCTGGGCGACATCGAGACGATCGACCTGGAGCTGATCATGGCCGATCTGGAGATGGTCAACCGCCGCGTGGAGAAGGCGGCCAAGGCCGCCAAGGGCGACAAGAGGTTCCTGCACGAGGCGGAGGTATTCAAGGCACTGGCCGCCCATCTGGACGGCGGCAAGTCCGCCCGCACCTTCGATTGCGACAAGGACGATCGCGCCATCATCGAAACTGCCGACCTGCTGAGCCTGAAGCCCATCATCTACGCCGCCAACATGGATGAGGACGGCTTTGCCCACTGCGAGGACAACGGCTACTTCCGCGCCGTGCGCGAGCTGGCGGCGAAGGAGGGCGCACAGGTGCTGCCCATCTGCGCCAAGCTGGAGCAGGACATCGCCGAGCTGGACGACCCCGAGGAACGGGCGATGTTCCTTGAGGATCTGGGCATCGAGAAGTCCGGACTCGACCGGTTGATCCAGTGCTCCTACGAGCTGCTGGGGTTGATCTCGTTCCTGACCTACGGCAAGGACGAGTGCCGCGCATGGACGATAAAGCGCGGCACAAAGGCTCCGCAGGCCGCAGGAAAGATACACTCCGACATCGAGCGTGGCTTCATCCGCGCCGAGACCATCAACTTCGATGAGATGATGGCCTGCGGCGGCAGCGTGTCCGCCGCTAAGGAGAAGGGACTGCTGCGCTCCGAGGGCAAGGAGTATGTGGTCAAGGACGGCGACATGATTTACTTCCGCTTCAATGTGTAAAAAGCATGACATGCATAATACGAAGCAAACCGGCGCGGGAAGTGTTTCCGCGCCGGCTTGCTTTCCCGAAATACGGAAAAACATTAACGGTGAAAAGCGGGATTGGGCGAATTATCCAAAATTATTGCCATTTTTCACATAAATCTGCGATATAGGACACTTGTGGATAGACAGTGAACACGGTATAATAGAGGGCACGATTCTGAAATCCCTCACAATCAGACAAGAGGGGAGACAAGAAAGGAAACGGAATTATGGAAAAACGGTATACCCTGCCCGTAGCCATTGCACTGGTGGTGGGCACTGTCATCGGCTCCGGCGTGTTCTTCAAGGCGGAAGCCGTCTTGACCAAAACCGGAGGAAATCTGTCCGTCGGTATTCTGGCCTTCGCCATCATGGGTGTTGTCATGATCATCAGTGCCTGCGCCTTCGGTTCTGTGGCGCAGAGCCACGAGGGTGTGGAGGGCCTGGTGGGCTACGCCGCAGCCTCCTGCGGCAAAAAATACGGCTACTATGTCGGCTGGTTCATGGCGACCATCTACTACCCCTCTCTGGTGTCCGTGCTGAGCTGGCTGCCCGCTCGCTACTTCGGTGTGCTGATGGGCTGGGACGATGACGTGGTCGGCGGCCGCACCATGATGCTGGCCGGTGTATTCATGGTCGTTACCTACACCATGAACGCCCTTGCCCCCAAGCTGGCCGGCAAGTTCGCCATCTGCACCACCGTCATCAAGCTCATCCCCCTGCTGCTCATGGCGATTGTCGGCACTGTCGTGGGTCTGAGCAGTGGCATGACCGAGTTCAACTTCTCCAATGTCGTGACCGAGATGCCCTTCACCGAGGGTCTGTTCGGTGCGATCGTGTCTCTTGCGTTCGCCTTTGAGGGCTGGATCTGCGCCACCTCCATCGGTACGGAGCTGAAGGATTCCAAGAAGAACATGCCCCGCGCCCTGCTGATCGGCACGGTGATCGTTGCCGTTGTGTACATCATCTACTATGTCGGTCTTGCCGGTGCGGTGGAGTCCGAGGTCATGATGGCCGGCGGCGAGGCGGGTGCCAAGATTGCGTTCCAGAACATCTTCGGTCAGGTCGGCGGCGCGGCGATCTTCGTGTTCGTCGTCATCTCCTGCTGGGGCACCTGCAATGGTCTGACCATGGCCGTTACCCGCGGCATGTTCGATCTGGCCACCGAGAGCAACAGTCCCAAGCTGGCCATGTTCAAGAATGTCGATCCCAGCACCAGCATGGCCGGCAACTCCGCCGTGTTCGGCCTGCTGCTCAGCTCCCTGTGGCTGCTGTACTTCTACGGCGGCGCGATCATGGAGGGCTTCGGACCGTTCAAATTCGACTCCTCCGAGCTGCCCATCATCACCCTGTACGCCATGTATATTCCCATCTACATCGCCCTCATCAAGCGCAAGGATATGACCGGCTTCCGCGGGAATGTCCTGCCCATGCTGGCCATTCTCTGCTCCTGCTTCATGGTCTTCGCCGCCATCTACTCCCACAAGTGGAATGTCCTCTACTACCTGATCGTCTTCGTGGTCATTGAGGTCATCGGCTCTTTCTTCAAGGGCGAGAAGGCGTAACAGAGAAAAACACGCATCCGTGCGTGACCCGCAGGGAGCGGGCATCGGCTCCGCCGATGCCCGCTCCCTTACGAAATATAGACTTAATTCTATATTTTATCAAGAAAAATTTCTACTTTACCGTGTGCGAAAAAAGGCGTATACTCCATCCATACAAAAACGGAAGGGGAGTGTGCGCCGTGTCCGAAAAACGCGCCGAGCTGCTGCTGGCGGCGGTCATTATCGCCCGCAGCACCTCGTTTGTATTCAACAAGCTGGGTCTGGGAACCATGTCCGCCTTCAATCTGCTGGCGGTGCGCTTCCTGCTGGCCTTCGCGCTGCTGACGCTGCTGTTTCACAAACGGCTGCGCGGCGTGCAGCGGCACACTGTGCTGCGCGGCGCACTGCTGGGCGGACTGTTCTTTGTGGTCATGTCCTGCGAGATGTTCGCCCTGCACACGGTGGACAGCGGTACGGTCTCCCTGCTGGAAAATATGGCGATTCTGTTCGTCCCGCTGATTGAGGGTATCCTCACCCGCACCGCACCCAAGGCGGTGACGCTGCTCAGTGCCGCCGTTGCGCTGGTGGGCGTGGCACTGCTGACCTCCGGCGGCGGTGCGCTGCGCATCGGCACGGGGGAGTGCATCGCCCTGACCGCCGCCGTGGTCTACGCCTGCGCCATCATCGCCACCGACCGCTGCACCCACCACGGGGAGGACGGTTTCACGCTGGGCATCCTACAGGTGGGCTTTCTGGGCTTTTTCGCGCTCGTTGCCTCCTGCATATTCGAGACGCCGCGCCTGCCGCAGACCTCGGCGGAGTGGGGTATCATTCTGGCACTGGCTCTCGTCTGCACGGGCTTCGGCTATACGCTCCAGCCGGTGGCGCAGAGCCGCACCACCGCCCAGAGAGCAGGGCTGCTGTGCGCACTCAGCCCCACCTTTGCCACGATATTCGGCGCGGTGCTGCTGCACGAGCAGATCACGCCGCTCGGCGGCGTGGGCATTCTGCTGATTCTGGGCAGCATCCTCCTGCCGCACCTTGTGAAAGGAAAGAGGCACCATGAGGTACAAAGCAGTTCTCTTTGACATGGACGGTACGCTGCTGGACACCCTGTCCGACATGCACGATGCCGTGAACCATATCCTCGCCCTGCACGGCTGGCCGCTGCGCAGCAGGGAGGAGGTGCGCGCCTTCGTGGGCAACGGAGCCCGTAAGCTGATGGAGCGCGCCGTGCCGCCGCAGGCAGCGGCATCTCCCGCATTTGAAGCGGTGCTGGCGGAGTACACGGCGTACTATCAGGCGCACAACTGCATCGCCACCGCGCCCTATGCCGGTATCCCCGAGCTGCTGGCGCAGCTGAAGCGGGCGGGCGTAAAGACCGCCGTTGTGTCCAACAAGCCCGATGACACCACTAAGACACTGGCGGCGAGATTCTTTCCCGATATGCCCGCCTTCGGCCAGCGGGAGGGCACCGCGCCCAAGCCGGATCCCGCGCTGGTGTACCTCGCCCTCTCGGAGCTGGGCGTGTCCGCCGCCGATGCCGCCTATGTCGGCGACAGCGAGGTGGATGTGGCCACTGCCCGCAACGCGGGATTGGCTCTTGTATCGGTCTGCTGGGGCTTCCGCAGCCGCGAAGCACTGACCGCCGCCGGTGCGCAGACCATCTCCGCCACCCCCACCGAGCTGCTGCAAGGCCTGTGACGGGATATTCCCCACCGTGTGCGTTATCAGAAGGCCTTGCTGCTTCGCTGTTTTTACCTTGGAAAAGCCCGACATTGCGCCGTTCGGTGCAATGTCGGGCTTCTTAACTGATTTATACGGAGCTTTATGCGAAAACGCTTTACGCATCTCCCCGCTTACGCCAAAAACCCCTTCAATATCGTCTCCTCCGCCTGCTCGGGGGTCAGTCCGAGGGTTTCCAGCTTCAGGAGCTGGTCGCCGGCGATCTTGCCGATGGCGGCCTCGTGGATGAGCTGCGCGTCGGGACAGTTGGCGGTGATGGCGGGCACGGACTCAATGCGGGCGTCACCCATAATGATGCTGTCGCACTGGACATGGCCGAAGCACTGCGCGTTGCCCACCATCACGGGGTGGAACACCTGACGGGACTTGTCCTGCGCCACGGAGCGGGAGATCACGCGCCCTCTGGCATCATGGCCGTTCAGCTCGATGCGCATGTCGCTCTCCGCCTCCTGCTGCCCGTGGGTCAGAAGACGCTCGGTGACGACCACCTCGCTGCCCGCCTCGCAGAAGAAGTCTGTCTCGCGTTTCGTGGAGTCGATGCCGCGGATCTGCACGGTCTCCATCTGCATGGTGGAGCTTTCACCGAGATACACCACGGTCTTGGGGTTCATGATGTTGCCGCCGGACTGCCCCGCCTCCTTCTCGCCGAAGTGCTTCTCGGCGTAGCGGACGCGGGAATTTTTGCCGATATGGAAGGTGTGTACGCCGTCGTGACGGCTCTCGTCACAGCCGGAGTTGTGGATGCCGCAGCCCGCGATGATGTCCACATCACAGTCGTCGCCCACATAGAAATCGTTGTAGACCATTTCACGCAGGCCGGTCTTGCTGATGATAACGGGGATGTAGCACTTCTCTCCCTTTGTGCCGGACTTGATGCGGATGTCGATACCGGGCTTGCCATCGGCGCGGGGCGTGATGTCGATATGCTCGGTGGACTGGCGCGCCTCACAGCCGCTGTCCTTGCGGATATTGAACGCGCCCACGGGTTTGCCTGTCAGGTCGGCGATCTTTTCCAGCAGACCTGCATCGATCTCGGTGATCATTGTGCGCCCTCCTTTCGCTCCAGTACGGGGCAGCCGCCCAGCGTGTCGGCCAAAATCAGGGGGAATATCTCCTCCGTGCTGCCGCGGTGGGCGATCTGCCCGCCTGCAATGACGACGATCTCGTCCGCCAGCTTGATGATGCGCTCCTGATGGGAGATAATGATCATGGTGGCCGTGCCGTCGCGGTGTATCTGCTCAAAGGTCTCGGTCAGCCGCGCAAAGCTCCACAGGTCGATGCCCGCCTCCGGCTCATCGAAGATCATCAGCTCGCTGTGGCGGGCTAAAATAGTCGCAATCTCGATGCGCTTGACCTCGCCGCCGGAGAGTGACACATCCACCTCACGGTCGAGGTAGTCGTTGGCGCACAGCCCCACCTTCGTCAGATAGGCGCAGCACTTGTCCTTGCTCAGCTTGTCCTCTCCCGCCGCAAGCAGCAGCAGGTCGTGAACGGTGATGCCCTTGAAGCGCGGCGGCTGCTGGAAGCCGTAGCTGATGCCGCGCCTGGCGCGCTCGGTGATGGACAGGCCGGTGACATCCTCGCCGTTGTAGAGCACACGGCCGGAGGTGGGCTGCACCAGCCCCATGATGACCTTGGCGAGCGTCGTCTTGCCGCCGCCGTTGGGTCCCGTAAAGACCATCAACCTGTGGTCGGGTATGGTAATGGAGATATTTCTCAGAATGTCCTGCTCCCCGTCGGGGGTGGACACACGGTAGCAGATGTTCTGCAATTCCAGCATGGGACGCTTCTCCCCTCTCTGCATTTATTTAACTGCGTAAGTGTAACAGATTTTGACAGAAAATGCAACAGCTTTCCGCGATCGGGCACGCCCTGCCCGCACACGGCATAGTATACCCCGAAAGGGAGTGATCTCAGTATGGGCGGTTCGGGCATTTCACCGCTGGTATACGACACCGGCACGGCAGCGGAGGTCTGGCGGCGGGTAGAGCCCGCCCTCCCCGCCTACGGCGAGGCGGTGTGTCCCACGGGAGTCTGCTGCCCTCTGCCGCGGTGCGAGGCGGACGGCGAGACGGCACTGGGGCGGCTCATTGCGGACACTGCGGGGCTGTATGCCCACTGCCGCCGCTGCGCAGCGCGGTCCCCGCGCAGTGCAAGGGGTGTGCTGGGGCTGCTGGCGCAGGAGCAGCAGCGGACGGTGCGCTCCCTGCTGGCGGCGTATTTTCTGCACGCGGGACGGTGGTATCAGCCGCCCGCGCCGCCGCCGGCGGTGCGCGAGCCGTGGCTCACGGCACTGCGGCGCGTGTACATGGCCGAGGCGGTATTGCAGCGGGACTGCACCGCGCTGGCAGCGCGGATGGCGGACGGCTGCCTGCGGCAGCTTTTGGCGGCGGAGGCACAGCGGGCGGCGGACAGAGCAAAAAAGCTGGCCGTTCTGCTGGAAAACACCTTGACAACGGGGAATAACCTGCTAAAATGGTAGGGAAGTTGCAATTATACTGAGGAGGTCTGTATTATGAAGGAATGTATCTCACGCGAGGCGGCACTGGCGGCACTGAAGGAGTACAACAAGGAGCCGTTCCACATTCTGCACGGTCTGACGGTGGAGGGCGTTATGCGCTGGTATGCCAACGAGCTGGGCTACGGCGAGGACGCGGACTTTTGGGCGACCGTCGGGCTGCTGCACGACATTGATTTCGAGATGTGGCCGGAGCAGCACTGTCTGAAGGCTCCCGAGCTGCTGAAGAAGGCGGGATGCAGCGACGAGCTTATCCACGCCGTCTGCTCCCACGGCTACGGTCTGGTCTGCGATGTGGAGCCCACGCACGAGATGGAGAAGGTGCTGTTCGCCGCCGACGAGCTGACGGGTCTTATCGGTGCCGCCGCCCGTATGCGTCCGAGTAAGAGCGTCATGGATATGGAGGTCAGCAGTCTGAAGAAGAAGTACAAGGACAAGAAGTTCGCCGCAGGCTGCTCCCGTGATGTCATCAACACCGGCGCGGAGCGTCTGGGCTGGAGCATCGAGGAGCTGATGGAAAAGACCATCCTCGCCATGCGCAGCTGTGAGGAGAGCGTCAACAAGGAGCTGGAGCTGCTGGCGTAAGCCGCCGCATATCCCGCATACTTCCATGAAAAAAAGAAAGCCCTTGGGCTTTCTTTTTTTCATCTCCTCCCCAGTCGGCTGAAGCCCCAGAAGGTCAGCGGCCAGACGCACCCCGCGAACAGTACCACCAGCAGATACCGCAGGCCGCCCGCGATGGCGGCGTTGCCGCCCAGCAGGGCAATCAGCGGAGCCTTCAGCGCGGAGCGTATCACAAGCAGCAGTCCAAAGCCCAGCGTCAGCTTGATGAGCTGCGCCCACCAGACCGCCCGCGTCTCGAAGCGGATGTATTTCCTGTCAAGAATGTTGGATACCAGCAGCCCCAGCGTGGAGCCCAGCAGCTTCCAGCCGTTTTCCAGCGCGGAGACATAGTTGGCGGTGTCCTCGGCGGTGGCTCCCGTGTCGCCGCGCAGATAGAGATAGCCCACGAACGCGCCGCTGCACAGTACCATCACAACGATCGTGCAGGTCAGCACCGCAGGGCGGCGGTCAGCCTCCTCCATCAGCGGATAGAGCCCCAGCACCAGCAGCGTGGCGATGGCGAACGACACGCCCACATCCAGCACCGTGTGAACGCCCAGATACATGCGGCTGAACGCGACAAGCACCGTCAGCACGGCAAGCACCGTGCGCAGCCGTTTCCGCCGCGTATAGCGGGCAATGCCGCCGTAGGTCGCCACGGCGTTCTGCGTGTGGCCGCTGGGGAACGAGTAGCCCGTCGCCTCGGCGCGGGCGGATTCCACAATGGTGAAATCGGGGTCCTTCACCCACGGGCGCGGGACGCAGCAGAGTATCTTCAAAAACTGGTTGATGACCGTCCCGAAGAATCCTACGACCATCAGGTAGTAGCCCATGCGCTTGCTGACGCACCAGAACACCGCCACGGCGATGACCATGAAGAACATCTCGCCGCCCAGCAGCGTGATAACGGACATGACCTCGTTCAGAACGGGGGTGCGGATGCTCTCCAGCGCGTACAAAACTCCCATATGCTCGCCCTCCTTTACTCTCCTGCCGCTATATTACTATATTTTTTGCCGCCATGCAAGCCTTGACCGCCGCCGCTCCGCCGCAGGGCGGGGGAAAAGTTCGGACGCGGCGGGTGACGGCGCATAAAAATCTCTTGCGCATGAGCCGCCTTTGCGCTATTATATTGTAAAGTATCAATCCCCTCGGAGGTGCTGACATGGTGGGCGGCGTAACGGAGCTGGATCTTCACGGCATGAATACCTATCAGGCGCAGATTGCCATCGACGCGGCACTGCGCCGCTGCGGAGGCGGCGTATACCGCCTGCGCCTCATCCACGGCTATCACGGCGGCACGGCCATCCGCGACATGCTGTGGACGGTGTACACCAGGCGTACACAGGTCAGGCGCATGGTCAGCATCAGCGAGGGTGTCACTGAGCTGGTGCTGCGGGAATATTGAGCCGTATGCGCAGCGCATGGCTGCCATTTTCACACGGAAGGCAAGGGAAACGGAGGAACACGCAATGAAGAAATATACCGAGATGACACAGGCCGAGCGGCAGGCGGAGTACGCCGCCGTGCAGCGGGAATATGAAAGGCTCAAGGGCATGGGACTCAGCCTGAACATGGCGCGGGGCAAGCCCGGCAAGGAGCAGCTCGATCTGGTCACGCCCATCTTTTCGCTGCTGACGAAGCCGGAGGACTTCGTATCCGACGGCGTGGAGACGCGCAATTACGGCGAGGTAGCGGGCATCCCTGCGGCCAAGGCACTGTTCGCGGACATTCTGGGCTGCAAGCCGGAGCAGGTGTTCGTGGGCGGCAACGCCAGCCTGCAATTGATGTACGATGCCGTGGCCAAGGCGTTCACCAACGGTCTGCTCCACAGCGAAAAGCCGTGGGGCAAGCTGGACAGGGTAAAGTGGATTTGCCCCGTGCCCGGCTATGACCGCCACTTCAAGGTGACGGAGAGCTTCGGCGTGGAGATGATCTCCGTCCCCATGACCGCCGAGGGTCCCGACATGGACGCGGTGGAGGAGCTCATCAAAGATCCTGCCGTCAAGGGCATGTGGAATGTGCCCAAATACTCCAACCCCGAGGGCGTGGTCTACTCCGCCGGTACGATTCGCCGTCTGGCGGCGATGAAGCCCGCCGCGCCGGACTTCATGCTCATGTGGGACAACGCCTACTGCATCCACGAGTTCGACTGCGGCTATGTGGACTTCCCCGACATCATCTCCCTGTGCGCCGCGCACGGCAACGGCGACATGGTGTACGAGTTTGCGTCCACCAGCAAGGTCACCTTCCCCGGCGCGGGCGTGGGCGTGATGGCGTCGAGCGAGGCGAATATCGCCTACTTCACGAAGCTCATCAACATCCAGACCATCGGCTTTGACAAGATTAACCAGCTCCGCCATGTGCTGTTCCTGCGGGACAAGGCGCACACGCTGGAGCTGATGAAGTGCCACGCGGCAATTCTCGCACCAAAGTTCCACGCCGTGCTGGACGCGCTGGACAGGGAGATCGCGCCGCTGGGCATTGCGTCGTACAAGCGTCCCGTGGGCGGCTATTTCGTCAGCGTGGATGCCATGCCCGGCTGCGCAAAGCGGACGCTGGCACTGTGCAGGGAGGCGAGTGTCACCATGACGGGTGCTGGCGCGACCTTCCCCTACGGCAAGGATCCGCAGGACAGCAACATCCGCATTGCGCCGTCCCTGCCGCCCGTGGCGGAGCTGGAGCAGGCCATCGCCGTTTTCTGCACCTGCCTGAAGCTGGCCGCGCTGGAAAAGCTGGACAGCTTGACAAATGCGGAAAATGCGGTATAATAATAGGTGAAAGAGGGGACGCTGCGACAGGCGGTCAGTCCCGGTTGTGTGAAAATTTCATCGGGTCTTACGACCTACAGAAACCGTCACTTGGCCGAGTGGCGGTTTCTGCTTTTGAGCTTCTGCACCCGCACCGAGATCGAATGACCAAGGATGTGAATGGTAAACACAAAAAACATACGCTCCCACCTCCCTTCGAGAGGAGGTGACTAACCGCCCGCCGTGTTGCAGCGTCCTTGTGATGGATTATACATGCGCGGGCGGGTTTTACCAATTAAAGTTGCTTTCCGCCTTGCAATGGCAGTGCGGCGGGGTGGCACACCCCGCCGCACGGGCTATTTTCTCACTTGTGCAGCAGGGGAGAGAGCGGCTTGTAAATCAGGAAGCACAGCGCGACATCCAGCAGTCCCTTCACCAGAGTGAACGGGACATTGAACACCAGCAGGCAGTTCAGCAGGGCGTCGGCGGTGGGCATCTGCGCCACCGTGCCGAGAATTTCCTGATACATGCCCACAATGCCCTCCAGCGGCAGGCCGTACAGCTCCACATAGGCGGGATAGACCAGAAAATAGTTGATGGGCAGGCTGACGGCCGCCATCGACACGGCTCCCGCCACGGAGCCCCACAGCGCGCCGCCGCGGGTCTTGTGCTTCTGGTAGACGATGCCTGCGGCGAACGCGAACACCGCGCCCAGCAGGAAATTGGACAGCTCGCCCACGCCGGCACTCGTGCCGAACGGCAGGTGCAGCAGGTTCTTCACAAGCTGTATCGCCGCGCCGTACACGGGGCCGAGGGAGAAGGTGCCCAGCAGGGCGGGCAGGTCGGAGATGTCCAGCTTGATAAACGCGGGCATCAGCGGGATGGAGAACTCGACGAATTGCAGCACGGCTGCCACGGCGGACAGCAGGGCGGCCACGGTCATGCGGTGGGTCTTTTGCGCCTGGGTCATAATAAAAAACTCCTTTTCGATGGTAAACACCCGGAAATTGCCTTCCAAGGTGTACGCATCAAAAAAGAGCATCGCAAAATGCCATACACGCCTTCTCTCATCCAGACTATACTGTCGGTATCGGAATCGCACCGATTCATGCGGCTTGCGCCGCTCGCGGACTGTACCGCCGGTGGGGAATCGCACCCCGCCCCGAAGACAAATATGCGGTTGTTTTCGACAAGTATGGTAGCACGATATGCGCCGGAAGTCAATAGTTTACATCGGCGGATTTTTTGTTTACAATAGATAAAAAAGGAAAGGCGGTGGGGCGTATGCCGGCACGGCAGATGACCGTGTGCTTTTCCGGCTATCGGCCGGAGAAGCTGCCATGGGGCTATAACGAGCACGACCCGCGCTGCGGCGTGTTGAAGACGCGGCTGTATCAGGCGGTGTCCGCCGCCTGTGACGAGGGCTACCGCCACTTCATCTGCGGCATGGCGCGGGGCGTGGACACCTACTGCGCGGAGCTCGTGCTGTCGCTGCGCACGCAGCACCCCGACATCACGCTGGAGGCGGCGATACCCTGCCCCGGCCAGAGCGACGGCTGGACAGACGAGCAGCGGGCGCGTTGGCAGGACATCGTAGACCGCTGCGACTACGAGACGGTGGTGCAGGACCATTACAGCGCGGGCTGTATGCAGCGGCGCAACCGCTACATGGTGGATCACGCGGCGCGGCTCATCGCGGTCTTCGACGGGCAGGAGGGCGGCACCCGCTGCACGGTGGAGTACGCCCTGCGCTGCGGACTGGAGGTCGTGTATATTGATGAAGCTCTTTGACAGGCACAGCACCCCCGCCGTCGGCGGGGGTGCTCCGTCATATTCTCTCAGATGTCCGTGCGGTTGCGCCACTCCAGCTCCTGCTCCAGCTCAAACTTCAGCTTTTTGTTCTCCTCGAGCAGTGTGTCGTAGTGCTTGCCCTGCACATAGTATTTCACGAACGCGAAGGTCGCCTCGTTGAACTCCTCCTCGGTATACTCGGGCAGGAGCGAGCCGCCCTTGCGCCGCAGGCCGGACACCTCCACCACCACGAGACGGCGGTGCTCCTCGCTGAGCTGGAACAGCTTCAGCTGCTCCGGCAGCTCCAGCTCCAGATCGTACCGCTCGTTGACCAGCTCCAGCAGTCGCCGCTGCTCCGGCTTGGCCGAGACGATCACGCCGTGCTCGGCAAACAGCCGCTTGAGATAGCTGACGGACACCTCCTCGCGGGTAATCGTCCCCTTTCCTATGGCGGTGAGCATGGTGTTGGACAGGTTCAGGCTGACATAGACCTCACTTCCGGTTTTCGGATACTTCATGGCTGTACCTCCTGTGCGTTTTCCGTATTCGCCCGAGGCGGGCGTTTTTTCTCACAGGTATACCCTACCACACCGTGCAGGAAATTGCAACCGCTTTTTGCGAATTTCTGCACTTTTTTATATAAAAAATCGCGGCATTTTCTCAAAATCGCCGTGTTTTATAATTCCAAATGTACCAAACATATGATATGCCCCATCCCAAATTTCCCCGTTGGCAAGTCCCTCTCCATGTGCTATTATATCCCCATGAGAATCGCAAAGGAGGCATCGCCATGTATGAGCTGATCCAAATCACGCCGCAGACCTGTTATGTCAAGGGCCCCACCAACATCGGCCTCGTGAAAACGGGCGGGGAAAATGTCTGCCTCATCGACAGCGGGAACGACAAGGATGCCGGGCGCAGGCTCCGTCAGCTGCTGGACGCGAACGGCTGGCATCTGACGGCCATCTACAACACCCACGCCCACGCCGACCACATCGGCGGCAACCGCTATTTGCAGGGGCAGACGGGCTGCGCCGTCTACGCGCCGGGCATCGACTGCGACTTCACCCGCCACCCGATTTTAGAGCCGTCCCTGCTCTACGGCGGCTGTCCGCCGAAGGCACTGCGCCACAAATTCCTCATGGCGCAGGAGAGCGATGCCCTCCCCCTGACGGCGGACGCGCTGCCCGAGGGCTTCGCGTGCATCGACCTGCCCGGCCACTTCTTTTCCATGACGGGCTTCCGCACGGGCGATGATGTGGTCTTTCTGGCGGACTGCCTCTCCTCCCGCGAGATACTGGAAAAGTACCGCATCGGCTACCTCTACGATGTGGCGGCGTATTTGCAGACGCTCGAAAAGGTCAAGACCATGACGGCGAGGCTGTTTGTCCCCGCCCACACGGAGGCGACGGAGGACATCGCGCCGCTGGCGCAGTACAACATCGACACGACCTACGAGATTGCGGAGAAAATCGTCTCCCTCTGTGCGCAGCCGCTCACCCTCGAGGAGCTGCTGCAAAAGCTGTTTGCCGCCTACAACATGACCATGACGCTGGAGCAGTATGTCCTTGTGGGCAGCACCGTCCGCTCCTACCTCGCGTGGCTGAAGGACACCGACCGCCTGACCGCCGTGTTCGACAACAACCGTATGCTCTGGCAGCGTCTCTGACCCGCACCGACGGCAAAAAATAATATCCTGCGGAGCACGAGAGGAGGGACGGCGATGATGCAGCGCGTCTATGTGGAAATCACCAATATATGTAACCTGCACTGCGATTTCTGCCCCGGCACGCGGCGAAGGAGCGCGTTCCTTTCCCCTGCCGATTTCACGAAAATCGCCGAAAAGCTGCGCCCCCACACGCGCTTTCTCTACCTGCATGTGATGGGCGAGCCGCTGCTCCACCCGCAGCTGTCGGAGCTTCTGACCATCTGTCGCACGCTGGACTTCCGCGTCTGTCTGACCACGAACGGCTTTCTCCTGCCTGAGCGAACCTACACCCTGCGCTCCGCCGCCGCGCTCCACCGCGTGAACATCTCCCTGCATTCATACGAGGCCAACCGCTCCGCCCTGACGCTTGCGGACTATGTGAGCGGCTGCTTCACCTCCGCATCGGAGCTGGCAGACGGCGGCGTGATCTGCGTCCTGCGTTTGTGGAACCGCGGCGGCGGGGATGGGCGCAATCGGGAGATAGAAGCCCTCCTGGGCGCACTCACACGGCAGGACATGACCGCCCTGCCCACGGATGCCAAGGGCAACCGCCGCCTGCGGGAGCGCATTTATATCGAGCACGCCGACAAATTCCACTGGCCGGGCGACCCCGACTACGGCGGCCCCGATGCGCAGTTCTGCTACGGACTGCGCCGGCAGCTCGCCGTCCTCTGCGACGGGACGGTCGTCCCCTGCTGTCTGGACGGCGAGGGGCGCATCCCTCTGGGCAATCTCCTCACGCAGGAGTGGGAGCAGATACTCTCCTCCGAGCGGGCAGAAAAAATTCTGCGCGGCTTCGACTGCCGCCACCCCGCCGAGGAGCTCTGCCGCCGCTGCGGATATGCCGCCCGCTTCAATATTTGACGGGGACACGAGCAGGGAGGCGTACAAAACGCGATCAAAGAATAGGAAAAAGCGAGCAGAAAGCGTACAGGACGCGAATGTTCGCCCGAAATTCACGGAGCAACATGGATAAAAGCAACGAAATAAATCTATCCCTGCCGCCGCAGCTCCCCGCCCTCCTGCTGCCGTGGTACGATGAAAACCGCCGCGCCCTCCCGTGGCGCGATGAGGTGTCGCCCTACCGCACATGGGTGTCGGAGATCATGCTCCAGCAGACCCGCGTACAGGCCGTTATCCCTTATTTTACGCGGTTTATGACCGCTGCGCCCGACATTTTTTCCCTTGCCCGACTGCCGCAGGAGCAGCTTATGCGCCTGTGGCAGGGGCTGGGGTATTACAGCCGTGCCCGCAATTTGCAGCGGGCGGCGCAGGTCATGGCGGAGCAGCACGATGGCTGTATGCCGCAGACATACAATGAGCTGATAAAGCTTCCCGGCATCGGCGACTACACCGCAGGTGCGATACTCTCTATCGCCTTTAATCAAGCCGTTCCCGCCGTTGACGGCAATGTGCTGCGCATCGGTGCGCGGCTGGCCGCCTGCCACGACAATGTCCTTGACACGCGGACACGAGATGCTTTCCGCGCCGCGCTCTCGGCTATCATGCCCGCCGAGCGGCCGGGCGAATTCAACCAATCCCTGATGGATCTCGGCGCGGAAATCTGCCTGCCGAAAAAGCCGCACTGCGAGGTATGCCCCACCGCAAGCCTTTGTGCTGCAAGGGCTGCGGGCATTCAGGCACAGCTCCCCGTACGTGACAAGCACACCGCCCGCCCGACCGACACACTGTCGGTGTTCGTCATCACCCGCGCAGACGGAAAAACCGCCCTGCGCCGCAGGGCGGATACGGGACTGCTGGCGGGGCTGTGGGAGTTCCCCCATGTATCGGGAGAGCTGACGGAAACCCTTGCGGCACAACAGGTTCAGGCATGGGGGCTGCGCGTCACCGACTGGCACAGGAGCGTCCGTGCCGTCCATCTTTTCACCCATCGGAAGTGGGAAATGACCGGCTGGCTGCTGACCGCCGAGGGCGAGGGCTGCGCCGACTGGCTGTGGGCGGACGAAAAGACCATGGCGGAAAAGGCGATACCCTCCGCGTTCAAGGCGTTCACCGCTGCGCTGACGGCAGAGAAAAACGGAGATTGACGGAGCATTACGAAGAAAAACGGAGGAATACACGATGGCACAGCTCTATTTCAAATATGGGGCGATGGGCTCCAGCAAGTCCGCCAACGCGCTGATGGCGCGGTTCAACTATGAGGAGCGCGGGCAGGAGACGCTGATGGTCAAGCCACGGCTGGACAGCCGCGACGGGGATCACATGGTCTGCTCCCGCATTGGCCTGAAGCACCCGTGCGTCTACTTTGACGAGATGCGTGCCATGGCGGACGGCGACCTGCAAAAATACGCCTGCATCATCATTGACGAGGCACAGTTTCTCACAAAGGACGAGGTGTATTATCTGGTGCATCTGGTGGATGAGTGCGGCATCCCCGTCATCTGCTACGGCCTGCGGGCGGACTTCAAGGGCGACCTGTTCGAGGGCAGCTATCATCTGCTGGTGCTGGCGGATAAGCTGGAGGAGGTCAAGACCATCTGCTGGTGCGGGAAAAAGGCGGCATTCAATGCCCGCTTCGATGAAAACGGCCATGTGGTCAAGGAGGGCGAACAGGTGCTGCTGGGCGCGAACGACAAGTACATCGGCCTGTGCCGCCGCCACTGGATGGCGGGCGAGCTCGGCCCCGACTTTGGCATACACAAGGCATGAAATGCCTGCTTTGTCCGCGCAGCTGCGGTGCGGAGCGTACGGCGGAGCGGGGCGGGGGCTTCTGCGCCATGCCTGCGGGTCTGCGCGTGGCGCGTGCCGCACCGCACTATTGGGAGGAGCCGCCTATCTCCGGCACAAACGGCGCGGGGACGGTGTTTTTCTCCGGCTGCACCCTGCGGTGCCGCTACTGTCAGAACGGCGATATTTCCGCCGGAGGGCAGGGGACGGACATTTCCGTGCAGCGGCTGCGGGAGATATTTTTCGAGCTGATCGCGCAGGGCGTAAACAACATCGAGCTGGTGACGCCCACCCACTTCCTGCCGTGGATCCTGCCTGCATTGGAGCCGCCGCTCCCCGTGCCCGTGGTGTACAACTGCGGTGGGTACGAAAAGGTAGAAACGCTGCGGTTGCTGGAGGGTAAAGTCGGCGTGTGGCTGCCCGATCTGAAATACGCCGACGCGGACTTGGCGCGGGAGCTGTCCGGCGCGGAGGACTATTTTCCCGTCGCCTGCGATGCTGTCAGGGAGATGTTCCGTCAGGTCGGACGGCCTGTTTACGATGAAAACGGGCTCATGCGGCGCGGTGTCATTATCCGCCATCTGGTGCTGCCGGGGAATCTCGACAACACGCGGCGCGTGCTGGACTGGATTTCCGAGAGCTTCGCGCCGGGCGAGGTTGTCGTGTCGCTGATGAGCCAGTACACGCCGCCCGCGCACATGACGGGACGGCTTGCCCGCCGTGTGACGGCAGCGGAGTATCGCAGCGCCGTGGACTACATGCGCAACTGCGGCATAGAGAACGCCTTCGTTCAGGAGCGCACCTCCGCCGAGGAAGCGTACACCCCTGCCTTTGACGGCACAGGGGTGTGAGACGCAAAAAAGTCTCCCCCACAGGGGGAGACTTTTTGCGGCATTGCTTACTTATAGTACCCCGTTTCGTCTGTCAGAGCCATCGGCAGGCCGTTGTGGTAGACGGGCAGTGTCTCGAACTTGAAGCGGCTGGCGCGGTGGAGTGCGTCAATACGCGGCTGGATGGCGGGATCGACCACGCCGCGGCGGACATACTCGTTCACCGCGTGGTAGGTGAAGCCGAGGTTGTCCTCGTCCGTCTTGCCCGTCAGCCCGTCGGACGGCGGCTTGATGAGGAATTTCTCCGGCAGGCCGAGGGCGCGGCCGAGCGCAATGACCTCCTCTGTGGTGTACATGCCCAGCGGGGAGAACGCGCCCGCGCTGTCGCCGTAGATGGTGCAGTAGCCCACCCAGTCCTCGCTGAGATTGCTGGTGTTGATGACGATACCGCCGTCGAGCGACTGCGCCACGGCGTAGAGCGTCGCCATGCGGACGCGGCTGGGGAGATTTACCGTGGTTTGACGGCTCGGCTCGATGCCGGCCTTCTTCAGCTCGTTCAGCAGACCCTGCACACCATCGTGAATGTTGACGGTGGCGTGGGGGAGCCGGAGGTGCTCCACAAGGGCCTGCGAATAGTCGATGTCCGGCTGCACACCATCGGGCATGAGCACGCCGAACACATGGTCACGGCCATACGCCGCCACGGACAGCGCGGCCACGGTGGAGCTGTCCTTCCCGCCGGAGATGCCGATGACGGCGGTTCTGCCGTGACAGGCGGTCATCTGCTCCGACATCCATTCCAGCAGACCGGCAAGCTGTGTCTGGGGATTAAATTCCATGGGTGATACCTCCCGCTGCAAAAATTTTGATGGCTTATTGTACCGCAAGGCGTGAGCTTTTGCAAGTGGGGAGGATGCACCTGCGGCGGCTGCGCCGAAATTTTCCGCGATGAGGCGGCTGCGAAGGGGGGCATAATAGTGGCCGATGTGCTCTGCGGAGCACAAAATGTTGTGGCTTTCGGGCTGTGGGAGCACGAAAAAGACATTTATACAAAAACTGCTGTGGAAATTACAAAAAGGTCTTGCATTTTTCGGACAAAGATGCTAAAATATCATCCTGCGTGGAAGTATGACCTTCCACCGCACTTGAAATTCATGTCGGGGAGGTGTTTGGTTTGCCGAATATCAAGTCTGCTAAGAAGCGTGTTCTGGTGGCAGAGGCGAGAAATGCTCGCAACAAAGCCGATAAGTCCGCACTGAAGACTGCTATCAAGAAGTTCGAGGCTGCTGCCGTAGAAGGCAATCGCACCGAGGCCGAGGGCACTTACAAGGTGGCGGTCAAGGCGATCGACAAGGCGGCTGCGAAGGGTCTGCTGCACAAGAACAACGCGGCGCACAAGAAGAGCGCGCTGACGCTGAAGCTGAACCACATTGGCTGATAAACCAAACCTGACGGGTATCCGAGAGGATGCCCGTTTTGTTTTGGGCATCACCGCTGAAATGAGTGAAGGATGAGCGGATAACGGCTTGCACGGTATTACCGCGTCATCGTGGACTATCTGCCGGGGCTGACAGACAAGCGCGAGATAGGATCGGAGAGGAAACAGAACACTTGACACCACACAGATTTCCTGCTACTATTAGTGGCAGTCAAATAGCGCGTTGAGCGGAAAGAGTACGCGCCACAGCTTTGCCAAGAGAGGGACGGTCATCGGCTGCAAGTCGTCCCGCCGAGCGGTGCGGAAAGTGCGTCCGGGAGCGCGGGGGATGTGGATGCCCTCCGCAGGGTCAGCGTTACGACCGCACCGAGTGATAAACGAGAGTGGAACCGCGAAAGTATTTTTCGCCTCTCAGACAATGCTGTCTGAGAGGCGTTTTATTTGCAAATCGTTATAATGTTATAATGTAGAACACAGGAGGCTCATTATGTATCTGTATAATTCCGCTACGCACAAGAAAGAGGAGTTCAAGACACACACCCCAGGTCATGTGGAGATGTACACCTGCGGCCCCACGGTGTACCACTTCGCCCATATCGGCAACCTGCGCTCCTATATCATGGAGGATGTGCTGGAGAAGTACCTGCGCTACGCGGGCTACGATGTCAACCGTGTGATGAACATCACCGATGTCGGACACCTGACGAGCGATGCCGACGAGGGCGAGGACAAGATGCTCAAGGGCGCAAGGCGCGAGCACAAGACCGTCATGGAAATCGCCCAATACTACACCGATGCGTTTTTCTCCGACTGCCGGAAGCTGAACATCAAGCGTCCCGATGTGGTGCAGCCCGCCACGGGACTTATTGACGACTATATCAAAATCATCACCAGGCTGCTCGACACGGGCTACGCCTATGTCGCGGGCGGGAATGTGTATTTCGATACCGGCAAGCTCAAGCGGTACTACATTTTCAACGACCACAACGAGGAGGATCTCGCCGTCGGCGTCCGCGAGGGCGTGGAGGAGGATCCCAACAAGCGCAACAGGAACGACTTCGTGCTGTGGTTCACCAAGTCCAAGTTCGAGGATCAGGCGTTGAAGTGGGACTCCCCGTGGGGCGTGGGCTATCCCGGCTGGCACATCGAGTGCTCCGGCATCTCCATGAAGTACAACGGCGAGTACCTCGACCTGCACTGCGGCGGCGTGGACAACGCCTTCCCGCACCACACCAACGAGATCGCGCAGTCCGAGAGCTACCTCGGCCATCCGTGGTGCCCGCACTGGTGCCATGTGGCGCACCTGAACACCGACCACGGCAAGATGTCCAAGTCCAAGGGCGAGTTTTTGACGGTGAGCCTGCTGGAGGAGAAGGGCTACGACCCGCTGGCGTACCGCTTCTTCTGCTTGCAGAGCCACTACCGCAAGGGGCTGGTGTTCACATGGGAGAATCTGGACAACGCAAGCGTGGCGTACAACAAGCTGCTCAGCCGTGTTGCCGCGCTCAGGGACGAGGGCGAGGTCGAGCAGGCATCGTTTGACGAGTACAGGGCAAAGTTTATGGCCGCGATGGACAACGATTTGAACACCTCCATGGCCGTCACCGTGCTGTACGATGTGCTCAAGGCTAAGACGAACGACAAGACAAAGCTGGCTCTGCTGGAGAGCTTCGACACCGTGCTGGGGCTGAAGCTGCTGGAGAAGGCCGCCGCCCTCCGCGCCAAGCAGACCGCCGCGCCCGCCGCAGGCGGCTTCGCCGTCGTCAGCGAGGACGGCGAGGAGAACGCGGAGGTGGAAGCCCTGATCCGTGTCCGTGCCGATGCCAAGAAGGCCAAGAACTTCGCCGAGGCCGACCGCATCCGCGACGAGCTGAAGGCGCAGGGGATAGAGATCATCGATGTGCCCGGCGGGGTGAAGTGGAAGCGGGGGTGAGATAAATAGATAAAAGATAGGGAGCTGCGGAGGAGCTCCCTATCTTTTATCTATTTATCGGTCTTTGTAAACGGGACAGTTTTCATATTCATAGTCGGAGCTTCGATCCGGGAAGCAAACATGCTTAACCTTGGGGTTGTCATCGTACATTTCGATACCTGTCAACTCGCAGCAGTAAAGTGTGCCGCTAAACGTGCCGCCTGATTTGGTTTCCAACTTGGAACATCTTGCCATGATAGATACCTCCTAAAAATAATTTGAGTTACTTCAGGGAATTGTGGCTTCGGAGTTAAAACGGGCCAAGCAAAGAGGAAATCAGCCTGCTTAGGATAGACAGGATAAATAGTGCAAGAAAAATCTTCAAACAAAACATCAGGGTATTATTGTTTTTGCGTGATGCCCCATAGGGGTAATTCTGCGGCAACTCGCCCATCTTGCGGAGATAGACAATCGCAGAGTTTTCCGTACAGCCTAAATCCACAGATCTTCTATAATAGTAGATGCTCTTTTCGGGGTCTTCAGAAACCTCTTCGCCATAACGAAAAGCCTGTGCCATTTGAAATGCGGAATAGGGAACACTATTCCCCGTGGCCTCATGAAGCAAATAGAATGGCCTGTTTCGGATGTTTCCGTCACGGCTGTAAAAATATTCTTCGGCCAAGGAATAGAGAGCACTGAGCCTTCCAAGGCGGGCTGCTTTCAAGAGGTATTCTTCAGCAATTTTATCGCTTTTGCATGTACCTATTCCATAGAAATAGCAGCGGCCAAGAAGTTCCCAAGCGTAGGCTTCTTCAGGATGCGCGCCAACAAATTCTTTTGCCCAATAAAAAGCCTTATCGCCATCTGATTCAAAGCCATTCAGCCCGGTATAGTATCCCAAGGCAACTTTCTCCATAGCGTCGGCATCTTTACGCTGTGCAGCGGCAAGTAATTCGGGGACGGATAAATTGCTCTTTTCATCCATGTGAAGCGAACCTCCTATATAAGTTTCTCACCCATCCCCCGGCGGGGCGCAAGCCCCGCCGAGGGTCGAGCGAAAAACAAAAACGCTGTGCAAGGTGTAAGCCTACACAGCGTGAGAAGATGCTATCTTCCTGATGCAACACAACACTTGGGAAAAACGGCAAAGCACCCTCTTGCGTAAAGGGGCGTTTTAGCGTATAATATCCCATGCGGTGCGACCATTCGGTCATTGTGTAGGTGGTGGCTCACCTGCATAGGCTTACGGGTGTTGCGAGCACCCGTAAGCCGCCGCATTTTTGTTTTTCAATCAGATTATAGCAAAGATAGTATGGATTTGCAAGCCGTTTTAGGAAAATTGTCAAAATACCTCGATTTCCGATGCCGAAGCGCAAAAGCCTGCCGGAAATGCAGTGCATACGGCTGCACGGCCGGCAAAAGGCACAAAAACAGCCGAAAAAATTTGTCCACAAAATAGAAAAATCCCCTTGACACGAGGGGACTTTTGCTTTATTATATGCAGGTACGCGTGCAATGGGTGCTGCACACCCGGAGGCGTTTACAATGCGATGAACCGAGAGATTGCTCCGCAGGGAGGTAACTTTCGGGGAGTATGTCCGATAATCGGGCGGCTGAGAGATTTCTGTTCGCCGGCGTAGATCGCCGCGCCAGAAGGACACCGGCCTGAAGCCGGTGTTTCTTATGAGCCGGAATGATACGCACGGAACGGCGTATAAGAAATTTTTCACCGTACGGCGTTGGTCAAAGCAAAAAACCGTACAAAACAATGGAGGAACAAACCAAATGGCAAAAGAAATGATCCGCATTCGCCTGAAGGCGTATGACCATCAGGTCATCGACCAGTCCGCAGAGAAGATCGTGGAGACCGCCAAGCGCACGGGTGCCACCGTGTCCGGCCCCATCCCTCTGCCCACCAAGAAGGAGATCGTCACCATCCTTCGCGCTACCCACAAGTATAAGGACAGCCGTGAGCAGTTCGAACGCCGCACCCACAAGAGACTCATCGACATCACCAACTCCACTCCCAAGACCGTGGAGGCTCTGATGGCTTTGGATCTGCCCGCCGGTGTGGAGATCGAAATCAAGCTGTAACCCACCTTATATAATATCCCCGCAAATCCCCCGCAAACGAATTTGCTTGCTACCCGACCGAAACGCTGACTTGCGTAAGGCGTTTCGGGGGTTACGTCGGCAGAGCAAGCGGTCTCTACCCAATGGAGAGTGAATCTATGCCGACCAATAACCTTTAAGGAGGATCATACATGAAGGCAATCATTGGCAAGAAAGTCGGTATGTCTCAGATCTTCGATGAAAACGGCAAGGTCATCCCCGTCACTGTTATCGAGGCGGGTCCCTGCACCGTCGTACAGAAGAAGACTGCCGAGAAGGAGGGCTATAACGCCGTGCAGCTGGGCTTCGAGGATGTCCCCGAGCGCAAGCTGACCAAGCCCGAGATGGGCCACCTGAACAAGGCGGGCGTGGCTCCCAAGAAGTACCTGCGCGAGTTCGAGCTGGAGAATGCCGCCGAGCTGAATGTGGGCGACATCATCAAGGCGGACACCTTTAAGGAGGGTGACTTCGTGGATGTCACCGGCACGACCAAGGGTCACGGCTATCAGGGCGTTGTGAAGCGCTGGAACGCCGGCCGCACCCCCATGAGCCACGGCGGCGGCCCCGTGCACCGTCACGCGGGCTCCATGGGCTCCACCACCGACCCCAGCCGCATCTTCAAGGGCAAGATCGGCGCAGGTCAGATGGGCGGCGACCAGGTGACCATCCAGAATCTGGACATCGTGAAGGTCGATCCCGAGCTGAACATGATCGCGGTGCGTGGTGCCATCCCCGGCACCAAGGGCGGTCTGGTGCTCATCAAGTCCACCGTCAAGACCCATCGCGTCAAGCACGCTGATGCCGGTATCAGCAACAACCCGCAGAAGGCTTCCGGTCGTAACCCGCAGAAGGCTTCCGCCCGTACTAAGTAAGGAAAGGAGTGCTTAAGGAAATGTCTGCTATCAAAGTTTTGAACATGGCCGGCGCAGAGGTCGGCACTGTTGAGCTCAACGACAGCATCTTCGGTGTCGAGCCGAATACCGCCGTTGTGCATGAAGTGGTCAAGAACCATTTGGCAAACTGCCGGCAGGGCACCCAGAGCGCTCTGACCCGCGCCGAGGTCTCCGGCGGCGGCAAGAAGCCGTGGCGGCAGAAGGGCACAGGCCACGCCCGTCAGGGCAGCACCCGCGCCCCCCAGTGGACGCACGGCGGCATCGTGTTCGCCCCCAAGCCCCGCAGCTACTCTTATGTTCTGAATAAGAAGGTCAAGAGACTGGCTATGAAATCCGCTCTGTCCGCCAAGGCTGCCGCAGGCGAGATCGTCGTCATCGACAGCATCAGGCTGGACAGCATCAAGACCAAGGACTTCCGCGCGTTCCTGAACGCCGTCAAGGTCGATGGCAAGGCTTTGGTGGTCACCCCCGCCAAGGACGAGATCATCGTCAAGAGCGCACGCAACATCCCCGGTGTCGTTACTTCCATGGCGAACCTCATCAATGTCTACGACATTCTGAACGCCAAGTATCTGGTGCTGGATAAGGAAGCCCTCGCAGTAATCGAGGAGGTGTTCGCGTAATGGCTAATGTATACGACATCATCATCCGTCCGATCATCACCGAGCGTTCCATGGCATCTACTGCCGACAAGAAATATGTCTTCGAGGTAGCCCCCACCGCCGGTAAGATCGAGATCAAGGACGCCGTGGAGAAAATCTTCGGCGTGAAGGTCGCCAAGGTCAACACCATCAACTACGATGGCAAGGCCAAGCGCATGGGCGCAGGCCGCCCCGGCAAGCGCAAGAGCTGGAAAAAGGCTTATGTCCAGCTCGCCAAGGATTCCAAGACCATCGAGTTCTTCGAGGGTATGGTGTAAGAGAAGGGAGTGTAGAGAATGTCTATTAAAACTTTTAAGCCGACCACCCCTTCCCGCCGCCACATGACCGTTTCCGGTTTCGACGGTATCGATAAGCACGCCAAGCCCGAGGCAAGCCTCGTGACGGTGCTCAAGAAGAACGCTGGTCGCAACAGCTATGGCCGCATCACCGTCCGTCATCGCGGTGGCGGCGAGAAGCGCAAGTACCGCGTCATCGACTTCAAGCGTGACAAGATGGATATGGAAGCCACCGTGCTGCGTCTGGAGTATGACCCCAACCGCAGTGCCAATATCGCGCTGGTGCAGTATGAGGACGGCGAGAAGCGTTACATTGTGGCTCCCGTCGGTCTGGCCGCGGGCGACAAGGTGCTCTCCAGCGCCGCTGCCGACATCAAGCCCGGCAACTGCCTGCCCATCGCCAACATCCCCGTGGGTACCGTTATCCACAACATCGAGATGCACCCCGGCAAGGGCGCACAGCTCGTCCGTTCCGCCGGTGCGTATGCCCAGCTGATGGCAAAAGAGGGCGACAACGCGCAGGTGCGTATGCCCTCCGGCGAGGTGCGCATCATCCGCACCAACTGCAAGGCGTGCATCGGTCAGGTCGGTAATCTGGAGCACGAGAACATCCAGATCGGCAAGGCCGGCCGCAAGCGTCACATGGGCTGGCGTCCCACCGTGCGCGGCTCCGTGATGAACCCCTGCGACCACCCCCACGGCGGTGGTGAGGGCAAGTCCCCCGTGGGTCGTCCCGGCCCCGTTACTCCTTGGGGTAAGCCGGCACTGGGCTACAAGACCCGCAAGAAGAAGAACCCCACCGACAAGTTCATTGTCAAGCGTCGCAATGTGAAGTAAAGGAGGCAAGAGAATATGAGCAGATCTATCAAAAAAGGCCCGTATGTTGCCCCTGAGCTGCTGAAGCGGGTTGAAGAGATGAACGCGAAGGGCGAGAAGAACGTGCTGAAGACCTGGAGCCGCAGCTCCACCATCTTCCCCGCCTTTGTCGGTCATACCATCGCTGTCCACGACGGTCGCCGCCATGTGCCCGTTTATATCCAGGAGGATATGGTGGGTCACAAGCTGGGTGAGTTCGCGCCCACGCGGACCTTCCGCGGCCATACCAAGAAAGCGTAAAAAGGAGGATGCAGAGTAATATGGAAGCGAAAGCATATCTGAGATATGTCCGCATCTCTCCCCGCAAGGTGCAGATCGTCTGCGATCTGATCCGCGGTAAGGATGCCAAGACCGCTATGGCGATCCTGATGAACACCCCCAAGTCCGCCTCTGAGCCCCTGATCAAGCTGCTGAAGAGCGCCTGCGCCAACGCGGAGAACAACTTCAGCATGGATCCCGACAAGCTGGTTGTGACACAGGTGTTCGCCACCCCCGGCCCCATCCTCAAGCGGATGATGCCCCGCGCACAGGGCCGCGCCTATCGCATCAACAAGAGAACCTCTCATGTGACGCTCGCCGTCGCGGAGAGAGACTAAGAAAGGGAGGAACAGTTAAGTATGGGACAGAAAGTTAATCCCCACGGTATGCGCGTGGGCGTCATCAAAGACTGGGATTCCCGCTGGTATGCCAGCAACGAGAAGGTCGGCGATCTGCTGGTTGAGGATCACAAGATCCGCGTCTACCTGAAGAAGCTGCTGTTTGCCGCCGGTGTCTCCAAGATCGAGATCGAGCGCAGCAACGAGGTCGTCACCATCTATCTGCATGTGGCTCGCCCCGGCGTGGTCATCGGCAAGGGCGGCGAGCAGATCGAGCAGTACCGCAAGGATGTCGAGAAGCTGATCGGCAAGACCGTGAAGCTGAATATCGTTGAGGTGCGCAGCCCCGATATGGACGCACAGCTCGTGGCGGAGAACATCGCCGCGCAGCTGGAGAAGCGTATCTCCCACCGCCGCGCCATGAAGAACGCCATGGGTCGCGCCATGCGCGCCGGCGCCAAGGGCATCAAGTGCAACTGCGGCGGTCGTCTGGGTGGCCGCGAGATCGCGGGCTCCGAGCACTATCACGAGGGCACCATCCCCCTGCAGACCCTCCGCGCCGACATCGACTACGGCTTTGCCGAGGCTGCGACCACCTTTGGCCGCATCGGTGTGAAGGTGTGGATCTACAAGGGCGAGATTCTCTCTCAGGCTCTGCGCACCACTCCGCGCACCCTCGACACCAGCAAGCCTTATCAGGAGCGTCGTGAGCGTCGCGGCAACCGCCGTGACGGTGACCGCAGGGGCGGCTTCCGCCGCGACGGTCAGAACGGCGGCTTCAACCGTGACCGTCAGAACGGCGGCTTCAACCGCGGTCCCCGTCCCGAGGGCGGCTTCCGCAAGCCCGCAGAAAAGAAAGAAGGAGGCGCTCAGTAATGCTTCTGCCCAAGAGAGTTAAGTACCGCAGAGTACACCGCGGCCGCCTCACCGGTAAGGCCATGCGCGGCAACAAGGTCACCTACGGCGAGTACGGTCTGGTGGCTCTGGAGCCGAGCTGGATCACCAGCAACCAGATCGAGGCGGCTCGTATCGCCATGACCCGCTACACTAAGCGCGGCGGTCAGGTCTGGATCAAGATCTTCCCCGACAAGCCCATCACCGAGAAGCCTGCCGAGACCCGCATGGGCTCCGGTAAGGGCTCTCCCGAGTATTGGGTCGCAGTAGTCAAGCCCGGCCGTGTCATGTTCGAGATTGCCGGTGTTTCCGAGGAGGTCGCCCGCGAAGCTCTCCGTCTGGCCAGCCACAAGCTGCCCATCAAGACGAAGATCGTCAAGCGTGAGGATCTCGAAGCCCAGGAAGTAGGTGAATGAGATGAAGGCAACTGAAGTACGCGCCATGACCGTGGAGCAGCTCAACGAGAAGCTGGACTCCCTGAAGAAGGATCTGTTCTTCCTGCGTATGCAGCACGCAACCAATCAGTTGGACAATCCTCTCAAAATCGCCGAGACCAAGCGTGACATCGCCCGCGTGAAGACCGTTATCCGTGAAAAGGAGGAGAACTGAAATGGAAGAAAAGAGAATTTCCTCCCGCAAGACCAGAGTCGGTAAGGTCGTTTCCGACAAGATGGATAAGACCGTGGTCGTCGCCATTGAGGACCGCGTCGCCCATCCTCTGTACAAGAAAATCGTCGGCCGCACCTACAAGCTGAAGGCTCATGACGAGCAGAACACTTGCGGTGTTGGTGACATCGTTAAGGTGATGGAGACCCGCCCCCTGTCCAAGGACAAGCGTTGGCGCGTGGTCGAGATCGTCGAGAAGGCTAAGTAAGGAGGTGCCGCAAGTATGATCCAGCAAGAGTCTTATCTGAAGGTTGCCGACAATACCGGCGCCAAAGAGATCAAGTGCATCCGCGTTCTGGGCGGCTCCAAGGTCAAGTACGGCAACATCGGCGATGTCATCGTCGCCTCCGTGCGCAAGAGCACTCCCGGCGGTCAGGTGAAGAAGGGCGAGGTCGTCAAGGCCGTTATCGTTCGCTCCGCCAAGGGCGTTCGCCGTGCCGACGGTACCTATGTCCGTTTCGACGACAACGCCGCCGTCCTCATCAAAGACGACAAGAACCCCAGAGGCACCCGTATCTTTGGGCCGGTCGCTCGTGAGCTGCGCGACAAGGATTATATGAAGATCCTGTCCCTTGCTCCCGAGGTTATTTAAGGAGGGGACGGTCACATGAATAGTCTGAAAATCAAGAAGAACGACAAGGTCGTCGTTCTGTCCGGCAAGGACAAGGGCAAGACCGGCAAGGTGCTGGGTACCGTTCCCAGCGAGCGCAAGGTCGTTGTCGAGGGCATCAACATGGTGTCCTGCCACATCAAGCCCCGCAAGCAGGGTGAGGAGGGCGGCATCGTCAAGCGCGAGGCGGCCATCTACGCCAGCAAGGTGCAGGTCGTCTGCCCCAAGTGCGACAAGGGTACCCGTGTGGCGTATGAGATCAAGGACGGCAAGAAGACCCGCGTGTGCAAGCACTGCGGCGCCGCTCTGTGAGAAAGGAGAGAGTAAGTAATGGCACGACTGAAAGTTAAGTATACCGAAGAAGTGGCTCCCGCTCTCTTCAAGAAGTTCGGCTACAAGTCCACCATGCAGATCCCCAGGATCGACAAGGTCGTCGTGAATGTGGGCTGCGGTGAGGCGCGTGAGAACGCCAAGGTGCTGGACGCCGTGTGCGGCGACCTGTCCGCCATCACCGGCCAGAAGGCCATCGTCACCATCGCCAAGAAGTCCGTTGCGAACTTCAAGCTGCGTGAGGGTATGCCCGTCGGTGCGAAGGTCACGCTGCGCGGTGACAAGATGTGGGAGTTTCTGGATCGTCTGTTCAATGTAGCTCTGCCCCGTGTCCGCGACTTCCGCGGCATCAGTGCCAACGCCTTCGACGGGCGCGGCAACTATGCTCTGGGCATCAAGGAGCAGCTGATCTTCCCCGAGATCGAGTACGATAAGATCGACAAGATCCGCGGCATGGACATCGTGATCTGCACGACCGCCCAGACCGATGAAGAAGCCCGCGAGCTGCTGACTCTGGTCGGTGCTCCCTTTGAACGCTGATTAGGAGGAAGAACAAAATGGCTAAAAAGTCTATGATTCTGAAGCAGCAGGCACCTGCGAAGTTCTCCACCCGTAAGTACAACCGCTGCAAGCTGTGCGGCCGCCCCCACGCCTATCTGCGTGACTACGGCGTGTGCCGTATCTGCTTCCGCACGCTGGCGTACAAGGGCGAGATTCCCGGCGTCCGCAAGGCCTCCTGGTGATCTTTTTCCGTCATACTTCGTTGAAGCTCCTTGCTGTACACAAAGTACAGCGGCGTCGCTTCGCCTCGTCTGACGAAAAAATCTTCACCAGGAGCGGGCGGGGAGTGCTGCTCCCCGCCGAACCCACTGTACCTAAGAGCCGCACGGCTCTCGGTAATATAGGATGGCGAAAGGTCACTGGTAATTAAACATCGGATATTCCGGCGGATCAAATTATCAGTGATACCTCGCTGCCTCAACAGGCGGCAGCCTGTAACTCTAAAATAGGAGGAAACATTTGTATGCACATCACTGACCCTGTTGCCGATATGCTCACCCGTATCCGCAACGCCAACAGCGCCAAGCATGAGACCGTTGACATTCCTGCCTCCAACATGAAGAAGAGCATTGCTCAGATCCTGCTGGACGAGGGCTACATCAAGTCCTTTCAGGTCATCGACGACGGTACGCAGGGCGTTATCCGCATCACTCTGAAGTACAATGCCGGCAAGGAGAGAGTTATCTCCGGCCTGCGCCGCGTGTCCAAGCCCGGCCTGCGCGTCTATGTGGGAGCCGATGAGCTGCCCCGTGTGCTGCGCGGTCTCGGTATTGCGATCGTGTCCACTTCCAAGGGCGTTATGACCGACAAGGCTGCCCGTGCAGCGCATGTCGGCGGCGAAGTCCTTGCGTTCGTATGGTAAGGAGGTATTTGAACAATGTCGAGAATTGGTAGAATGCCCATTACCGTCCCCGCGGGTGTGGAAGTCACCATCGCGGAGAACAATGTCGTCACCGTTAAGGGTCCCAAGGGCACTCTGGTGCAGGCTCTGCGCCCTGAGATGATCCTTGAGAAGGACGGCAGCACCATCCATGTCAAGCGTCCCTCCGACGACAAGCTGCACTGCGCTCTGCACGGCATGACCCGCGCTCTGCTGCACAACATGGTCGTCGGCGTGAGCGAAGGCTTCAAGAAGGAGCTGGAGATCAACGGTGTCGGCTATCGTGCCGCCAAGGAGGGCAAGGAGCTGGTGATGAACCTCGGTTACTCCCACCCCGTGAAGGTGGCCGAGATCGACGGTATCACCATCGATGTTCCCGCCCCCAACAAGATTGTTATTTCCGGCCCCGACAAGCAGAAGGTCGGACAGTTCGCGGCGGAAGTCCGCGAGAAGCGTCCTCCCGAGCCGTATAAGGGCAAGGGCATCAAGTATGTTGACGAAGTGATTCGCCGCAAGGTCGGTAAGACCGGCGCGAAGAAGTAAGGAGGTGTGCCGATATGATTAAAAGACCCGATACCAATGCGCAGCGTCTGAAAAGACATAAGAGAGTCCGCGCCAAGCTGTCCGGCACTCCTGAGCGTCCCCGCCTGAATGTGTTCCGCAGCGAGAAGAATATCTACGCGCAGGTCATTGACGATGTGGCAGGCAACACGCTGGTCGCTGCCTCCTCTCTGGACAAGGAGATCGAGGGCAACGGCGGCAACAAGGCGGCAGCCCGCGCTGTCGGCAAGCTGATCGCTGAACGCTGCAAGGCCAAGGGCATCGATACCGTCGTGTTTGACCGCGGCGGCTACCTGTACCACGGCCGTGTGGCCGAGCTCGCTGAGGGTGCCCGTGAGGGCGGCCTGCAATTCTGAGGAAGGAGGACTTATCAATGGCGAGATTTGAAAGAGAGCAGAGCGAGTACATTGAAAAAGTAGTCGCTACCAATCGCGTATCCAAGACCGTTAAGGGTGGTCGTGTCATGAAGTTCTCCGCCCTGATGGTCGTCGGCGACGGCAAGGGCAAGGTTGGCTTCGGTCTGGGCAAGGCCGCCGAGGTTCCCGAGGCGATCCGCAAGGGCATCGAGGATGCCAAGAAGAACATGATCACCGTTTCCCTGTCCGGCAGCACCATCCCCCACGAGATCATCGGTGAGGCGGGTGCGGGTCGCGTGCTGATGAAGCCCGCCGCCCCCGGTACCGGCGTTATCGCCGGAGGCCCCGTACGTATCATTATGGAGGCTGCGGGCATCAAGGACATCCGTACCAAGTGCCTGCGCTCCAACACCGCTGTCAATGTGGTGGCGGCTACCTTCGAGGGTCTGAAGGCTCTGCGCACCCCGGAAGAGGTTGCTCGTACCCGCGGCAAGAGCGTGGACGAGATCGTGGGCTAAGGAGGGACTGAATATGGCTAATCTGAAGATCCAGCTCGTAAAGAGTCTCAACGGCAGACTGGAAAAGCACATTGCTACTGCCAACTCCCTCGGCCTGCGTAAGATCGGTGATACCACCGTCCAGCCCGACAACGCCCAGACCCGCGGCAAGGTTGCCAAGATCGGCTACCTGCTGAAGGTCACTGAAGAATAAGGAGGTGCGAGAGAATGAAACTGAACGAACTGTCTCCCGCAGCCGGCTCCGTTAAGGAAGCCTACCGCAAGGGCCGTGGTCACGGCTCCGGCAACGGCAAGACCGCAGGCCGCGGTCATAAGGGTCAGAAGGCCCGCTCCGGCGGCGGCACCCGCATCGGCTTCGAGGGCGGCCAGATGCCTTTGGCACGCCGCATCCCCAAGCGCGGATTCAACAACATTTTTGCCAAACCGTTGGAAATCATCAACCTGAGTGCCCTCAACAAGTTTGAGGATGGCGAGATCGTCACCGTGGAAGCCTTGCTTGCTAAGGGGATCCTGAGCAAGTGCGAGTACGGCTACAAGGTCCTTGGCAACGGTAAAGTTACCAAGAAGGTGACCGTGCAGGCCGCTGCTTTTTCCGAGGCTGCTAAGGAAGCGATCGAAGCAGCCGGCGGAAAGGCAGAGGTGATCTGAGTGATCCAAACGATCAAAAAGGCGTGGGCGATTCCCGAGCTTCGCAAGAAAATCGTATTCACCGCACTGATCCTGCTGATCTTCCGCATCGGCAACGCGATTCCCGTGCCCTATGTGGACACGGCCGTGCTGAGCGAATATCTCTCCCAGATGAGCACCACGGTGCTGGGTCTGTACGATGTGATGTCCGGCGGTGCGTTCGCCAGTGCCACGATATTTGCGCTGGGCGTCCAGCCCTATATCAACAGCTCCATCATCATCCAGCTTCTCACCATCGCCATCCCTCCGCTGGAGCGGCTGGCGCGTGAGGGCGGTGAGGAGGGCAAGAAGAAGATCCAGTCCATCACCCGCTACGCAACGGTGGCTATCGCCATCCTGCAGGGCTGGGGTTACTACGCTCTGATGAAGAACGCGAGCATCCTCACCAACACAGGCGTGTGGGCGGCTCTGGTCATCATCGTCTCCTTTATTGCCGGCTCCTCCTTCGTGATGTGGATGGGCGAGCAGATCACCGAGTTCGGTATCGGCAACGGTATCTCCATCATCCTGTTCGCGGGCATTCTGTCCCGTCTGCCCAGCATGGTGTCCTCCATGAGCAGCTCCCTGAGAACCGGAGCGATGGAGTGGTGGCATGCGGTGCTGGTGGTCGCCGGTATTCTGGTGCTGGTCGTGCTGATTACCTGGGTCAACGGTGCGGAGCGTCGTATCCCCGTGCAGTACGCCAAGCGTCAGGTGGGTCGTAAGATGTACGGCGGTCAGTCCTCCACCCTCCCCATGAAGGTGAACATGTCCGGCGTGCTGCCCATCATCTTCGCCCAGTCCATCGCCATGATCATCCCCACGGTGGCGGCATTCCTGCCCGCTCCCGAGGAGGGTACCTTCGCGTACAGTCTGGTGAACGCCGTGGACAGCAAGAGTGTGCTGTACATGATATTCTACTTCCTGATGATCATTGCGTTCAGCTACTTCTATGCCACCATTCAGTTCAACCCCGTTGAGATTTCCAACAACCTGAAGAAGAACGGCGGATTTATCCCCGGCTTCCGTCCCGGCAAGCCCACCGCCGATTTCATCAAGAAGGTGCTCAACAAGGTCACGCTGTTCGGTGCCATCTATCTGGGCGTGGTCGCCATCCTGCCGCTGCTGATCGGCAAGGTCGTGAGCGTGTCCTCTCTGTCCATTGGCGGTACCTCCGTCATCATCGTGGTCGGTGTTGCGCTGGAGACCGTACAGGCACTGGAATCCCAGATGCTGATGCGTCAGTATAAGGGCTTCCTCGAATAATGAGGTATTGAGTATGAAGCTGATCCTTTTAGGTGCTCCGGGTGCCGGCAAGGGCACGCAGGCAGACATCATCAAGAGAAAGCTGGGCATTCCCACCATCTCCACAGGCAACATCCTGCGGGCAGCCGTAAAGAACGGCACCCCCACGGGACTGAAGGCGAAGGAGTTCATGGATGCCGGCAAGCTGGTGCCCGATGAGGTCATCATCGGCATCATCAACGAGCGTCTGCAGGAGCCTGACTGCGCCAATGGCTACATTCTGGACGGCGTGCCCCGCACGATCGCCCAGGCGGAGGCTCTGGAGCAGGCGGGTATCAGGTTCGATGCCGTGGTCGCCATCGAGATTCCCGATGAGAAGATCATCGCCCGCATGGGCGGTCGGCGCGTCTGCGAGAGCTGCGGCGCGAGCTACCACATCGTCAACATTCCCCCCAAAAAGGAGGGCATTTGTGATGTGTGCGGCGGCGCGCTCAAGCAGCGTAAGGATGATGACCCCGCGACGGTCAGAGACCGTCTGGCGGTCTATCATAAGGAGACGGAACCCCTCAAGGGCTTCTACGAAGCCAGAGGCGTTCTGAAAACCGTGGACGACCAGCCCACCGTGGATGGTACGACACGGGAAATTCTCCGGGTGCTGGGAGTGGTTGAATGATCACGCTCAAGTCACCGCACGAGATCGAGCTGATGCGTCGGGCGGGCGAAATTACCGCGGCAGCCCGTGTCGTAGCACGGGATATGGTAAAGCCCGGCGTCACCACCGCTCAGATCGACAAGGCAGTGTTCCATTTCATCAGGGAGCAGGGCGCGACGCCCTCCTTCCTGCACTACAACGGCTACCCCGCCAGCGTGTGCGTCAGCGTCAACGATGAGATTATCCACGGCATCCCCGGCAAGCGGGTGCTGCACGAGGGTGACATCGTGAGCGTGGATGTGGGCGCGTTTATCGGCGGTTTCCACGGCGACTGTGCCGGCACCTACCCCTGCGGGCAGGTATCCGACGAGGCGTTGCGGCTGATACGGGTGACGCAGCAGAGCTTTTTTGAGGGCATCAAGTATGCCCGCGAGGGCTACCGTCTGTCGGACATCTCCGCCGCTGTGCAGGCGTATGTGGAGGCAAACGGCTTCAGCGTGGTGCGGGAGTATGTCGGTCACGGCATCGGGCATAACATGCACGAGCCGCCCGAGGTTCCCAACTACGGCAAGCCCGGTCACGGGCCGCGTCTGCTGCGCGGCATGACCATTGCCGTGGAGCCCATGGTCAACGCGGGGACGGCAGCCATCAAGCAGATGCCCGATGGCTGGACGGTCAGAACCGCAGACGGGAAGAATGCCGCCCACTACGAAAACACCGTACTGATTACCGCCGGAGAGCCGGAGCTTCTGACGGATCCGGAGAAATCATTGGTGTGATATGGACATTGTAAAGGCGAATATCGTAATATCAACCGCCGGCAGGGACAGGGGAGAGCCCTTCTTCGTCCTTGCGGCCGGGGGAGACTTCCTCCTGCTGGCGGACGGAAAGACACGCCCCGTGGAGCGGCCAAAGCGCAAGCGGCGCAAGCACGCGGCACTGCTCCGCTCCGACGGCGGCGAGCTTTCCCGCAAAATCAGAAGCGGCGAACAAATCACAAATAGTGAGCTTCGTAAAGCCATAGCCGCAGTACGCGGCAGTGATCAAGATCAGGAGGGATAGCACTTGGCAAAATCCGACATGATCGAAGTGGAGGGTGTGGTTGTGGAATCACTGCCCAACACCACATTCCAAGTAGACATTGGAAATGGACACACGATCTTAGCGCATATTTCCGGAAAGCTCAGAATGAATTTCATCAGGATTCTGCCCGGCGACAAGGTGACAGTTGAAATGTCTCCTTACGATCTGACCCGTGGTCGGATCACCTGGCGCAGTAAGTAGGAGGTTTATCAAAATGAAAGTAAGACCGTCCGTGAAGCCCATGTGCGAGAAGTGCAAGGTGATCCGTCGCAAAGGCCGTGTCATGGTCATTTGCGAGAATCCCAAGCATAAGCAGAGACAGGGCTAAGTAGAAAGTGGAGGTGCTCTAAATTATGGCACGAATTGCCGGTATTGACCTGCCCAAGGATAAGCGAATCGAAATCGGTTTGACTTATATCTATGGTATTGGAAGAAAAAGTGCGCAGGACATCCTTGCGCAGACAGGCATCAACCCCGACACCCGCGTCAAGGACCTGACGGAGGACGATGAAGCCAAGCTCCGTGAGGCGATTGACCATGGTTACATCGTCGAGGGTGATCTGCGTCGTCAGACCGCGCTTGATATCAAGCGTCTGACTGAAATCGGCTGCTATCGCGGTATGCGCCATCGTCGTGGCCTGCCCGTTCGCGGCCAGCGCAGCAAGACCAACGCACGCACCCGCAAAGGCCCCAAGAAGACCATCGCAAACAAGAAGAAGTAAGGGAGGGAAGAATAGATTATGGCTGCTAATGTAAAGGGCAAGAAAGTCATCCGCCGCCGTCGCGAGAAGAAGAATGTCGAGAAGGGTCAGGTACACATCCGTTCTTCCTTCAACAACACCATGGTGACCGTCACCGATGCACAGGGCAATGCTCTGTCCTGGGCCTCCTCCGGTGGTCTCGGTTTCCGCGGCAGCAAGAAGTCCACTCCCTTCGCCGCCCAGAGTGCCGCTGAGACGGCTGCCAAGGCTGCAATGGAGCACGGACTGAAGACCGTCGAGGTCTTCGTGAAGGGACCCGGTCAGGGTCGTGAGGCGGCTATCCGCGCATTGCAGGCGGTGGGTCTGGAAGTGACGATGATCAAGGATGTCACCCCCATCCCCCACAACGGCTGCCGCCCCCCCAAGCGTCGTCGCGTGTAATCGGAAGAAGGAGGATATTGAATCATGGCTAAGAATATGCAGCCTGTCGCCAAGCGTTGCAAGGCGTTGGGTATTTCTCCTACCGTCATGGGCTACTCCAAGAAGGAGACGAAGCGCAATCCCGGCGGTCAGATGAGAAAGAAAAAGAGCGAGTATGCCATCCAGCTCAACGAGAAGCAGAAGGTCAAGTTCGTGTACGGTATTCTTGAGAAGCAGTTCCGCGCTTACTACGAGAAGGCCACCACGATGCCCGGCAAGACCGGCGAGAACCTGCTGAGTCTGGTCGAGCGTCGTCTGGACAATGTGGTGTACCGTCTGGGCTTCGCCATGACCCGCCGCGAGGCGCGTCAGCTGGTGAACCACGCTCATTTCACCGTGAATGGGCATAAGGTCAACATCCCCTCCTATCTGGTGCGCGTGGGCGATGTGATCGAGGTCAAGGAGAGCAGCCGCTCCTCCGTGGCATTCAAACGCCTGACCGCCGAGGATGCCCCCATGGTCACCGTCCCCAAGTGGCTGGAGCGTGACAAGACCGCCCTCAAGGGCACGGTTGTCACTCTGCCCGCCCGCGAGGATATCGACATGCCCATCGAGGAGCATCTGATCGTCGAGTTGTACTCCAAGTAATAGGGTTCTGACCCTCACGAAGCACTGGAATCAATTAGGGCGCGGAAGGCACCGCGCCGCCAATAGAATGAAGGAGGGTACTGCATGATCGAAATTGAGAAGCCCCAGATCGAGTGTATCGAAGCACCCGGCGATGCTTCCTATGGAAAATATGTGATCGAACCCCTGGAGCGCGGATACGGAATGACCTTGGGCAATGCGCTGCGGCGCATCCTGATGTCCAGCCTCCCCGGAACCGCCGCCACCAGCATCAAGATTGCCGGTGTGCAGCATGAGTTCTCCACCGTCCCCGGTGTGAAGGAGGATGTGACGGAGATCGTTCTGAATGTAAAGAATCTGCTGACGAAGCTGCACAGTGACACGGTAAAGACCGTCTTTATCGAGGCCGTCGGTCCCTGCGAGGTCACTGCCGGCGACATCAAGAGCGATGGCGAGGTCGAGGTGCTCAACCCCGAGCTGCACATCGCCACGCTGGATGTCGGTGCCACGCTGAGCATGGAGATCACCCTGAGCCATGGCCGCGGGTATGTCTCCGCCGACAAAAATAAGGCGCAGCGTCCCGGTGTTATCGGAGTGATTCCCATCGACAGCATCTACACCCCTGTTTACAAGGTCAACTACACGGTGGAGAGCACCCGTGTGGGCGCGTCCAGCGACTACGACAAGCTGACGCTGGAGGTCTGGACGGACGGCACCATCACGGCGCGTGACGCGGTGTCGCTGAGTGCCAAGATCCTCTGCGACCATTTTGTCCTGTTCACCGACCTGTCCGACACACTGGGCGACAAGTCCACCGTGGTCGAGAAGGCGCAGGACTCCAAGGACAAGATGCTGGAGCTGACCATCGAGGAGCTGGATCTGTCCGTGCGCAGCTTCAACTGCCTCAAGCGTGCCAATATCAACACCGTTGAGGATCTTATCTCCAAGACCGAGGACGAGATGATGAAGGTACGCAATCTGGGACGCAAGTCCCTTGAGGAAGTCATCAACAAGCTGGCCATGATGGGCCTGTCCCTCGCCAGCGAAGACAACAACTAACGATCCAGCGCGTACCGCGCCCGATCATAACAAGGAGGAAACTGAAATGCCCGGAACTCGTAAGCTCGGTAAGACTACCGATCAGCGTATGGCGATGCTCCGTCAGCAGGTCACCGATCTTCTCGACAACGGCCGGATGGAGACCACCGTCTCCCGCGCCAAGGAGATCAAGCCCCTCACCGAGAAGATGATCACTCTCGGCAAGAAGGGCGACCTCGCCGCGTATCGTCAGGCACTGAGCTTCATCACCCGCGAGGATGTGGCCAACAAGCTGTTCAAGGAACTGGCTCCCGGCTACGCCGAGCGCAACGGCGGCTATACCCGCATCATCCGCACCGGCGTCCGCCGCGGCGATGCTGCCGAGACCGCCATCATCGAGCTGGTGAAGTAAGCACACTTTATCCATAAAAGGAACACGCCGCAGGCTCTGCCCGCCGCGTGTTCTTTTTTTGCCCGCTGCGCGATATACTTTTTTCGGTGATGAAATGAGAAAATACATCTGTGCCATGCTGTCCCTTTTCCTGTTGACCGGCTGCGGGGCAGGGGAGGGGAGAGCCGCCTCCGCCGCAGCCGATGCGCCCGCGGAGCCGAAATATGTCGCACTCACCTTCGACGATGGCCCCTCGCCGCGCTGCACACCGCGCCTGTTGGACGGCCTGAAGGAGCTGGGAGCCAAGGCCACCTTCTTCGTGGTTGGCTGTCAGGTGGAGAAGGATCCCGACATCGTGCAGCGAATCGCCGCCGAGGGGCATCAGGTGGGCAACCACTCCTACGACCATGCCGACCTGCACAGTCTCACGCCGACGCAAGCACTGGCAGATCTGGAAAAGAACGATGCGCTGCTGTGTGAGCTGCTGGGCACGGACGCATACTGGGTGCGTCCACCATACGGTCTGCTCGCGGACAGCGAGGCCGCCGCGCTCACCGTGCCGCTCATCAACTGGTCGGTGGATACGGAGGACTGGTATACCAGGGACAGCGGGAAAATACTGGAGGTTATCTACCGCTGTATCGGGGACGGCGACATCGTCCTGCTCCACGACCGCTACCAGAACACCGTGGACGCGGTGCTCACGGCGGTGGAGCATTTGCAGCAGCAGGGCTATGTGTTCGTCACCGTGTCGGAGCTGCTGGAGCTGAAGGGCATCACCCCGCAGGCGGGTGTGACCTACCGCAGTGCGTAAAATCTGCCCTTACGCACCTTTTCCACCTGCTGCCGCAGCCAGCGAAATACAGGCGCACCGTCCGATGCATCCTCGCGCCGCAGAGCAAAGCTCTGCCGTTCGGGGTGCCACTGCACTGCCAGCACGGGCAGGGAGGTGTGGCACACGCCCTCGATCACACCGTCCGCCGCCCACTGCTGCACCGACAGTCCCGCACCCAACCGCCGTATCGCCTGATGGTGGTTGCTGGTGACGAACGGCTCCGTGCCCAGCAGCTCCGCCAGCTCGCCCACGGCACATGTGCGGTGTATTATGTCAACCTCCTTCTGGTGTCCTGCGACATAGCCGTACAGGGTCCCGCCGAAAAACACATTCAGTGCCTGCATCCCACGACAGATGCCGAGGATGGGCTTTCCCGTCGTCGCAAACGCCGCAATAGCGCGCCGTTCGTCCTCGGGGAGTGTGTTGTCCGCAATGTCTCCGCCGCCGGGCAGCAGCAAAGCATCGCAGTCCGGCGTGACCTCGTGTACGATGGCTGCCGCCAGTCCCACCGCCTCCACTGCCCGCAAATAGTTTACATAATGCAATCCATCGTCCCAAATCAGCACACGCCCGTCCACGAGCATCCCTCCCATCTCCTTACAGTACATGCACGGCAGGGGGAAAATATGCCGTTGCCTGTCCTTCCGTCCTCTGCAAGGCAACCCGGTGCGCACACTGGGTTGTGCATAGCCGAGTGTTCACACAATGCTGACGGAGGGAGAGCTACAAAAAAAAGACCGCCTCGGCGGTCTTTTTTGCTGCTATTGTGCGGAGCAAGGCGACTTTAATTGACAAAGCCTGCCATGTCC
>CAVDXW010000007.1:0-41273 GCA_963613145.1 Bacteroidaceae bacterium | reverse complement strand
GGTGTAGCACAATGGCCAGGGCACCAGCCTTCCAAGCTGGGGATGCGGGTTCGATTCCCGTCACCCGCTCCAACTTGACAGATACGCGCCAGTAGCTCAGTTGGATAGAGCAACTGCCTTCTAAGCAGTAGGCCAGGGGTTCGAGTCCCTTCTGGCGTGCCATTCTCTCTCCCGATCGGAGTGTCAGTACCGTCCCGTGCGGATGTATATGCGGTGGGTGTAGCTCAGTTGGTTAGAGCACCGGATTGTGGTTCCGGGTGTCGAGGGTTCGAGTCCCTTTACCCACCCCACAAGTGAACTGAGGGATCGGGAGCGTCCCGGTCCCTCGTTCCCTTTCCACACAGGGGTGTAGCCAAGTGGTAAGGCAAGGGACTTTGACTCCCTCATCCGCTGGTTCGAGTCCAGCCATCCCTGCCAGTCTTTTCGGGCGAACACGCCCTTTATATATCACCTACGCTTCGTTAGCTCAGGAGGTAGAGCACCTGCCTTTTAAGCAGGGTGTCCGGGGTTCGAATCCCCGACGAGGCACCAGATTAACAAACAGGTTTAGATGCCATGCGGTTTTCACCGCATGGCATCTAAACCTGTTTGTTACCTTGGAGCAGGGTACGGGAGTCGAACCCGCCTTAACGGCTTGGGAAGCCGCTGTAATACCGATATACCAACCCTGCACTTCACTTGCCAAGCTATTGTAGCACACCTGCGGCGGTTTTGCAACCGAAATTTTGTCGTCAGAGGCGGGAAGCGGAATTTAATGTATATCCGCAGGGCAAAGGCCTTGCGGGAGGGGCAAATTCCGCAAATTTATCTTGACATCCGCCGTGCGGAAATTTAGTATTATCAGGTCATATTCTATGGCCGCACAAGGAGGTCTTCACCGTGAAGGACATTCGCCGACCGATCTATGCCGCGCTGCTGGCCGCACTGACGGCGGCGGGGGCGTTTATGCGCATACCCATGGGGTACAGCTCCGTGACGCTGCAATACCTGTTCACTGCGATGGCGGGACTGCTGCTGGGGAGAAAATGGGGTGCGGCGAGTCAGGCGGTGTATGTGCTGCTGGGGCTGGCGGGACTGCCCATATTCACCATGGGCGGCGGCTTGGGCTATGTGTTCCAGCCAACCTTCGGTTTTCTGCTCGGGCTTATCCCTGCGGCGTGGGCGGTGGGAGCCGCGGCCGGCGAGAGCATGTCACCGCGGCGCATGGCTTTGGCGGCTGCGGCGGGTCTGGCGGTGCTGTACGCCGTGGGACTGCCCTACATGGCGGTGATACTGAACGCCTACATGGGCAAGGGCATGGACTTGCGTGCCATTCTCTGGGCGGGGATGCTGCCCTATCTGCCCGGCGACGCGGTGAAAATCATCATTGCCGCCGCGCTCTGCCCGATTCTCCGCCGCCGTCTGCGCCTCGCCGATGGCAGGCACAAGCGGGAGAAATGAGCTTGTGCAATACGAACAAATATGTGCAGCGCGATTTGCCGTATCTTGGAGCAGAAATGTATTGCATTTTCCGCCGCCTCCCCGTATAATAGGCGAGAAAATTTGAGAGGAGGTACGAGCCATGACCTGCATTACTGTTGTAAAAAAGCGGACGGACGCTCCCTCTGTTTTCGTTTTTGATATTGTTCCTATTTGACCGATGATTTTTTTCATCGGTCTTTTTTAGGCGTGTTTCCAGGTAAATGAAAATAGAAGCAAATAAAGAAAGAGAGGACTGTCACATGAACAAGAAATTAGGACAAGACGCCATCTACGATGCCCGGGAGCTGGGAGTGCCCCGTATGCTCCTGCTGGGCTTGCAGCATCTGTTCGCCATGTTCGGCGCAACGGTGCTGGTACCCATTCTGGTGACAAACTACGGCCTGCCCCTGTCGATCCAGACCACGCTGCTGTTCGCAGGCTTGGGCACGCTGTTGTTCCATGTCTGCACCAAGATGAAGGTCCCGGCCTTCCTCGGCTCGTCCTTCGCCTTCCTCGGCGGCTTCGAGGCGGTCGCCAACCTGAACGCAGGCAAGTTTGCCGGCATGACGGGTGAGGAAAAGCTCCCCTATGCGCTCGGCGGCGTCGTTGTGGCAGGCCTTTTGTATCTGGTGCTGGCACTGCTGTTCAAGCTGGTGGGTGCAAAGAAGGTCATGCGGTTCTTCCCGCCCATCGTCACCGGCCCCATCATCATTCTCATTGGACTGAACCTCTCCGGCACGGCGGTCGCCAACGCCTCTACCTGCTGGTGGCTGGCACTGGTGGCCATCGCCATCATCATCATCGCCAACATCTGGGGCAAGGGCATGATCAAGATCATCCCCATCCTGCTGGGTGTTGTGGGCGCGTACCTCGTGGCTCTGATTGCCGGCAAGGTGGACTTCACCGAGGTTCACGACGCGAGTGTCGTCGGCCTCCAGCAGTTCGTCATCGCGAAGTTTGACATCACCTCCATTCTGGTCATGGCTCCCATCGCTATCGCCGCCATGATGGAGCACATCGGTGACATCTCCGCTATCTCCTCCACCACGGGCAGAAACTTCATCGAAGACCCCGGCCTGCACCGCACACTGGTCGGTGACGGCCTTGCTACCGCCATGGCCGGTATGTTCGGCGGCCCTGCCAACACCACCTACGGCGAGAACACCGGCGTGCTGGCTCTCAGCCGTGTGTATGACCCCCGCGTCATCCGTCTGGCTGCCTTCTACGCCATCATCCTGAGCTTCTCCCCCAAGTTCGATGCACTGGTCAACTCCATCCCCACCGCCATCGTGGGCGGCGTGAGCTTCGTCCTCTACGGTATGATTTCCGCGGTCGGCGTGCGCAATGTAGTCGAGAACCGCGTTGACCTCACCAAATCCCGCAACCTCATCATCGCCGCGATGATCTTCGTGTGCGGTCTGGGCTTCAGCTCCACCGGCGGCATCACCTTCACCGTGGGCGGCGCGGACATCACCCTGACGGGTCTGGCTCTGGCCGCCATCGCGGGTGTCGCACTGAACGCCATCCTCCCCGGAAACGACTACGAGTTCGGCACAAGCGTTGAGGGCGACGCCAGCGCGGATCTGGGCAGCTATTAAGAAGCGGCGCAGGAAAGCAAAAAACAGGACAGGGTAAGCGTCAAAGCTATGGGCGTGTAAACCCGCAAGGTAAGCAACAGATAGTGACCGTCTAATGAGAAGTTGGCTCGGAGCAGGATAATATCTCGCTCCGAGCCAACTTCTCATGCTCTGATGATCACTGCTATTACAAAGTGGTGCATATTGTGCCACTCGGAGAATTGGACGAAAGATGGGACAGAAAATTGGTGCTGGCAAAATTAAGCTGGAACTATAAGAGTAGTAAAAATGGTGCTTTTAAAGCAGCACACCCCCGTAAAAACGGGGGTGTCCATATAAAAGCGCACGTCACTATGTTCTCCATAGTGACGTGCAGGTATGGTGCGCGGTACAGGACTCGAACCTGTGACCCCATGCACGTCAAGCATGTGCTCTACCAGCTGAGCTAACCGCGCAGACAACGATAGTATATTACCCCATCGAGCGCGGTTTGTCAACACTTTTCTTGCCTTTCCCACGGAAATTTGCTATACTCAGGGAAAGAAACCGAAAAAGGGGATGACTGCATGGAAAAAATCGCGCTTGTGACCGGCTCCTCGCGGGGCATCGGACGGGCGGTGGCACGGCGTCTGGCCGCAGACGGCTACGCCGTGTGCGTCAACTACCGCGAGCGGGAGGACTGTGCCGCCTCGCTGGTGTCGGAAATCACGGCATCCGGCGGCCGCGCCATAGCGGTGCAGGCGGATGTTGCGCAGCGGGCGCAGGTGGACGCGATGGTGCAGCGGGTCGAGGACGAGCTGGGCGCGGTGTCGCTGCTGGTGAACAACGCGGGCGTGGCGGGACAGGCTCTGTTTCAGGACATCACCGACGCGCTGTGGCACCGCTATTTCGCCGTGAATGTGGACGGCGCGTTCCACACCGTGCAGGCGGTGCTGCCGCACATGCTCCACGAGCACAGCGGGTGCATTGTCAACATCTCGTCCATCTGGGGACTGCGCGGCGCGAGCTGCGAGGTGACCTACTCCGCCACCAAGGGCGCACTTATCGCGCTGACGCGCTCACTGGCGGCGGAGCTCGCCCCCACGGGCATACGGGTCAACTGCGTTGCACCGGGGGTCATCCGAACCGACATGCTCTCCGCGCTGCCGCCGGAGGTACTGCCGCAGCTGGCGCAGGAAACGCCGCTGGGACGGCTGGGCACGCCGGAGGACATCGCCGCCGCCGTCAGCTTTCTGGCAGACGAAAAGGCATCGTTTATCACGGGGCAGGTGCTCACCTGCGACGGAGGGTTTATCTTATAAGAGATAGCGGTGCGCCGTCCATCCCACGATCCTCCCTGCCTTTACGCCCGTCACCGCCCCGTCCGCGACGGCGCGTTTTCCCGCGACCAGCACGGCGGTCATGCCCTGCGCCGTCCGACAGGGCTCCTGATAGGTCCCGCGCTCGCGCAGAGCCGCCGGATCGAACACGCATATATCCGCGTCCGCACCCACGGCGACAACGCCCTTGCCCGTAAGGTGCAGTGCCTGCGCCGGAGCCTGCGTCAGCTTGTGAACGCCCTCCTCCATCGTGAGCACGCCCTTTTCGCGCACGAAATGCTGCAACAGGCGGGTGCAGCTGCCGTACACCCTCGGATGGGGCATTCCCTCCGTGGGGTAGGTAGCATCGGAGATAAGGCAGCTCAGCGGACTGCGCAAAATGGCGGAAATGTCGTCCTCGGATGCCATGAAGTCGATCATCGTCACCTGGCAGTGCTCGCGTATCAGCAGGTCACAGCAGGCGTCGAGCGGCGTCTTGTGCTCCAGCTCCGCCTCCTGCGCAATGCTCTTGCCGAGAAGCGGCGCGTCCTCCGCGCATTGCAGACTGCTGAGGAAAATGCCATCCCAGCCCGCAAGCTTGGCAATATCGTCAAAGCCTGCGCCGTCCTCGATGCGGTGCGCCAGCGTCCGCCGCGCCGCAGGGTCGGACAGGCGGCGCACCACCGCGTCCATCCCGCCCTCTAAAAACTCCGGCGGCAGAATGTGCAGCAGCTGTGTGGAGCCGGCGGTGTAGGGATACACATCGCAGCCCACCTCCATCCCCTCGTCCCGTGCCCGATGCAGCAGCTCCAGGGTGCGGGGTATTTTTGTGCCCCAGTTGTCGCGCCCCATCGCCTTCAGGTGGCTGATGTGCAGCGGTATTTTCAGCTCCCGCGCCACGAGCAGCATCTCCTCCACGGATTCGCACACCGCGCCGCCCTCCTGCCGCATGTGGACGGTCAGGGGGATGCCCTGTCCCGAAAGGGGCGCGAGGGCGCGGATCAGCTCCGCCGTGGTATAGAAGCACTCCGGCGCGTAGCCCAGCCCGAGGGACACGCCCAGTGCGCCGTCGCCGAGTGCCTGCTCCAACCGGCGGTGCAATGTACGATAGTGCGCGCCGCTCAGATGCTCCAGCTCGTAGCCCGCGACATCGGCGCGCAGAACGCCCGCGCCCGCCAGCATTCCCACATGGAGCGGCAGCGGCGGCAGGGAGGCAAAGTACGATGCCAGCGTGTCGGTGGCCATCTCCGGCGGAAGCGCACCCGTAATGGGACGGAGGTAGCTGCGTATCGCCGCGCCGTGCGCCGCGCCGAACGGCGCACCGCTCAGCCCGCAGTTGCCGTTGACGATGGTGGTCAGTCCCTGACACAGCTCTGCCGCGCCGAAGTCGGGGCGGAACACCGCCGCGTCCGCGTGGCGGTGTATGTCGATAAAACCGGGGGTAACGGTTTTGCCCGATGCATCGATGACCTCGGCGGCCTCCGTGCCGCGCAGGTCGCCCACGGCGGCGATTTTGCCGCCCGCTATCGCTACATCGGCGGCAAAGGCGGGGCGACCCGTGCCGTCTATGACGGTGCCGCCCCGAATGATGGTGTCAAGCATGGTCTGCGCCTCTTTCCTGCTTTCCCGCCCACAGCGGCAGGGAGATAATAAAGCGGGTCACGCCCCCGCCGCTCTCACAGCGGAGCGTACCGCGGTGCGCGTCAACAATCGCCTTGGCGATGGGCAGCCCCAGTCCGAAGCTGCCGGTGTCCGTGCGCGCCTCGTCCGCCCGATAAAAGCGGTCGAAGATGCGCTCGCGCTTGTCCGGCGGGATGTCCTCGCCCTCGTTTGCCACGGTGATGACGGCGCGATTCCCCTGCCGCTCCGCATCCAGATGGATGGCGGTCTTGGGCGCGGCGTACTTCACGGCGTTGTCCAGCAGTGCCCCCAGTGCCTGCCCCAGCCTTGCCGCGTCACCGCGCACGGGCAGGGTGGGCGCAATGTCGTAATCCAGCAGGTGTCCCGCCTCGAACGCCACCGGCTCGAACCGCAGTGCCGCAGTGACGGCGACCTCCGCCGCGTCCGCCGCCGTGTCCGGCAGCGTTCCGGCGTTCTTCTGTGCGCGGAACAGTGTGAGCATATCCTCCACCAGCGAGCGCATACGGCGGCTTTCCGCCTGAATGTTGTCGAGATAGACCTCCTGCTCCCGCGTGGCGGTCTGCTCCAGCAGCTCGGCGGAGGAGAGGATCACCGTCAGCGGCGTTTTCAGCTCGTGGCTCGCATCGGAGAGGAACTGCTCCTGCTGCGCCCACGCCGCGCCCACGGGCTTTGTCACCACGCCGGCGAGGAGATAGCTGCACGCGAACAGCACCACCAGCGCACAGCAGCCCACCACGGAGCACGCCGTCAGCAGCGTGTGCAGCGAGGTGTACTCCAAATAGGTATCCGTAAAGGCGATGACCGTTGTCGCGTAGCCCGTCTGCCGCAGATAGCGCAGATGGAAGTCATCCAGCGTTCCCGCGTCGTCCTGCCGGGCAAGCGCGGCGGTGACGATCTCCGCCAGCCTCGTCTCGTCACTGAGGTCATAGTAGCTGTTGCCCGCCACGCGGACGGTTCCGCTGCCGTAGATCTCGGCGACAAAGCAGGGAATGTCGTCCGCGCCGGGTGTGTTGATGCCGTAATCCCCCTGCTCCAACGCCTGATAGAGCTGCTGCTGCACATTTTTGCGGTAATTTCCGCGTGAGATGAAGAACACCGCCGCGAACACCGCCAGCAGCACGAGCGAGATGAGCAGCATATTGGTAGCCACGACCTTCCAGCGCAGGTGGCGTATCATGCCTCCACCTCCAGACAGTAGCCCACCATGCGCAGCGTTTTGATGCGTACGGCAGACTGTAAATGCGTCAGCTTGCGCCGCAGGAAGGAGATATACACCTCCACATTGTTGTCCTCAGCGTCGGAGTCGTAGCCCCACACCTTCAATATAAGCTGCTCCTTGGAAACGATCTGCCCGCCGTTCTTCATCAGCAGCTCCATCAGGTCGTACTCGCGGCGGCTGAGACGCACGCTCCGCCCTCCGCACTCCAGCAGAAAGGTGGTCATGTGCAGCGTCAGGTCGCCGAACGCCGTCACCTCCGGATCGGCGGAGACATCCTCCCCGCCGCGCCGCAGCAGCGAGCGAATGCAGGCCAGCAGCTCCTCCGGCTCAAACGGCTTGGTCAGATAGTAGTCCGCGCCAGCGTCCAGACCGCGTACACGGTCTGTCAGTTCACTGCGGGCGGTAAGCATCAGCACCGGCAGACGGCTTCCCCCCTGCCGCAGCTCCCGCAGCAGCGTGAAGCCGTCCTTCCCCGGCAGCATCGCGTCCAGCACCAGCAGGTCGTAAATGTCACTGCGGGCGTTGTCCAGCCCCGAAATGCCGTCATAGCATACATCTGCGGCATAGCCCTGCCGCCGCAGCAGCTCCTGTAGCGTCGCCGCCAGTCGTTTTTCGTCCTCCACGATGAGTATGCGCATACCTGCGCCTCCTTTATTTCCGGCTTTTTCCCGCTTACAGCCCCGTTTCCGCCAGCGTGAGCGTCTGCGCCAGCGCGGACTCCTCCATGCGGTAGATGGTGCTCTCCTCCCCCACGGTCACATACCGTCCGCCGTCCTCGGTGGAGCCGCCGACCGCCACGGTCAGCGTCCGCTCCGCGCCGTTTTCGGCGGTGTAGACCACCGTGAGCGTCACGGCGGGCGGCACCAGTCCGCAGACCTCCGCCGCGCCCTCTGCGGGGTCATAGTCCACGCAGGATCTGACGGACAGCGCGGCGATCTCCTGCACGAGTGCGGTCGTGGCGGAGGTGACATCCCTGTTGCCGCTGCGCCGTGTGCCGTCCTCGTCGGCGGTGATGCGCACCGTGCCGCCCGCATCATTCACCAGCGTCACGCTGACGAGCTTGTCCTCCGCAACGGCCGGGAGGTCGGGCAGCACCGCCATAGAGTAGATGCTGCGGCTGAGCAGGCTCTTGTTGGCGTCGGAGGTGCAGACCACCTTTCCCGACGGGGTGAGCACATACCAGTCTCCGTCGCCCGCCTGTGTGCCGATGTAGTAGGTCATCTCCTCACCGTCGGAGGTGACGGTGACATACTTCTCCGCGCTCTCCAGCCCGTAGGTCGAGAGCTCCTGCACATCGGATACGGCCTCGCCGCCGTCCAGTGCGGCGGGCAGAGCCAGCAGTGCATCCATGGCCGTCTGCTCCAGCGGGAAATCGGCATCATCCTCCCAGATCCAAGTGCCGCTCTCGTCCTTTTCAAAGCGGAGCGTCACCTCGCCGTCGCACAGCTCCAGCGCGGTCACGCCCTCCACGGGCGGCGCAGTCTGCGTTGATGCGTCCGCCAGCTCCGGCTCGGCCTTGCTGCCGCAGGCGGACAGCAGCAGTGTCAGCCCCATGAGAAACGCCGTCAGGCGTAAAAATCGTTTCATGCGAAGATCTCCTTTTCGTGTAGTCCCTGTCAGTATAGCAAGTTTTGCAGGAAAAGAAAAGTATATTCCGTGAATTGTTTGGCACGGCGCAGCTTTCCGTGAGAATAAGCAAAAGGCCGAAGCGGGAATCCGCTTCGGCCTTGGAGATCATTCGTTTTCCGCCAGATACCGCGCTACATATACGCCGCCGGCACTGGCGTGGGACAGCGAGTGGGTCACGCCGCTGCCGTCGCCAATGACGAACAGACCCTTGTGGCTCGTCTCCAGATTCCTGTCCAGTGCCACCTCCATGTTGTAGAACTTCACCTCTACGCCGTAGAGCAGCGTGTCATCACCGGAGGTGCCGGGGGCGATCCTGTCCAGCGCGTAGAGCATTTCAATGATGCCGTCGAGTATGCGCTTGGGCATCACCAGACTCAGATCGCCGGGGGTGGCCGCCAGCGTGGGGGTCATAAAGCCCTTTTCTATGCGCTTGGCGGTGCTGCGCTGGCCGCGTATCAGATCGCCGAACCGCTGCACCATCACACCGCCGCCCAGCATGTTGGAAAGGCGCGCAATACTCTCGCCATAGCCGTTGCTGTCACGGAACGGCTCGGTAAAGTGTTTGGACACCAGCAGGGCGAAGTTGGTGTTCTCCGTGTGCAGGGCGGGATCCTCATAGCTGTGGCCGTTGACGGTGACAATACCGTTGGTGTTCTCGTTGACCACCGCGCCGTGCGGGTTCATGCAGAAGGTGCGCACCTTGTCCTGATACTTCTCGGTCTTATAGACGATCTTGCTCTCGTACAGCTCGTCGGTGATGGGGGCGAACACCTCGGCGGGCAGCTCCACCCGCACGCCGATGTCCACACGGTTGGATCTGGTGGGAATATTAAGGGACGCGCACACGGACTCCATCCACTTGCTGCCGCTGCGTCCCACAGAGATGATGCACCGCCGTCCGCGGAAGCTGCCCTTGTCCGTCTCCGCCTCGTAGCCTCCGTCATCGGTGGCGGTCAGCGTCTTCACCGGCGTAAGGAAGTGGAAATCGACATGCTCCTTCAATCGGGCATACAGGTTTTCCAGCACCTTATAGTTGATGTCCGTGCCCAGATGACGCACGGAGGCATCCAGCAGGTGCAGGTTGTTTTGCAGGCACAGCCGCTTGAAAGTGCTGTCCGCCGTGGTGTAGAGCTTCGTGCCCGCGCCGCCGCAGGCCACATTGATGTCGTCCACATAGCGCATCAGCTCCATAGCCTTCTGCTTGCCGATGTACTCGTGCAGCGTACCGCCGAACTCGTTGGTCAGGTTGTACTTGCCATCGGAGAACGCGCCTGCGCCGCCGAAGCCGTTCATGATGGCACAGGTCTTGCAGTGGATGCAGGACTTCACCCTGTCGCCGTCAATGGGACAGTGCCGCTTTTCCAGCGAGTTGCCCGCCTCCAGCACGGCGACACTCCACTCCGGCCTGCGCTGCATCAGCTCGTAGGCGGAGAAAATGCCGCCGGGACCCGCGCCGATAATGATCACATCATAAGTCATGGAGATACCTCCTTATTTTTGCTCCGCAAAATATTATACCAAGGAACACGGAAGTTGCAACCTCCATTTTTTTAATGGCTGGCATATGGAAATATGATTCCGTTTTGCCGCAGGATGTGGTACAATGGGGAAAACCACACAGGAGGGCGCAACTATGAGCTACGCAGACCGCATTTTCAAGGACAACTGCCGTGAGATACTGACACGCGGCGTATGGGACACCGACCAGACCGTGCGCCCCCACTGGGACGATGGCACACCCGCCCACACGGTGAAGAGGTTCGGCATCGTCAACCGCTATGACCTGCGCGAGGAGTTCCCCATTCTCACCGTGCGCCGCACCTATTTCAAAACCTGCATCGACGAGCTGCTGTGGATATGGCAGCAGAAGTCCAACAATATCCACGACCTGCGCGGACACATCTGGGACAGCTGGGCGGACGAAAACGGCTCCATCGGCAAAGCCTACGGCTACCAGCTCGCCGTGAAGCACCGGTACCCCGAGGGCGAGATGGATCAGGTGGACAGGGTGCTCTACGACCTGAAGCACAACCCCGCCAGCCGCAGGATACTGACGAATATCTACAACTTCGCCGACCTGCACGAGATGGCACTGTACCCGTGCGCGTACTCCATGACCTTCAATGTGTCGGGTCATACGCTCAACGCGATACTCAACCAGCGCAGTCAGGACATGCTGGCGGCGAACAACTGGAATGTGGTGCAGTACGCCGTGCTGGTACACATGATGGCGCAGGTGTCGGGACTGGAGGCGGGTGAGCTGGTGCATGTCATCGCGGACGCGCATATCTATGACCGCCATGTACCCGTTATCGAAAAGCTGCTGGCGCAGGAGGAGCACGACGCGCCGAAATTCATGATAGACAAGTCCGTCACGGACTTCTATCGCTTCACCCGCGACAGCTTTTCGCTGGAGGGCTACGACCCGCAGCCGTTCGAGGACAAGATCCCCGTGGCGATCTGAGAGGGGGGGAGCCGTATGTACGCCATTGTCGCCGTGGACGAAAAGTGGGGCATCGGGAGGGATAACCGCCTGCTGTTTCACCTCTCCGCCGATTTGCGGCGGTTCAGGGAGCTGACGCTGGGACACACCGTGGTCATGGGGCGCAGGACGCTGCAATCCCTGCCGCACGGACGGGGACTTGCAGGGCGGCGCAACATCGTGCTGACCACGGATGCAGCCTTTGCCGCCGAAAACGCCGAGACCGTTCACTCCGCCGCCGAAGCTGCCGCCGCCGCAGGAGAGGACGCATGGGTCATCGGCGGTGGGAGCGTGTACCGACAGCTGCTGCCGCTGTGCAGCAGGGTATATGTCACCCGCATTGATGCCGACGGCGGCGCGGACGCCTTCTTCCCCGATCTGGCACACGACCCGCACTGGCGGCCTGATAAGCGGTCGGAGGAGATGGAGGAGAACGGGCTGCGGTTTCGATATGAGGAGTATGTGCGCGTAAGGGCAGAGGAATAAAGAGATGACCGGCTCTCGCCGGTCATCTCTTTATTCCTCTGCCATCCTCAGTCGTCCATCTCCACGGTGATGTTGTCCGTGCCGTGCTGCTCGAACTCGCCGAGGTAGGTCTCCATCCGCGCCATGATCTCATCGTAATTCTCTGCCGTGATGGGCGGGTCGTCCAAATCGCGCAGGGCGAGCTCCTGCGCGAGTATCTCGAAAAAGGTGTTGTCCTCGTAGGCCATGATCGCCTCGTGTATACCGCCGTCGGCAAAGGCGCGGGAGGGGATCAGCTCACCATGATACAGCTCCGTCAGCGGAGCCATGCCGTGATCAAGGCAGTGTGAGAACACAAGGCTCTCCACCTGATCGTACTCCCTGATGCGGTCGTCACCGCGGGTGGAGTTGAGCACCCAGTTTCCTATGTAGACCAGATCCAGCAGACGCCGGAACTGCTTTTCCGTCATTTTCAGCTCCATCTTACCACCTCCGTTGTGTCGGGCAGATCCGTTTTTCCCATTATAGCACGCCGCAGCCGCGATTGCCACAGAAAAAAATGAACAGGTACGCCAATTTTTAGCTTGTATCGGCAGGGGAATCATAGTACAATGTATGAGTTAAACTGATGCCGTATCGTATACGGGAAGGAGGGTACACATGGATCAGCGGCCTGTCGGGGTATTCGACTCCGGCCTCGGCGGTCTTACCGCCGTGCGGGAGATCGAGAGCATCCTCCCCTCCGAGAACATTATATACTTCGGCGACACCTCGCGTGTCCCCTACGGCGGGCGTTCGCCGGAGATACTGCTGCGCTACGCCCGTCAGGATGTACACTTCCTGAGAAGCTTTGATGTGAAGGCACTGCTGGTCGCCTGCGGCACGGTGTCCACCAACGCGCTGCCGGTGCTCTCCGCCGAGAGCGATATACCCATTCTGGGTGTGGTGGAGCCCGCCTGTACCGCTGCGGCGCACTTCACGCGCAATAAGCGCGTGGGACTGATCGCCACCGCCGCCTCCGTACGCTCGGGAGCCTACGAGCGGTGTCTTGCGCGACTGGACGGTGAAATTCAGGTATTCGCCAAGGCCTGTCCGCTGTTCGTGCCGCTGGTGGAGAACGGGCGGTTCCGCGTCGGCGATACGGTCATCGAGACGGTGGCGCGGGAGTATCTGGAGCCGCTGCGCACCACGGGCATCGACACGCTGATATTGGGCTGCACGCACTATCCGCTGCTGACGGAGGTCATCGCGGAGGTGATGGGCGGCGGCGTGACGCTGGTGGATTCCGGCGCGGCGGCGGCGCAGGCCCTGCGGTGTGAGCTGGACGGACACGGACTGCTGGCACAGCGCAAGGCGGGTGAGCTGACGCTCTACGCCAGCGACCGACCGCAGGATTTCGGCGCACTGGCGGGGCAATTCCTGCGCCGCCCGCCGGAGGGCGCGGTGCGCCATGTGGACATTGAGAGGTACTGACATGGAGACGGTACATGTACTATCTTGCAGCCGCAGCAGCTTCGCCGGCGGCGTGGACGAGCTGACCTTTCGCGGCACGGGGACGCTGGAGAGTACGGACTACGGCCACCGTCTGCGCTATACGGCGCAAAACGAGGCGGATGGGAGCGGCGTGGCCTCGGAGATACGGTTGGAGACGAAGAAGCACCGCGCCGTGGTCATCACCGAATCGAAGGACGGCGGCTACGGTCTGCTGCTCGACCCGAAGCGACAGACGGTGACGCAGATCGCCGGCGGCGACGGCGGCGCACTGACGCTGCGTGTGGACACAAAGGAAGTATCGTGGCACCTGCCGCGCAGGGGTGAGGGATACATCACACTGACATATACACTGCTGCTGGGCACACAGGCGCTGTCCGCCCTGTGCCTGCATCTGACACTGACGAAAGAGACGAAAGAGGAGAACGCGATATGAACATGATCGACAACGCCAAGGCACAGGTACGGGAGCTGACGGCTGCCGCGTATGAAAAGGCGGCGGCGGCGGGACTGCTGCCCGCCGGTATCACCGTGGAGCCGGCGGTGGAGATCCCCAAGGACACCGCCAACGGCGACTATACCACCACCTTCTGTCTCGCCGCTGCCAAGGCGATGAAAATGAACCCCCGTCAGGTGGCGCAGACGCTCATCGACAGCATGACGCTTGCGGGCAGCTACTTTACCTCTGTGGAGCTGGCGGGCCCCGGCTTCCTGAACTTCCGCTTGGGCGACAAATGGTTCGCCGACACCGTGGCCGCCATCGAAGCCGCCGGCGAGAGGTACGGCGAAAACGACACCCTCAGCGGAAAGAAATACATGGTGGAGTTTGTCTCTGCCAACCCCACGGGTCCCATGCACATGGGCAACGCCCGCGGCGGCGTGCTGGGCGACACGCTGGCATCCGTTTTGCAGAAGTCCGGCGCACAGGTGTGGCGCGAGTTCTATGTCAACGACGCGGGCAATCAGATTGAGAAATTCGCCAAGAGCTTGGAGGCACGGTATTTCCAGATCATCAGGGGTGAGGACGCGGTGGAGTTCCCCGAGGACGGCTACCACGGCGACGACATCCGCGAGCTGGCGCAGGCTTTCTATGAAAAAGAAGGCGACAGATACCTTGACTGCGACGAAAAGACGCGCCACGACGCGCTCGCGCAGTTCGGTCTCAGCATAAACATCCCCAAGATGAAATCCGACCTCGCCCGCTATGGTATTCAATATGATGAATGGTTCTTCGAGTCCTCGCTGCATGAGAGCGGCTATGTCGCCGCGTCCGTGCAGGCTCTCAGCGACAAGGGCTATACCTACGAAAAGGACGGCGCGCTGTGGCTCAGAACCGCCGAGATACTGGCGGAGAACCTGCGGTGCGAGGGCAAGAGTGACGAGGCCATCGAAAAGCTGGGGCTGAAGGACGATGTGCTGCGCCGCGCCAACGGATTCTACACCTACTTCGCCGCCGACATCGCCTACCATCGGAACAAATTCGCCGTGCGCGGCTTCGACAAGGTGATCAACATCTGGGGTGCGGATCATCACGGCCATGTGGCGCGGCTCAAGGGCGCGATGGACGCGCTGGGGCTGGACGGCGCACACCGTCTCGACATCGTGCTGATGCAGCTGGTCAAGCTGGTGCGAGACGGCGAGATCGTCCGCATGTCCAAGCGCACGGGCAAGGCCATCAGCCTCACCGACCTGCTCGACGAAATACCCGTGGATGCCTGCCGCTGGTTCTTCAACGCCAAGCCGGAGACACAGATGGAGTTCGATCTCGGTCTTGCCGTGCGGGAGGACAGCGAAAATCCCGTGTACTATGTCCAGTACGCCCACGCCCGTATCTGCACACTGCTGAAAAACCTCGCCGCCGAGGGCTTTGCCGTGCCCCGTGCATCGGAGGCCGACCTGAGTGTGCTGACCGCCGAGGAGGAAAGGGCACTCATCAAGCAGCTGGCGCAGTACCCCACCGTGGTGTATCTGGCGGCGCGGGACTACGACCCCAGCTTCATCAACCGCTATCTTGGCGAGCTGGCCGCCGCCTTCCACCGCTTCTATAACGCCTGCCGTATCAAGGGCGAGGCGGAGACGGTGCTCCTTGCCCGACTGAAGCTGGCGGACACCGCCCGCGCCGTGCTGAAAAACGGCATGACGCTCATTGGCTGCTCCGCCCCCGAAAAGATGTGAATATAGCAAAAGCGCATCCGTGAGGGTGCGCTTTTTTCGCGGTGGGGTGAAGTCACTCCGCCCTGCGGACGGGTGTCGGGTGCTGTCAATAATGCTTCACCAGTCCTGCCAGCAGGAGGGTGGGCAGGAGCCAGAGGATCTGATAGAGCACCATGGCGAGGGGTGCCAGCAGGGCGAAATTGCCCACGGAGGTCAGGTAGTAGGCCAAGGCCACGCCCGCCGCCGCGCCGATGTAGCTCAGGAGGGTCGCCGTGCGCACGGCCTTCACCGCACGGCGGCTGCCCGCCACGGAGTCCACCAGCGGCAGCAATCCCTCGCGGCAGATGGCGACATAGGGTCGCTCCCCCTGCTGCTCTGCCAGCTCCGCCAGTGCAAGGCGCGTGGACACATCGGGATACACCGGCTTGGCATCCACGCCGAATTTCCGCTTGATAAGCCCCGGCGTAACATTGCCGCTGCGCACCGCCAGCACGGGCGTGATATGCGCCCGCTTCAGCGTGCGCAGTGCCCACTCCGCGTTGCGGGAGGGCTGGTACTTCACGGCAAACACCGCCGTCAGCGCACCGTCCACCGCCAGAAATACGCCCGTGGACAGCTTCATGTCCCGCGGCAGGGCGATTTTGCGCTTTTTCATGAAGAACGCACTGCCCATGAGCACGGTCTCGCCGCGTATGTTGGCCTCCACGCCACCCTCCTCGCAGTAGTTCACCCACTCCACGGGGAGGCGGAAGCCGTCCTCGGCGGCAAGCTGCCGCTCCAGCAGCGGCGCAAGGCTGCTGCCCGATGCCTTGGCGACCGATGCAGCGTAGGACACCGCACGGCTGCGCTCCTCGCCGAATACCTTGTAGCCGTTCAGCGTCACCGTTCCCGCAGGGAACAGGTCGTCATCCGTCAGCACCAGCCGCTTGGCGCGGCTGACGGCCCTCGCTCCGGCATAGCCCGCAGCAGCGCAGCCGCTGCGGTTCAGCCGTTTTGTCAGATAGTACAGGGGCAGTACGCCGCTCAGCGGCACACTCAGCCCCGCTCCGGCGGTGGTCAGTGCCATGAGCACCCATGGGAAGTCGCTCATGCTCCCGCCGGAGAAGCACACCACGCCGCTGAGCACCGCCGCAGCCGCCGTGACCAGCGGCAGTACATAGTTCTGCCATTGCCGCGCAGGGTCGCTCTGCCGCGTCATGCGGTAAAAGCCGTCCGTCCGTCCGCGCTGCTTGCAGGCTCCCGCCTCGGTGACGGACACCACATAGGGCACGCCGCCGCCCATCACCAGCAGATGGTACGCGCTGCGGCGCGTCTCCGCTTCGAGGTACAGCCCCCACTGGCACGACAGTATCAGCAGTGCGCCCACAGCGGCATAGGGCGTGGCTCTCGTGCTGCCGGTGACGATGCCGCACACACAGCACAGGAGCTGCGCCAGCACCGTGACGGCGGCACACAGCTCGCACCCCGCCTTTCCCTCGCGCAGCAGCTCCGCCGCCTTTTTCCACACGGGCATACAGGCCAGTGCCGTCAGCACCAGCCCGCCGCCGAGCACGGCGCACCGCAAAAATGCTTCATCCAGCCACGCCGAGGGAAGCTTTTCCAGCTCCTGTAGCACGGCGGCGGCCAGCAGCGCAAGCGCGGGGAATATGCCCGCTATCAGCCCGCTGCGCAGACGGTTGCAGCGGTGCTTTTCCTCGCGCAGCGCATCCTCCATGGGCGGCTCGGGCTCCGGCGGCTCCTCCGGCTCCCGTGTCTCCGCCTCCGGCTCGTCGAACAGCCGCTCCGTGTCCTGAAGTGAGGGACGGCTCCCCCGCCTCATACCGCGCAGACGCTCCAGCAGGTTGGTAATGCGTTCGCCAAGCGGCACGGGGCGGTCGATCACGCCGTCCTCCGCATCCCGCAGCACCGCGTCCACGGTCTGCGACATGATGTCCTTCAACGCCACGCGGTCGGGAGCGTCGGAGATACGGACAGGCTCTGCCGTCTGCGGCTTCTGCGGTTCCTCCGGCGGCAGCGGATCTTCCTTTTCGGGCTTTTCCTGCGGTGTCGGCTCCGGCTCCGCCGTCTCCTGCGGCTGCGGGGCAGGCTGACGCGCACCCCTGCCGTACTCGGCAAGGATGGCCTCTAATGAAAGCTCGTCCTCCTGACTATCGGACGCGCCGTACAGTTCCTCGTCCCGTCGCCTTCTCATGCTGTCTCCATATCTCCGTTATCCGCGCTGCCGCACGGCCTCGTACAGCAGTATCGCCGCCGCCGCGCTCGCGTTCAGCGAGGAAATGCGTCCCTTCATGGGTATGCTCACCAGAAAGTCGCAGCTCTCCGCTGCCAGCCGCGTCATGCCCGTGCCCTCCGAGCCGATGACGATGGCCGCCGCGCCCTTCAGGTCGGCATCATACAGCGGCGTGCTGCCGCCTGCCGCCGTGCCGAACACCCACACACCCTGTTTTTTCAGCTCCTTCAGCAGCGTGGGGATATTGGCCACCCGCGCCACGGGGATGTAGCTCACCGCGCCCGCCGAGGTCTTTGCCACAACAGCCGTCAGCCCCGCGCTGCGCCGCTTGGGGATGATGACACCGTGCGCTCCGGCGCACTCCGCCGTGCGCAGTATCGCGCCCAGATTGTGCGGGTCGGATATTTCGTCGCACACGACCAGCAGCGGCGGCTCGCCCTTTTCTGCGGCGGAGCGCAGAATATCCTCCACCGTGGCGTATTCCCGCACCGCCGCCAGCGCGATAACGCCCTGATGGGCGTGGGTGCGGGACATGGCGTCGAGCTTGCGGCGGTCGGCGTCCACTACCACGATGCCGGCGGCGCGTGCCTTGGACGCGATATGCCCCAGCGTCTTGTCCGTCTCGCCCTTGGCGATGTATATCTTATCCATGGCGGTGCCCACGCGCAGTGCCTCGATGACCGCGTTGCGTCCCTCAATGATGCCGTCCGCCTCCGCATCCGGCAGAGGCCGCCGGCTCTCCGTATCCTTCGTCTCTCTCATGGGTATACCTCACGATCCACATAATTGCACACAGTATACCACATACTTCCGTCAAGATAAAGCCGGATTCATAGAAATTTTACAGGAAAACTCGCCGCCTTTTCCTTGAGACTTCCCACCGAGTGTGTTATACTTGCAAAAATACAAGCTCCCCGAACAGGTAAAACGGAGGACAAAGATATGGCAAATAACGGAAAAAATGACCGAAACAACAAAAACGGCAAAAACGGAAGCAATCTGCGCGGCGTGATGACGCTGATTGCGTGGGCGTTGGTGCTGACGGTGGCGTTCAACTACTTCAACGCCTACACCAGCAACGCCGCCAACAAGACCAGCAGCCACGAGATCAAGTACAGCGACATGATCACCATGATCGAAAAGGATCAGGTGGAGGAGCTGCTGTTCAAGGACAGCACCATCTACATCACCCCCGTGGACGGCTATGTCTACACAGAGGAGCAGGAGGAGGGCAGCAAGACCGCAGCGAAGTCCTACACCCAGTCCAAGGAGAGCAAGCTGACGCTCTACACCGCCTACCTCTCCAATGCCGATCTGCTGCCCCTGCTCAAGGAGCATAAGGTCGCCTACACCGGCTACTACGAGGCGGAGATGAACCCCATTCTCCTGCTGATGATCAACTACATTCTCCCCGTTATCATCATGGTGGGGCTGTTCATGCTGCTCATGCGCCTGATGAGCCGTTCCGGCGGCGGAGGCTTCGGCGGCATTGGCAGTGTGGGCAAGTCCAACGCCAAGGTCTATATGGAAAAGTCCACCGGCGTTACCTTCAAGGATGTGGCCGGTCAGGACGAAGCCAAAGAGTCTCTGGAGGAGATTATCGACTTCCTCCACAACCCCGGCAAGTACACCGCCATCGGTGCGAAGCTGCCCAAGGGCGCACTGCTGGTCGGCTCGCCCGGTACGGGCAAGACGCTGCTGGCCAAGGCGGTGGCGGGCGAGGCAGGTGTGCCGTTCTTCTCCATCTCCGGCTCCGACTTCGTGGAGATGTTCGTGGGCGTGGGCGCAAGCCGTGTCCGCGACCTGTTCAAGGAGGCCGCGAAGGTCGCGCCCTGCATCATCTTCATCGACGAAATCGACACCATCGGCAAATCCCGCGACGGCGGACGCTTCGGCGGCAACGACGAGCGGGAGCAAACGCTCAATCAGCTGCTGGCAGAGCTGGACGGCTTCGACCCCAGCAAGGGCGTTATCGTCCTCGGCGCGACCAACCGCCCGGAGGTGCTGGACAAGGCTCTGCTGCGTCCCGGCCGCTTCGACCGCCGCATCACCGTGGATCGTCCCAATTTGGCGGGACGGCTTGCCACGCTTCAGGTACACACACGCAACATCAAGCTGGCCGAGGATGTGGATCTGGAGAAGATCGCACAGGCCACGGCGGGCTGCGTGGGCGCGGATCTTGCCAATCTGGTCAACGAGGCCGCCCTGCGCGCCGTGCGCAAGGGCCGCCGCGCCGTAAATCAGGACGACCTGCTGGTCTCGTTCGAGCTGGTCATCGCGGGCAGCGAGAAGAAGGGCACGGTCATCACCGAGGAGGAAAAGCGCATCATCGCCTATCACGAGGTCGGTCACGCGCTGGTGGCGGCCAAGCAGAAAAACGCCCAGCCCGTCAGCAAAATCACCATCGTTCCCCACACGCAGGGCGCGTTGGGCTACACGCTGCACCTGCCGGAGGAGGAGAAGTTCCTCATGTCCCGCGAGGATATTCTCACCGAGATACGCACCCTGCTGGCGGGACGCTCCAGCGAGGAGGTCGTGTGCAACACCATGACCTCCGGCGCGGCCAACGACATCGAGCGCGCCACGGAGCTGGCGCGGAATCTCGTGGCGCGGTTCGGCATGTGCGACGAGTTCGACATGATGGCACTCGGCTCCGTGCAGAGCCAGTACCTGGACGGCACCTACTCCATGACCTGCGCACAGGAGACCTATGCCGCCGCCGACCGCGAGACGATAAAGATTCTCCGTCAGTGCCACGAGGAGGCCAAGCAGATTCTCCGCGACAACCGCGAGCTGCTGGACAAGATCGCCGCGTACCTGCTGCGCAAGGAGACCATCACGGGACAGGAAATGATGGCCATCATCGAGGGGCGCGACCCCGAAACGGTGGACAACTACGGCGCGTCCAAGCACACGCAGGACGGCTTCCGCCCCAGTGTGCCGGAGACCATCGAGGCTCCCGCCAAGCATATCAACATTGTCTCCGAGCCCGTGCCCATGCCCGACTTCGACAGTAAGCCGGAGGAAAAGCCTGCGGAGGACAAGAGTGCGGACGATAAGCCCGCCACCGATAAAGCACCCTCCGACAAGCCGGAGGACAAGCTCGAATAAGCCGAAACAACACACAAGCCCTGCGGCATCGCCGCAGGGCTTGTGTGTTGTTCTATTCGCTTGCCGCCAGCTCCTGCACCCTGCGGCACAGAAACGGCAGAGCCTTTTCAAACTCCACGCCGTACCAGCCGGCCTGTGGGTCGTGCGCCGTGGCATCGATACACGCGAGCACGAACTCCACCGCCAGTGCCGCGGACTGACGGAGCGTCATGCCGCGCATCAGCCCGCCGGTGACGGTGGCGGAGAAGATGTCGCCCGTGCCGTGGAACGAGCCGGGCTTGCGCTCCCCTGCGCAGGAGAAATACTCCCCCGTGATACTGTCGTAGCCCATTGCACCCAGCATACCGCCGTCAAAGGACACGCCGGTCAGCACCACGCTTTTCGCGCCCAATGATGCCACCTTTTGCAGCAGCTCCCGTGCAAACGGCTCGTCCACCTCCTCGCGGCAAGGCGTATCGGTCAGCAGACACGCCTCCGTGAGGTTGGGCAGGGCGACATCCGCACGCGCCACCACCCGCGCCATGGCTGCGGGAAAGTCCGCGCCGAAGCCGGAGTAGAGCCTTCCGTGATCCGCCATGGCGGGATCGGCAATCAGCAGCGTATCCTCGCTTTTCACCGCGTCGAAGAAATCGAGCACCTGCTGCACCTGCGGAGCCGAGGCAATATAGCCGGTGTAAAGCGCGTCAAAATGCACCTTCTGCGCCCGCCAGTGCGCCGCGATAGCGGGCAGCTGGTCACTCAGATCACGGCTGACGAAGCCGGGGAACGCTGTGTGTGCGCTCAACACCGCCGTGGGCACGATGGCGCACTCCACGCCCATGGCGGAGATGACGGGCAGTGCCACCGTCAGCGAGCACCGCCCGAGACAGGAAATGTCCTGTATGGACGCGATTCGTTTCATGGCAGCACACCTCCCGCAAAGCAGTGAGTCCTTACCCCGCTCACCTGATGTCCGTGACCTCGTAGCCGGCGGCGGTGACGGCTTTTTTCACCGCCTCGTCCTCCACGCTGCCCGTGATGACGGCCGTGCCGGTGGCCAGATCCACCTGTGCCTGCACACCCAGCGCGGTCAACGCCTGCTCCACATGCGCTGCGCAGTGAGCGCACATCATACCCTTGATGGTAACGGTCTTTTTGTTCATCTCGTCGTCCTCCTTGCCGTTTTCAACGACACTATCATACACCGGCTGCGCCGCTTTTGCAACGGGCGGCGGCGATTTTCTTCCGCTTTTCCAGCTCCGCAGGCGCAGAGCGTTGCTGACCACGCACACGCTGCTCAGGCTCATGGCGGCGGCGGCGAGCATGGGATTCAGCGTCAGAGCAAACGCGGGATACAGTACACCCGCCGCAATGGGGATGCCCACGGAGTTGTAGAAGAACGCCCAGAACAGGTTCTGCCGTATGTTCCGCAGCGTGGCGCGGGACAGGGACACCGCGTCCGCAATATCCAGCAGGCTGCTTTTCATCAGCACGATGTCCGCCGACTCGATGGCCACATCCGTGCCCGCACCGATGGCGAGGCCGACCTCCGCCGTTACGAGCGCGGGCGCGTCGTTGATGCCGTCGCCCACCATGGCGACACGCTTGCCCTCCTGCTGTAGCTCGCGCACCACACGCGCCTTATCCTGCGGCAGCACCTGCGCTATCACGCGCTCCACGCCCACCTGACGGGCGATGGCATCCGCCGTGCGCCGGTTGTCGCCCGTGAGCAGCACGACCTCGCAGCCCATGGCGCGCAGGGCGGCAATGGCCGATGCGCTGTCGCTCTTTACGACATCCGCCACGGCGATAACGCCCAACAGCACACCGTTTCCCGCGATAAAGAGCGGCGTTTTGCCGTCCTCTGCCAAAGTGACGGCGGCGGTGTGCATTTCCTCGCTCACTGCCACGGCGGAGTGCTCCATGAACGCCTCGTTTCCCGCCAGCAGCACCGCGCCGTCCACGGTGGCGGTGACACCGCCGCCCGCCACGGCGGAGAAGCTCTCCACACGGCGCAGCGGCAGTCCCCGCGCCTCCGCCTCCGTCACGACAGCACTCGCCAGCGGGTGCTCGGACGGCTTTTCGAGCGACGCGGCGGCGGAGAGCAGCGCGTCCTCGTTCATGCCGCCGGCGCAGAGCACCTCCGTCACACGGGGCTTGCCCTCGGTGACGGTGCCCGTCTTATCCAGCACCACCGTGTCGATGCATCCCATCAGCTCCAGCGCGGCGGCGGACTTCACCAGAATGCCCTGCTCCGCCGCCTTACCCGTCGCCACGGTGATGGCCACGGGTGTCGCCAGTCCCAGCGCACAGGGGCAGGAGATAACCAGCACGGCAATGCCGATGCTCAGGCAGAAGTGCACGCCCATGCCGCCCACCGTTGCCCACAGCACCGCCGCAATAACGGCGACGGAGATGACCACAGGGACGAACACGGAGCTTATCTTATCCGCCAGACGGCTGATGGGAGCCTTGCCGCCCGCCGCCTGCTCCATGAGCTGAATGATCTGCGAGAGCGTGGTGTCCGCGCCGACACGCTCCGCCGTCACCTCCAGATAGCCGCCGGTGAGAATGGTGGCGGACACCGCCTTATCCCCGACGGCCTTCTCCACGGGCATACTCTCGCCCGTGAGGGCGGACTCATCCACCGTGCCGCCGCCCGCCGTCACGGTACCGTCCACGGGGATGCGCCCGCCCTGACGGACGATGACCGTCTCGCCCACGGCGATCTCCTCCGTGGAGACAGTGACCTCCTTGCCCTCCCGCCGTACTACGGCGGACTCGGGAGCCAGTGCCAGCAGCGCGGTGATTGCACCCGTGGTCTTGCCCTTGGAGCGTTCCTCGAGATACTTGCCCACCGTCACCAGCGTGAGTATCATGCCGGCGGACTCGAAATACAGGTCGGGCATACCGCTGACCTGTCCCGCCGCCAGCAGTCCCATCTCGATGAGGCTGTACACCAGTCCCGCCGCCGCGCCCAGTGCCACGAGCGAGTCCATGTTGGGTGCGCCCTGCACGAGCCGCGAAAAGCCCACGGTGAAGTAGCTTCGGTTCAGGATGAGAATGGGCAGCGTCAGCCCCAGCAGCACGAAGGCCGCAAGCAGCGGCTGTGTGTGCATGAACGCGGGAACGGGCAGCCCCATCATGTGCCCCATACTCAGGTAAAACAACGGCACAAGGCACACCGCCGACCACAAAAGCCGCCTGCCCATTCCTTTGACCGCCGCGTCCTGCTCCGCGTGGAGGTCGCGGCGCACCTCGCTCTCCGGCGCGGCTCCGTAGCCCGCCGCCGTGACTGCGGCGATGATGGCGGAGGGATCGACGCTCTCGTCACGGTCGCACACCAGCGAGCCGAGCATCAGATTCACCGAGGCGTTGCGCACACCGGCAACGCTGTTCGCCGCCTTCTCCACATGGGCGGCACAGGCGGCGCAGGTCATGCCGGTGATGACGAATTTCTCTGTCATGGAACCACTTCCTATCGGTTTACTATGTTTATGCCGTCAGTGTACCACCGCTTTCCACGATTTGCAAGAGGGAGTTAAATAACTTTTACCGCTTTCGCTTGTCCGACGGCCGCACCAGCACCGCCGCCAGCAGTGAAAACACCACCGCCGCCGCGATACCGCCGGAGGCCGCGCTCAGTCCGCCCGTGAGCACACCGAGAATACCGTCCCGCGCCACCGCCTCCGCCGCGCCCCTGGCGAGCAGATAGCCGAAGCCCGTCAGCGGCACGGTGGCTCCCGCGCCGCCCCAGTCCGCGATATACTGATACACACCAACGGCCTGTAGCAGCACGCCCGCCACCACATAGCCCGTCAGTATCCGTGCAGGGGTGAGGGCGGTCTTGTCCAGAAGTATCTGTCCCACGGCGCACAACACCCCGCCGCAGAGAAACGCATTCACATATTCCATCATATGCCCTCCCTCGTCCGCGAAAATATCACCGCGTGGCAGATGCCCGGTATGCTCTCCCCCTGAAAGGAGCTGGTGGGACTGAGCAACGCCCCCGTGGGGGCGAACAGCACCCGCTGCCACCGTCCCTGCCGCATTTCCTCCAATATCATGCCGTTGAGCACCGCCGCCGAGCAGCCGCACCCGCTGCCGCCGGCGTGCATGTCCTGCTTCTCCCTGTCGTAGAGCAGCAGGCCGCAGTCGGTGTAGTTGTCGAGCGTTACGCACTCGCGGCGGAACAGCTCCGTGACGATGCGGCTGCCCACATCGCCCAAATCGCCCGTGACGATGAGGTCATAGTCCTGCGGCGCGGTGCCGGTGTCGCGGAAGACCGTGCGCAGCGTATCGAACGCGGCGGGAGCCATGGCTGCGCCCATGTTCGTCATATCCGTCACGCCCATGTCCACGATCCTGCCGCGTGTGATGTGGGTGATATACGGCCCCTCCGCCTGACTGCCCAGAATGCAGCAGCCCGCCGCCGTAGCCGTCCACTGCGCGGTGGGACTGCGCTGACTGCCGTAGGGCAGGGGCATACGGTACTGCCGCTCGGCGGTGCAGAAATGGGAGGCCGTCTGCGCCGCCGCGACGGAGGCACTGCCGCAGACAATCGCCATCGCCGCCAGACAAAGCGTCTCCCCCATCGTGGAGCACGCGCCGTACACCCCGTAGAACGGGATATGGAAATCCCGCAGGCCGAAGGTCGCGCCGATGTTCTGATTCAGCAGATCCCCGGCGAACACGCAGTCCACCTCCCGCGCCGTCAGTCCGCCCTTTTGCAGAGCCATGCGCAGCGCGTCCGCCTGCATCTGCGCCTCTCCCTGCTCCCATGTCCTTTTCCCGCGGAAGGAATCGTCCGCCACGGCATCAAAGTATCGGCCGAGGGGTCCGTCACCCTCCAGCCTTCCCACCACGGCGGCACAGCTTATGACCCCCGGCGGCTGCGGCAGACGGCAGGTCTGCCGGCTCAAGCGTTTCACATCCATGATGCACACCTCGTAAAACAGTATTGGTCATAGTGTGCGCCATCGGCGAAAAAATATGAGAGCCGCAAAAGCGGCTCCCATATTTCACTTAAAACACCAGCTGCACCAGCAGCATATAGCACACCGTGCCCGCCAGTATCGACAGCAGCGTGTTCCGCCGCCACAGGTGCAGTCCCGCCGTGACAGCCACGGCGATGGCCTCGGGGATGCCGTGAGAGGCGGAGAGAAAATCGATGCTGCGCAGGCTGTACACCACCAGCAGCCCCATCATGGCGGGCGGCAGCAGCCTGCCCAGATCCTCGACCACCTTGGGGAGCTTCTTGTCGCCGGAGAACAGCAGGAACGGTATCCAGCGCGTGATCTGCGTGGCGAGCGCGACCATGAGGACAATAATAAGGGATTCTGCCGTATTCAGGCGCATAGCTTCCTCCTTCCCAGCAGCAGCACGATGAGCGAGAGCACCATCGCGGGGATGACCATGTTATCCGCACCGAACACCGCCAGAGCCACCACGGAGCACACAATGCCGACCGCGCCGGGGACGCGGTTTTCCCGCTTGATAATCTGCTCGATAAACAGCACCACGAAAAGAGCCGTCAGCGCGAAGTCGATGCCGGTGATGTCAAAGGTGAGCAGCCCTCCGACAAGGCCGCCCAGCATCGAAAACGATACCCAGTACACCCATGTGAGCAGATTCATGGAGAAGTAGAACAGCGTGGGATCGACCTCCTCCGGCGGCTCTACCGAGGACGAAAGGGAAAACTGCTCGTCCGCCAGCGTGTAGATCATAAAGGCGCGCAGCTTACCCAGCTTTCGGTATTTCGGCAGCAGAGCCAGCGAGAAAAAGAGATACCTCGCGTTGACCATCAGGCTCATGATAAACGCCTGCAAGGGGTCAAAGGCCGTGGTCAGCAGGGTGATGGCGACATACTGCATACTGCCGCAGAAGGCGAAGGCACTGACGAAGCCCGCCCACAGAAAACCGTAGCCCTTGGCGGCCATCAGCACACCGTAGGCAAAGCCCACCGCCATATATCCCGTCATGATGGGGACGGTGTGCGGGAACGCCGCCCGCAGCGCGGCGGGAAAGCTCTTGTTCTGCATCGCACCACTTCCTAAACCACACAAAATAATGTCGGTATTATACAGGAAAAGTCTTTTTTATGCAATACTGGAAAACGGACGGAAAACGGTATATAATATAGGGACTGCTTTGGACAAAGGAGCATAAACCATGGAGGAAATGCGTAGCTTTGGATATATCTGTCCCGCCTGCGGAAAAGCGGTGCTGCACCGCCGCAGCGTGTTCGCCCTGAACGCGGCCGCAGCGCGGATGGAGTGCGAGTGCGGCAAGGAGGCACTGACCGCCGAGACGGACGGTCTGCGCTTTCGGCTTCAGGTGCCATGCGGCGTGTGCGGCGGACACCATCAGGCGGAGTGCAGTGCCGACGCGCTGCTGCACGGGCGCGGCATCGGCCTGAGCTGCCCCGAAAAGCAGGAGCTGTGCTGCTACATAGGCGAGGAGACGCAGGTGCGCCGCGCCATGGAGGGGCTTGCCCTGCGGGTGGCAAAGGAGAAGGCCTCCCCCGATGAGGCGTTCACCGACAATGTAGTCATGTACGAGGTGCTGTCCGAGCTGAAGGACATCGCGGCGCGGGGCGGTATCTCCTGCGCCTGCGGCAGCACGGAATACAGCATACAGGTGCGGCGCGGCGCGGTGGACATCGTGTGCGCCAAATGCGGCGGCAGGCTGCGCCTCCCCGCCGCCACGGACAGCGATCTGGACGACCTGTGCTGCCGCATGACGCTGACCATTCCGGGGAAGTAAGCCTATGGGTGTGCTTATCTGCTTTCTGCTGTTTCTCTCGGCGGTGGTGCTGTGCCTTGCAAGGGGCTGGACGCTGATTGTCGCCGTGTGGTGCGGTATAGCGGTATTCGGCCTGCTGGGACTGCGGCGCGGCATGACGGTAAAGGAAATGGCCGCCGCCGCGTGGGTACAGGGACACAAGATGTGCAGCGTCGTCGGCATATACCTGCTCATCGGAGCGATCACCGCCCTCTGGCGCAGCGCCGGGACAATAGCGTTCTTCATTTACCACGGCTTGCAGCTCATCACACCGCAGCTGTTCCTGCTGGTGGCGTTCCTGCTGACGAGCTTCATCTCCTACGCGCTGGGGACATCGTTCGGCGTGATCGGCACGGTGGGCGTGATACTTATGGCTCTTGCGCGCTCCGGCGGCGTGGACGCCGCCATGACCGCGGGAACGATCGTTGCGGGTGCCTACTTCGGTGACCGCTGCTCCCCCGCCTCCTCCAGCGCCACGCTGGTGGCCGCCGCCACGGGCACGAAGCTCTATGACAACCTGCCGCTGATGCACCGCACCGGCTGGCTGCCCTTTCTTATCAGTCTGGCGGCGTACGGCGCGCTGTCCGTCACCCACCCGCTGGCGGCGGCGGAGAGCGAGGTGCTGACCGAGCTGGCGGGTGCGTTCCGCCTGAGCTGGTGGACGGCGATCCCCGCCCTGCTCATTCTGCTGCTGCCGCTGTGTAGGGTGTCCATCCGCCCCACGATGGCCATCAGCGCAGCGGCGGCCTTTGCCGTGACCGTGCTCGTACAGGGCGGCGATGTGCCGATCTCCCTGCGGGACGCGCTGCTGGGCTACGAGCCCGCACCCGGCGCACTGCACGATGTGCTCGCCGGCGGCGGTGTGGTGTCCATGGTCACGGCGGCGGTGCTGGCGGTCAGCGCGGGGCTGTACGCCGGTCTGCTGGGCAGCGTCGGTGCGCTGGACGGTGTGCAGCATCTGGCACAGCGCATAGCGGCAAAGCGCGGGCTGTTCCCCGCCTGCGTCACGGTGTGCATTCTGTCGGGGATGGTGTTCTGCAACCAGTCCGCCGGAGCGGTGGTCAGCACGCAGCTGTTGGAGGACACCTACCGCCGTCAGGGCGGCGGGAAGCAGGAGCTGGCGATCGACATTGAAAACTCCGGCATTGTCCTCTCGCCGCTCATCCCGTGGAACATATCCGTGTCCATCCCGCTGGTCATGCTGGGTGCGGACATGTCCGCCATTCCCTATGAAATACTCCTGTACGCCATTCCCCTGTGCTATATTCTCACAAAACGGCGGGTATTCCCGCCGAAAGGAGCTGTATCCCCATGATACGACTGCTGAGCCGCCGGCTTATCCCCGACCGCGAAAATGTATCCTCTCCCGCCGTCCGCCGCGCCTACGGCACACTGTGCGGCGCGGTGGGCATCGTGCTGAATATCCTGCTGTTCGCTGGCAAGCTCTTCGCCGGACAGCTCTCCGGCTCCATCGCCGTGACAGCGGATGCCTTCAACAACCTCTCGGACGCGGGTTCCTCGGCGGTGACGCTGCTGGGCTTCCGTCTGGCGGGCAGAAAGCCCGACACCGACCACCCCTTCGGCCACGGGCGCATCGAGTACATTTCGGGGCTTGTGGTGGCGGGACTTATCCTGCTGATGGGCGTGGAGCTGGCGAAGTCCTCCTTCGACAAGATACTCCACCCGCAGGAGGTCACCTTCTCCCTGCCGGCCATTATCATCATGGCGGCATCCGTGTGCGTGAAGCTGTATATGTTCCTGTATAACCGCAGCATCGGGCACATGCTCCGCTCCGCCGCCATGGAGGCCACCGCCATGGACAGCTTCTCCGATGCCGTCGCCACCACCGCCGTGCTGCTGGCGATGCTCATCGGGAGGTGGACAGGGCTGGCGGTGGACGGTTATGTGGGTATGATCGTAGCTGTGTTCATACTTCTGTCCGCGTACAAGGCGGCGAAGGAGACGCTCTCTCCCCTGCTGGGGCAGGCTCCCGACCCCGAGCTGGTGAAGGAGATACGCGACACCGCGCTCTCCGGCGACATCGTGCAGGGTATCCACGACCTGGTGGTACACGACTACGGCCCCGGCCGCATGATGATCTCCCTGCACGCGGAGGTGCCCGCCCACGGGGACATTATGGCCATGCACGACGAGATCGACAACATCGAAAAGGAGCTGATGGAGAAGCTCCACTGCCACGCTGTCATCCACATGGATCCCATCGTCACCGACGACGAGCAGATCAACGCCCTGCGCACACAGGTGGCGGAGCTGGTCAAGCAGGTTGATCCCGCGCTGACCATCCACGACTTCCGCGTGGTGCGCGGCACAACGCACGATAACCTCATCTTCGACGCGGTGCTGCCGTTTTCCAGCGGCAAAACCGTATCCGAGGCCGCGCAGGAGATACGCGGCCTCGTGCGCGGCATAGACGACCGCTATCGCGCCGTGGTCACGGTGGAGCACAGCTATATCGACTGAAAAAAGCCGTCCGCAGGTCAGTGACCTGCGGACTTTTCAGCCGTTTTATTCCCATGTCTGCCACACCTCGGGGTGATAGCCCACGGTGGCCTGCCTGCCGTTGCGGACGATGGGCGCGTTGAAAAGCTCGGGATATGCCAGCAGCTTTTCCTCCGCTGCCTGCGGCGTGATGTACGCCATGTACAGCTCCTCATACGCCCGAGAGGACTTGTTCACCAGCGCATCGAAGCCGCCCACGGCGGCCTTTATGGAGCGGTACTCCCCCGCCGACACGCCCTTGCTCGCAAGGTCGATGTACTGGTATTTGATGCGCCGCTCCTTGAACCAACGCTCCGCCTTTTTCGTGTCAAAGGACTTGGACATGCCGAAGATCTGAATGTTCATAGCAACCGCTCCCTGCAAAGAATCGCCCCGTCAGACAGGTTATGGCGCAAGTATAGCACATATGCCGTAAAAAAACCACCCCTAATGGGGTGGTTTTTCGCGGCTATATCGGGAATCAGTTGTAGCGCACGCCGTATTCCTTGCGGTCGCCCAGAATGCCCTTGACGACATCGGCGTTTCCGGGAGGGCAGCCGACGACCCAGCGGAAGCCCTTGGCATCCGCCAGCTTCTTGCAGCAGATACCGATGCAGACGGTGTTGTCGGCATTGGCATCGGCGGGCAGCATCTCCTCGGTGCAGGGGCCGACGCAGACATTCATGTTCTCCAGATAGGGGAACAGATCCTGCGCCTTCATGTCCATCAGGGCGCTGATGACGGTGTTGTGGCAGCCCGTGCAGGCATCCTTGCTGAAAATCAGGTTGAAGCTCTGGGGAATGCCCTCGATCTCGACCTCGCAGGAACGCTTGAAGCGGCTGGCGACATTCTCGATCTTCTCGCCGATGACATTGATCTTGGCAAGATCCATCTCGCCGAAGCCGCGCTTATAGGCGGCGTTGGTGATCATGACCTCTTTCGGCTCATAGCCCATGATCTTGCTGGTGACGGCCTCGCAGGCCACCAGATCCTTGGAGCCGATGATCAGATCCATCTTCTTCGTCTCGCCGAAGATGGGGCCCAGACCCTGCTGGCCGTAGGTGCCGTCGATGATCTCCAGGCAGGGCTTCAGGTGCAGGCACCAGTCCACAACGCCCTCGATCAGGCCCTTCTTGTGGAAGTCCTTCTTCTGGGTGTCGATCAGCAGACCCTTCAGATTCTTCATGCCCAAGGTGACCTCGGTCTGATCGTGGGTCTTCATGACGGGAACGGTGATGATAGCGTCGCAGTCTCGCACCAGTTCCCAGGTATTGATCTTGTCGAACACCACGCTGTTCTCGATCTCCACGGTGCAGCGGGCGTTCTCCTTCTGCTTCAGATCGATAACAGGGATGCCCTTGTCGCGCAGTTCCTGATAGCCACACTTGGCGATGGTCAGTTCGGTGTCGGCGCCGGCAGCAGAGGACTCAGCGATGACAGGCACACCGCCCACGGCCTTGACGGCCTCATAGATGGCCAGACAGACTTCCCAGCGGGTGACGCCACCGGACAGACGCTCGGTGGGGCAGGCCACCAGATTGGGCTTGATGATAACCTTATAGCCGGGCTTGATAATGTCCTCAAGTCCGCCGACATCGGCGATAACCTGATCAACGACCTTTTTGATGGAGGCGTAATCCTCACCGTGGGTCTTGCGGATAGAAACGGTAGACATAGTTGCTCCTCACTTTCTATTTTTGTTTGTATGGCCGCGCCTGCCGCCGCAGAGCCCCCCCTTTGCGCTCCGCGGCGGCGATATGCGGCTCAGTCCTTGTGATAGTCGCAGAGATACTCGGCCACACCGTAGGTGCGGATGTCGTACTCGCAGTTGGCCTGAATCTCGAACGCCTCGGGGGTCTTGAACTTCACCCAGTCCTTATCGACGGGACGCTTGACCTCGACCTCACCGGCGATGAGGGTGACGATTTCGCGGTCGCCCACGCCGAAGGTGTATGTACCGGCGGTGATGATGCCCAGGGTGTGCTTCTCGCCGTCAGCGGTGAAGTAGGTGCGGCTGGTGACCTTGCCGTCCCAATAGACATTGGCCTTGGATACAACTTCCAGATTTTTCAGCTTTTCAGGTACCATGATGATTCTCCTTACTATTTTAATATTTTACAGGAAAGCTTGGGGAGGTGCAACACTTACTCCTCGTTCATTGCCGCCGCGCCCTCGCCGACCTGCTCAGGCGTTTCCACGAGGTTGTGGCCGGAACGCTTGATCTGAATAGACTTGAACACCACGAACAGACCCAGTATCAGTCCGGCAAAGCCGAAGAAGGAATAGACCACATTGACAATCTGCGCAAAGGGCAGGACGGAGCCGCCCGCCACGCCGAAAGCAGTCGTTCCCAGCACGATGGCGTAGAACTTCTTGGTGCCCTGCTGTGAGAAGCGGTCGCCCAGCACCCAAAGCATACCCGTGATGCTGGTGAAAATGCTGAGGATGATAATGATGGCATAGGGGACGGCCAACGCGGGCAGGATGTCCTGCACGGCGGCCAGCATGGGAACCTGCTTGCCCGCGACAACATCGGTCTTGAGCAGCAGCGTGACCACGGCGCAGAAGGCGCAGCCCCAGAAAAACAGAGAGGACAGCAGAGAGGTTCCCAGCACCTGCTTGCGGTTGTTCAGTGCGCTGCCGCTGGTCAGCACCCACGGCATAGAGCAGATGAGCAGCGTACCGGCATAGTACACACCGCCCAGAACGGGATGATGGATACCGAACACACCGGCCTGAAGTATCTTGCCCTCCTCCACATACTGAAGCATGTTGGTGGAAGCCTCCACGGGTGTCCTGTCCGAGGTCAGCAGCGCATAGATGCCGACGCACACGATGGACACGATGATGACCACGCCCAAAAAGCCGAGCGAGTCAATGACCTTGCGCAAATCAAAGCAGGCAGCGATAGCGGAGACGACACCCACGACCAGCGTACCCACCCAAACGGGGACATTGTTGTAGAGCTGGTTTACCGTAGCACCCGAACCGGCCAGCATAGCCAGAATAAAACAAATCAGTGTCAGACTGATAAACCAGTCGTAGATAAAGCCGACATACTTGCCGCAGAAGTAGTAGTAGCCCTGATTGGCCTTGGTGAATCCCTTGGTATAGCTGGCGGCGTACATCATGTAGGCAGTGATGGCCGTAATGATGATACATACGCCAATCATGATATACGGCCAGTACCCGCCGAAGGATCCAAAGAATTGCAGTGCCTCATTGCCGGAGGCAAATGCCGAGCCGATGTTATAGGATGTATACGAGCCCGCCAGCAGCAGGACGGACAACCAGCCTTTTCGTTCTTTCATGTGTCATCTCCCTTTCGTCTGTTTTCTCTCTTATAACTCTCTCAAATTCTCGCGGGGAAAATGCTCAGTGGATGGAATTGGCCTTCTTCACGGCGGCATCCACGGAGGTCATCAGTGCGCCGGTGAAGCGCTCCTGATGCAGCACCTGCAAAGCCTCGATGGTCACACCGGCGGGAGAGGTCATGTCGTCCACCTTCAGTGCGGGATGTGCGCCGGTGGCGTCCAGCACCTGCGCCACGCCCAGCATGTTCTTGATGACCATGGCGCGGGAGTCGGCGCGGGAGAAGCCCGCGTACACGCCGGCATCAATCAGTGCCTCAACGGTCTTGTAGAACCAGATGGGGCCGGTGCAGCAGAACGCGGTGAACGTCTCGAACATGTTCTCGGTGACATACATGGTCTGACCCAGCGCGTTCAGCACGGTGGTGATGACCTCCTTATCCGCATCGTTGACATTGGGGTTGATGCAGGCGGCGGAATAGCCGTTGCCGGACTGGATGAGCGTGTTGGGCATAACGCGCAGAATCTTCTTGTCCGCGCCCAGCTGCTCCTCCAGAGTGGCCAGTGCCACGCCGCAGGCGATGGAAATCACGATGGTATTCTTGCTCAGATGGGGCTTGAGGGACTTGGTGACATTGGGGATCTGGTTGGGGTTGACGGCCAGAATCACCACATCGGCGGTGGAGGCCTCGGCGGGGTCGGTGGTGGTCAGCACGCCGTGGGTCTTTTCCAGATACTCCCGGCGGGCGGGCAGCAGCTCGCTGACGGTGATCTGCTTCGGCTCGGCCACCTTGCCGCGGATCAGGCCGCCCATAATGCCCTCGCCCATGGGACCGCCGCCGAAAAATACGATTTTCTTCATACTTTTTCCTCCTTGTGTTATTGTTTATTTTCTTTCTCACTGAAAAGCTTGATCAGGATACCGATGAATATCACGATACCTGCCGCGCCAATCAGTGGGTAGATCATGTTGACCAATTTGCTCAGGGGGATAACAGATGCTACGGACACACCCAGTACTGCCACGATGATGACGATGACGGCCTGCTTCTTGGTACGATCCTCCGCGAAGCGGCGGCCAACCGCCCACAGGTAGCCGGTGATGGTGGTGAAAACACCCAACAGGATGACGATAGAAAACGGCAGAGCCAACGCGGGCAGCATATTCTGAATGGCAGCCAGCATGGGAACTTGCGCCTTGAGTTCGGCGATGTAGTCCATGTTCAGAATGATGGTGAACAGCACCATGCACAGACCGATGCAGAAGAACGCGGCGGAAACAAGGGAGCTTCCCAGCACTTCCTTCTTATTCTTGCAGCGGTAGCCGAGGGAAACATTGAACGCAAGCCCCAGCGTGATATACGCACCCACAAGGGAGATAACAGCGAGTACAGGGCTGTCGATGTTCAGAAACCTGGCTTGCAGGAAGATACCCTCGTCCACATACTGCTGCACATTCTGCTGTGCGGCCATGATGGTGGTGTCGGTGGTGCAGAAGCAGTAAATGCCCGTGAACATCATGATAATAATAATGAGTGTGCCGACAAAGCCAAGAACATTGGTGACCTTCTCCAAGCCGAAACAGACAACCACCACGGACACGATACCCATGATAAGCGTGCCGACCCAAACGGGCAAGCCCAAATACTGGTTCACGGTGGCTCCGCTTCCCGCGAACATGATAAGCGTACTCAGAGCGATGGAGAGGGTGCAGAAGATGTCCAAAATCCTGCCCAGTACCTTGCCGCAGTAGTAGTTATAGGACACATTGGGGTTGGGGAAACGGTTGATGTAGCCAGTTTTGTAGGTGCCGTAGCAGAACAGTGCCAGCAGCGCGAAAGTAAGTGCCGGCAGGATAAAGGGATAACTCCCGCCCCACGCTCCGTAGTATTGCAGCGTCTCCTGACCGGAGGCGAAACCCGCGCCGATGCAGTATGCAGTAAATGCACCGCCCACCGTCAGTATCGTTTTTACGCTTACATTTTTGGAGTTTGTCTTGTTTTTCATTTGAATACACGACCTTTCTTTTGAGTGAATCTATGACCCGTCGCAAAACACTTCCTTCTATCCTCAAAAGAGACCCGTGTGTGGGGCGGGAGTTGCGCTTACTTCATGTCGGGGTAGGCTTTGCGGATGTAGGCATCGATGCGGCGGACGGCCTCCTTGAGGTTGTCGTCGGAGTTGGCGAACACAAGACGGAGGTAGCCCTCGCCCATCGCGCCGAACGCCGTGCCGGGCACGCAGATGACCCGTGCGCCGCGGATCAGCTCCTCTGCAAACGCCTGAGAGGTCTTGCCGAACGCCTTGATGTTGACGAAGGCGTAGAAGCTGCCCTTGGGCTTGGCGCAGGTGAAGCCGGGGATGGCGTTGATGCCGTCCACCAAAATGTCACGGCGGCGGGTGTAGTCCGCGAGCATGGACTTGACGCACTCGGTGCTCTTGAGTGCCTCGGCGCACGCCACCTGCGAGAAGCTGGACACGCAGGACACCAGACCCTCCTGCAGCGCGGCGAACTTGGGAACATAGGCCGCGTCCGGTACCAGCAGATAGCCCACGCGCCAGCCGGTCATGGCATAGGTCTTGGAGAAGCTGTTCAGCACGATGACGTGGTCGCGCACATCGTCCACCTGCGCCATGGAGAACGCCTCCACGCCGTCGTAGACGATGGCGTCATACGGCTCGTCGGAGAACACCCACAGGTTGTGCTTCTTCACGACCTCGGCAATGGCCAGCACATCCTCCTTGCTCATCACCGCGCCGGTGGGGTTGCAGGGAGAGTTGAGGATAATCGCCTTCGTCTTGGGGGTAATGCACTTTTCGACATCGGCGGCGGTCATGTTGAAGCCGTTTTCCTCGTGGGCGGGGACGGGCACGGCCTTCGCGCCCGCAATCATCGCCTGACCGTAGTAGTTGGCAAAGCAGGGGTCGGGGACGAGCACCTCATCACCGGGGTTCAGCAGAGCCAGCAGGCAGAGCGTCAGACCCTCCAGCGCGCCGACGGTCACGACCACATTGTCCGCCTTGTAGCCGCTCCAGTAGGACCGGTAGCGGTTCGCCACGGCCTGACGCAGAACGGGCAGTCCCGCGTTGGGCGCGTAGTGGGTAAAGTTCTCGTCCAGTGCCTTCTTGGCGGCCTCCTTGATGTAGGCCGGGGTGTCGAAGTTCGGCTCGCCCAGCGTCAGGGCGATCACATCGTCATAGCCCGCCGCCAGATCGAACATCTTGCGGATGCCGGAGGCGGGATAGTGCTTGGCAAGCTCGGAAATACGCAGTTCCATGGTCGTTACTCCTTCTTCTCACCGTGGCCGACGCCTGCGATGGCGGCAGCGAATTTCTTCTTCTGCTCAAGGGAGGACAGCTTGGAGTACATGACCTTCTGCGCCTGCGGAGAGCCTGCGCCGTGCATGGACTCCACCAGTGCCGTGCCGCCGGTCATGTTCTCGATGAGGCGGCCAACGCGCATACGATCCTCGGTGGGAACGCACTCCACGCCGCGCAGGTACTTGTCCACATAGTGGCCGATCTCGGGGTTCTTGAGGTCGGACTCGGAGGGCATGGTGGCGATAATGCCACCGCCGATGTCCTGCGCCAGACGGTCGATCTCGTAGATCAGCTGGGTGACATTGTGCTTGCCGACATTGGCCAGCAGGGGGTCAACGAAGTACGCGCCGGAGGCGGTGCATTTGCCCTCGCAGGAGCAGGCCAGCGAGCAGGCGTAGAGCGTCTCCTCCTTGTGGATCATCTCGTTGAGCTTTTCCTTGATATGGCCGGCCTTGCCGTAGCCGCTGTAGTCGGCCATCAGAGCCGCCGCGCCGATGACAACATCGGACACGCCGCTCTTGCAGCCGCCGTAGTTGGCGCGGTGGTAGCACGCGAAGCGCTCCACCAGCAGGCCGGAGAACTGATACTCGCCGCACATGAACACGCGCTCCCAGGGGACGAACACATTCTCCAGCACCGTCAGGCACTCGCCGCCCACGATGCCGTACTGGGCGTTGCCCTGATCGACCTCGCCGCAGCACTTGCGGTCGTCGTTGGTCTGACGGCCAAAGATGTGGATCACACCCTCGGCATCCACGGGGATGGCGCAGCACACGGCGTAGTCGGCCTCGTCCTCCTTCATGCCCATGGTGGGCATGATGAGCATCTCGTGGCTGTTGACCATGCCGGTCATGTGCGCCTTCGCGCCGCGGATGACGATGCCGTCGTCACGCTTTTCCACCACATGGACGAACAGGTCGGGGTCCTTCTGCTGGCCGGGACGCAGGCTGCGGTCGCCCTTCACATCGGTCATAGCACCGGCGATCATCAGGTCGTTCTCCTGCACATACTCCAAATATTTTCTGAAGCGCTCGTGGTAGTTCGTACCCAGTGCCTGATCGCACTCATATGTCACGGAATAGGTGGCGTTCATCGCATCGAAGCCCACGCACCGCTGGTAGCAGGTGCCCGTCTTCTGGGAGATCATCCGCAGCATCTTGACCTTCTTCACCAGATCCTCGGTGGACTGGTGGATGTGGGTGAAGCGATTGATCTTCTTGCCGGTCAGGTGGGAGGCGGCGGTCATCAAGTCCTCGTACTCCTTGGTATTCGCCAGCGCGTAAGTCATGGCGGCGGAGTTGACATGGCCGCGGACAAACGGATGGTCGATGAGCGTCTTGGGGTCAAGCAGCTCACCCTTGAGGTAGACCTTGATGTTCCTGCCGCGCAGGCTGTCCTTATATTCCTTGGCTGTTTTCATAGTCGTTCCCTCACTTCACCCAGTCGTTGCGGATACGCTGCCAGGTGGCATCACGCTCGGCAATGATACGCGCAAGGTCGTGGTCGTCCAGATTGGCAAAGCGGCTCTGCTTCTTCAGGTAATCCTCCACGGAGGAGAACTCCTTGGGGTCACGGTTGACGGTGAACTTGCCGTTTTCAAACTCGGCCAGATACCACAGGCCGCAGTCCACGGCCTCCTTGCCGATGTCCACGGTCACATCGGAGGGTGTACCCCAGCCGGTGGGACACGGAGCCATCACATGAATGTAGGAGGTGCCGTCGGTGTTCATGGCCTTCTCCACCTTGGCCAGATAGTCCTCGGGATAGCCCAGAGAGGCAGTGGCGGCGTAGGGGATGCCGTGGGCGGCCACGATCTCGAACATACGCTTCTTGCTGGACTGGCTGCCGTGAATGCGGCTGCCGGAGGGGGTGTTGGTGGTCTTCATGCCGTAGGGCGTCAGGCCGGACTTCTGCACGCCGGTGTTCATATATGCCTCGTTGTCGTAGCAGATGAAGATGGCCTTGTCGTTGCGGTCGATCATGCCGGACAGAGCCTGCAGGCCGATGTCGGCCGTGCCGCCGTCACCGGCGAAGCCGACGACATGATAATCCTCTAAGCCCTGCGCCTTTGCGCCCGCCAGAATACCGCTCATCACAGCGGCAGTACCGGCGAAGGGAGGGATCATGCCGTTGGTGAACAGGGGCATGTGAGGATAGATGAACGCCACGGTGGACATGCAGTTGGGGGGAATGACCGCGATGGCGCGCTCGCCCAGCACCTTGAGGGCGAGGCGGATAGCCAGTGCCGCGCCGCAGCCGCCGCACGCCTTATGCCCGTAGAAATATTCCTTATTGGTGATTGTTTTTGCGTTAAGCGCCACAAATATCCCTCCTCAGATTCACAAAGTTGGCTTCGCCGACTTTGGCCGTACCGCTCAGCAGCTCGTTGTAGATGCCCTCGATGTCCGTCTTGGAGATGCTGCGTCCGCCCAGACCGCCCACATAATCGGCGGCGGGAACGCTCACGCCCGCACTCTTGAGCGCGGAGCACACATCGGTGTAGACAACGCCCTCGAAGCCGAAGCTGATATCCTTTTCCATCACGCCCACGAACTTGGCGTTCTTCACGGCCTCGACGACCTCCTTGGCGGGGAACGGACGCATACAGCGGATCTTCAGCAGACCGACCTTCTTGCCCTGCTCGCGCAGTGCATCCACCACGCAGCGGGTCGTACCGGCCACGCTGCCCAGCGTGATAAGGACGGCCTCGGCATCGTCACAGCGATACGCCTCCACCATGCCGCCGTAGCTGCGGCCGAATACCCTGCCGAACTCGGCATCAGCGGCGTTGACCTTCTCGGCGGCCTTGAGCGTCGCCTTATGCTGCTGATAGCGGAACTCCGTGTTGTACGGAGGGCCTGCGGTGATGCAGGTGCCGCGGGGTGCGTCCAGATCGAGGCGGTTTTCAAACTTGCGATAGGGGATGTAGGCGTCCACCTTGCCCTGCTCGGCAAGGCTCACCAGCTCGTAGGTGTGGGTCAGCACAAAGCCGTCCAGATTCACCATGACGGGCAGCATGACCTCGGGATCCTCGGCGATCTTATACGCCTGCAGGATGGTGTCATACGCCTCCTGCGCATTCTCGGCGTAGAGCTGCACCCAGCCGCTCTCCAGCTCGGCCAGAGAGTCGCGCTGGTCGCCGTAGATGTTCCACGGGGTAGCGATGGAACGGTTCGCATTCATCATCACGATGGGGAAACGGGAGCCGCTGGCGTAGTGCAGTCCCTCCACCATGTAGAGCAGTCCCTGACTGGAGGTGGCGGTGAAGGCGCGTGCGCCCATCGCACTTGCGCCGAGACAGGCGGACATGGCACTGTGCTCGGACTCCACATACAGGTATTCGCTCTCCAGCGAGCCGTCCTCCACGAAGTCGGACAGACGCTCCACCACGATGGTCTGCGGCGTGATGGGATAGGCGGCGATCACATGGGGCTTTGCCTGACGCACGGCCAGAGCCACAGCCTCATCGCCGGAAACAAACAGCTTTCCGCTCATACTTCAGCCTCCTTTACCATGGTGATAGCACCGAGCTTGCAGGCGCGGTTGCACACGCCGCAGCCCTTGCAGTAGTCGTAGTCGATCTCCAATGCCGCGCCGGACTTGTCGATCGCGCCGTCGGGACAGACGAGGAAGCAGCGCAGGCACTTGACGCACTTTTCGCTGTCGATAACGGGGCGGAAGGTGCGCATACCGGAGCTGATGTCGTGCAGCTGGCCGGTGGGGAAGGACGGGCCGAGCGGCAGCTCCTTCACGGTGTAGGTCAAATCAGCAAGAGGTCTTTCCATTTACAGTGCCTCCTTTACGAGCTCATAGGTCTTGTTGAGCAGCTTCTTGTTCTTCTCACGCAGCTTGGGCGCAAGCTGGTCATCGATGGCGGCCTCCACAGCGGAGACGCTGGTGATGCCGGTGGCGGCGATCAGCGCACCCAGCAGGGGCACATTGGTGATGGGACGACCCAGAATTTCCAGTGCCAGCCCCGTGGCGTCCACGGTGACGACCTGCACGCCGTCAATGGCGAACTGGGACTTATCCTTGGTGGTGTTGATGATGACGGTCGCGCCGGGCTTCAGCCCGTTCTTCACGGGGTCGCCGAACAGGGTGTCGTCCAGCACCACGGCGCAGTCGCAGGAAACAACCTCGCTGCGGTCGGTGATGGCCTTGTCGTCGATGCGGGTAAAGGCAAACACCGGCGCACCGCGCCGTTCGGGTCCGAAGGAGGGGAACGCCAGAGCGTATTTCCCCTCGAAAAGCGATACGGCACAGCCCAGCAGCCGCGCTGCGGTGAACGCGCCCAGACCGCCGCGTCCGTGCCAGCGAATTTCTGTCATGTGTATACCTCCTTATGTGATGTATGTTTTTTAACGCCTTGCGGCGAGATGCTTGAAGGCCCCGTCCTCGTTGGCAGGTGCCCCAGGATCCGGGGCAGGAGATGATGATGGTAAGAAAAGAGATGAAAGAACATCATTTACAGTGCAGTTGAGGAGTGTGTGAAGGAGGTTGCCGGCGGATCCGGGCACACCCGCCAACGAGAACGGGAAAGGAAAAAAGAAAAGAGATGGTAAGTGAATTTACTTCGCGGCCTTGGCGGCCTTGATGGACTCGATGAGCTCGGGGACGACCTT
>CAVDXW010000006.1:0-46214 GCA_963613145.1 Bacteroidaceae bacterium | reverse complement strand
CCACGGCAATATCTGCCGCAGCCCCATGGCCGAGTTCGTGATGAAGGACTTGGTGAAGAAAGCGGGGCTGTCGTCACAGTTCCATATCGAGTCGGCGGCGACCAGTCGAGAGGAGATCGGCAACCCGGTCTATCCCCCGGCGCGGCGCAAGCTGGCGGAGCATGGGATCTCCTGCGACGGTCACGCGGCGCGGCAGCTCACCAATCAGGACTACGACAAGTACGACCTGCTGATCGGCATGGACAGCGCGAACCTGCGGAATATGTACCGCATCTGCGGCGGCGACTTTGCCGGCAAGCTGCACCTCCTGATGGACTACACCGACCACCCCCGCGATGTTGCCGACCCGTGGTACACCGAGGACTTCGAGTCGACTTGGCGGGATGTGTTGGCGGGGTGTCAGGGGTTGCTGAAAGAATTGCATGCCAGGAGGTGTCATTACAATGGATGAACCTCAGTGGGATAAACCGGATAATTTCTTCATGACTTTTCGTTGCATGAAGCAAAAATATGGGCGACCATTTTTTGAAAAAGGGCAGATTAAGTTCAGTACACCACGCTCCTGGGTAGAATATGCGAAGAAGTACGGCGACGGACGAGGCGATCAGCTCGAAGGTACACTTGCAACTTTTGATATACGAGATATCGAACACGCAATCCCTATACTACAAAAGTACTATTCTGCCTACAAGGATATCGAGCCGTTTCGAACGAATAGCCGTTGCTATTTGAAGAAGCAATCAGATATGGATTTGCCTTGCTTGTGCATGTACTACTTGATGTACCGTATGTTCCCGTGTCCGCAATAGAAAAATTACCTACAGAAGATCGACCTTGCGTCGTAATTATCCGCGACTATCCTGAATTCAAGCGCAGAGTAATTAAGACACTTTTACAATTAGGCATTAGTCGAGAGGAAATTATAGAAACAAAAGTCAGTTATTTTGACTTTGAACAATATGGAGAGAACGGGTGGTGGGACTTCGGACAGAAGCCACCAATGGAATTAGCAATAAAGCATATTCGCTTTGCAGTGCAAAGCGAGGGGCGTTTTATCATCAATACAAAGAATCCAGAAATCCATAAGATATTGCGAGACCCTATTGAAATAGGGCCCCTGACGGATATCAGTCAGTACTGTGATCAGTATTTTTATGATGGGATTCAAGTCGTTATGCATGCCGATATTGAGAGGATTCAATGAATGTTAACCTTTAGATTTCAGAAAATCCGTTGAGGTCAGTTCAATTGATAGTTTCCCATTATTTTTTATGCTAAAAATAAATTCCGCGAGACCATAGAAGAAGATGAAGTTGAGGTGAATACATGGCATCGAGCGATAAAATCCAATTGTTTGAGGACAAGCGTATACGGACGGCTTGGGATGAAGAAAAGGAAGAATGGTACTTCTCCATTGTCGATGTGGTGGCTGTATTGACAGATAGCCCTAATCCCCAAACCTATTGGCGCGTGCTCAAAAAGCGATTGAAGGACGAAGGAAATGAAACCGTTACAAGTTGTAACGGTTTGAAAATGATTGCCGCAGATGGTAAATGTCGCATGACCGATGTGGCTGACACAGAGCAGCTTCTGCGTATCATCCAGTCCATTCCTTCACCGAAGGCCGAACCGTTCAAACTCTGGTTAGCACAGGTTGGCCGGGAGCGCATTGAGGAAACCATCGATCCGGAGCTGACCATCGAGCGGGCACTGGAAACCTATCTCAAGAAGGGCTATACCCGCGAGTGGATCAACCAACGGCTGCAGGCCATCCAAGTTCGCAAAGAATTGACCGATGAGTGGGATGCCCGCGGTGTGCAGAAGGGCGTGGAGTACGCCATCCTCACCGATGAGATCTCCCGCGCATGGTCGGGGATGTCTACCCGCCAGTACAAAAACCTGAAGGGTCTGAAAAAGGAAAACCTCCGTGATAACATGAGCACGCTGGAGCTGGTGCTGAATATGCTGGCAGAAGCCACCACCACACAGTTTTCAAAGGATCGAAAGCCTTCGACCTTCCAAGAGAATCTGGAAGTTGCTAAAGCTGGCGGACAGGTTGCCGGGCGAACAAGGAAAGACATTGAGTCACAGTCCAATACGCCGGTTATCTCCCCGAAGAACGCCGCGCAGCTCAATCAGGTCGTGACTGACCTTTTGGAAGGGGCAACCGCGGATATGAGCGAGATGCCAGAGGAAAAATAGCGTTTTCGCATAATGGTTTTTCACGCGGCCAATTAGCAGTTCTTGAAAGCGCCCATCAAAAAAGTTTGAGAAAAGTAAAAAAAGAACGGAGAATTCCAATTTACACATGACATTTTTGAGCCGAGGGTTCAAAAATCTACAGTGGTACGGCATGACAGAAACCACCTCAAGCGTATCGCTTGAGGTGGTTTTTATATGCGATGGGTTCTTTTTTATGCTTTCTTCGCCTTTTTTTGCTTTTTCTCGGCATCGCGAAGCTCCCGCAGGTGCTGCTCCACAAGGTCGGCAACGGAGTGGCTGCCAATACAGTGGTTGAAGTGGTCGCGCTTGAGATAGAAATAGGCGGTGTCATAGTCCTTGCCGCGGATGGCCTCCACGATTTTCTGCACGCCGTCAAGAATGCCGGAAATGTAATGCTCATCCTGCGTGGTGATGTCATAGAGCAGCAGGTCGATGCGCACCAGCTCATCGCAGAGGGGACGGTAAATATCCTTGATGCGGTCGTTGTCAAATACGCTGATCAGGGTGAAATGCATCTCACAGTCCGCAATCAGGTAGGCATAATAATCGTTTTGTGCCCGCCGCATTTGCAGGAGCTTTTCCTCCACAAGATAGGAGTAGTCCCAGGTGAGGTCGTCCTCGAAGATCTTTTGCAGGGCGCGTGTTTCCATGATCTCGCGGAAGGAGTAGATATCCTCGATGCTCTTGCGCGTGATGTCCTTCACGCGCAGGCGGCGGCTGCCATCCGGCACGAGCCAGCCCTCGCCGCTGAGCTTCTGCACGGCAAAGCGGATGGGCATCCGGCTGACATCATATTCGGCGGCCAGCTTGGCCTCCGTCAGCGAAGCACCGGGCTTATATTCGGCACGCAGGATCTTGCGTTTCATCTCCTGATAGACCTGAACAGAGAGGGATTCTTCTCTGCTCTGCTCGCCATAATCGGGGGACAAAGGGCGTGTAATAGGGGACATAAGTGATTCCTCCTGAGAGCTCTCATTCATTCTGCACAAATAGTATAACATATTTTTTGGAGAAAGCAACAGAAAATGTGGTATATTCTCATTAAGACTTGACATTGTTAGAAAAATGCACTATTCTTTATTTGGGATACCAAAACGGAAAAGATTGTATAAGAAACAAATAAGTATACAAAGGAGTGCTGCAATGGAAAAGAACAGAAGGTTTGGCTACCTGAATCCCAGCACAGACGATGTGGTCATTTGCCAAAAGCGCGGTCAGGTCGTATCCGGCGGTGCTATCGGCGTACTGTGCCACGAGAAGATCTGGTTTCCCACGCTGCCGGGAAATGTGATGAACGCATGGACCTACGATTTCCCCGTGCAGTTCCAGTTTCTCCGGGATGTGGACAACAAGATGATCTTCGCCGGCGAGGAAGTGGTCTATGAGCGCATTCTGGAGGGGTGCAGGGAGCTGAAAAAGTACGGCGTGCGGGCGGTAACGGGTGCCTGCGGCTTCTTCGGACACTATCAGAAGCGGCTGGCGGCGGAGCTGGATATTCCCGTGGCACTGTCCAGCCTTATCCAGCTGCCGTGGATCGCCGCGACGCTCAGGCCCGATGAGAAGATCGCCGTCCTGACGGCGAACGAGGAGTCCTGCACGCCGGCACTGCTGCGCGCTTGCAGCGTACCCGACGAGGTCATTGACCGCTGCATCATCCGCGGTCTGGGCAAAGAGCCGCAGTTCAGCGTGATCCTCGACGATACGGGTGAATTCGACAACGAGGCCATCAAGCAGGAGCTGCTGGGCAAGGCAAACGAGATCGTCCGGGAACACCCCGAAACGGGTGCTTTCCTCCTCGAATGCACCGAAATGCCGCCCTATGCCTATCTCATTCAGGCGGCGACACAGCGACCCGTCTACGACTTCATCACCATGCTGAACTGGCTGCAAAGCGGCCTGTGCCGCAGACCCTTTACCGGCTGGGTGTAAGCCGGATACACAGTACCTTATAAAATGAAAAACAGGAGGATGTAATTATGACAGTAACGGCATGGATCATGCTCACCTTTTATGTGGTGGTGCTTGGCGGCGGCAGCATCGCGCTGATCGCGTATTCACTGAAGAAAAACGACATCTGATTTGAAGAATAAAAGTATGGGAGAATTTTACCATGAGTGAGAATAAAGCTAAAAAGGAAAATTGGGGTTCACGGATCGGTTATATCCTGTCAACGCTGGGCATGTCCATCGGCGTTGGCGCTATGTGGCGTTTCCCCATGCTGACCGCCAAATACGGCGGCGGCACATTCGTCGTTGCGTTTATGATCATCAGCATTATAGCCGTTATCCCGGCCGGTTGGGCGGAGAGCGCGTTGGGTCGCAAGTATAAGCGCAGCACAGCCGGCAACCTTGAGGCGGTGGCCGGCAGGAAGGGCAAGGTCTTTGGTACGTTTATGGCGGGCATCCCCATGTGCCTTGCCATGTACTACCCGGTGGTCATGGCCATCTGCGTCGTCTATATGGGTTCTACCGTGGCCGGTGCGCCCTTCCTGAATGATGTGGCGGGCTTCTATGATAAGATCAACGGCAATCGCATCCTGATCTATGCCATCGTTCTCGCCATCACCGTTCTGACGGCGGTGATCAGTCTCGGCGGCATCAAAAAGGGCGTTGAAAAGTGCTGCAAGATCCTGCTTCCCGCGCTGTTCGTCGTGCTGCTGGTGGTCGATATCCGCGTGTTCACGCTGGACGGCATTGCCGAGGGTCTGAATTTCTATCTGGCCTTTGACATCAAGGGGTTCGGCAGTGTTGAGATGTGGACCGCCGCAGCCGGTATGGCACTGTTCGCCGTTGGCCTCGGTCCGGGCTACCTGATGACCTACGGCAGCTACACGTCGGAAAAGGCGGACCTGGCCACCGATTTTGTCACCGTCAATGTGACGCAGCTGCTGCTGTGCGTCATGAGCGGCTTCGCGTGCATCCCCGCCGTCATTCTGTTCGGCCTCGACCCGCTGGCCGGCAAGGGTCTGATCTTCCAGTCCCTGCCCATGATCTTCAGCACGCTGTCCGGCGGCATGGCGTTCTTTTTCCTGTTCATGCTGGCCATCTTCTTCGCCGGGCTTTCCACCTGCATCTCCCTTATCGAGGTGCCTGTCACCTGCCTGACCGACTCCCTTGGCTGGAGCCGCAGAAAGGCCGTCTGGGTCGTGACGCTGGTCTGCGCGCTGGGCGCGATCCCCTGCGTCTGGAGCGATGTGTTCTTCACCTTCTTCGACAACCTTGTCGGCAACGTATTCTATTCCATCTCCGCCGCCGTTGTGGCCTTCTATCTGGCGTGGATCGTCGGCGCGAAGAAGATCCGCACCGAGTGGTACAACCCCACCTCCGCGCTCAAGTACGGCAGCTGGGTGGATTTCCTCTATAAGTATATCTCCGTTCCGGCATTTGCTTACTTTGCCGTTACCGCGATTTTGACACTGTTCTGAAAAATACCCGCATAGCGCGGGACTGTACGCTGGGAGGTGAGCGGAAATGCGGTATGCCGTGATGCTTGATTTTGGAAGCACCTATACAAAGATCGCCTGTGTGAGCCTGACGGAAAAGCGATTGATCCGCACGGGGGGATTTCCCTCCACCGTCCGCACGGACGCGAGGATCAATCTGGAGCAATGCCTGACCTTTGCCCGTGAGACGATAGGAGAGCAAAATCTCGCGCAGGCACTCAAGCTGTGCAGCAGCAGTGCCGCAGGCGGTCTGCGCATGGCGGTGATCGGCCTGACGGAGCATCTGAGCTTCGTGGCGGGACGCTATACCGCCTTCGGCGCGGGCGGGAAAATCATCGGCAGCTATTCCGGCGTTCTGAGCGAGGAAAACGTCCGCGAGCTGGAGCAGTCGGCGGCGGAGATCGTCCTGCTGTGCGGCGGCTATGAGCGGGGAAACCGCTCCACCGTGCTGCACAACGCCGAAATACTCAGCCGGAGCCGCCTTGCCGTCCCCGTTATTTACGCCGGGAACAGTGCCATCGCGCCGCAGGTGCGGGCGATGATGCTCAGCCGCGGAAAAGAGTGCCTGCTGGTGGACAACATCATCCCCAATGTGGGCGAGCTGAACACCGCCTCGGCGGAGGCCGCCATACGGGATCAGTTCATGAAGCGCATCGTCAACATGAAGGGTATCGGCTGTGTGCGCAGTGCCTTGGGCGAGGTGCTGATGCCCACGCCCGCCGCCGTGCTGGCCGCAGGAACCCTGCTGACGCAGGGGAGCGCAACGCAAAAGGGGCTTGGCTCGCTGATGATGGTGGATGTGGGCGGTGCGACCACGGATGTCTACTCCTTCGGGGAGAACAAGCCCTATCCCGGCGCGTGCATCAGCGGCGTGAGCGAGCCGTATGCCAAGCGCACGGTGGAGGGGGACATGGGTATGCGGGAGTCCTCGGTCTGCGTGCTGCGCGAGGTGGGCACTCCCGCATTGGCAAAGGATGCCGATGTACCGCCGGAGCATCTCACCGCCGCCATCGAAAGGCGCATTACGGAGACGGGCTATCTGCCGGACTGCCCGCAGGAGCGGCAGATAGACCATGCGCTGGCGTGTCAGGCGGTGGCGGTTTCCGCACGGCGGCACGCCGGACATGTGGAGGCCGTATGGTCCACCGGCTCGAGGCTGTTTCAGGTCGGAAAGAACCTGTCGGAGATCACCGGCATCATCGGCATCGGCGGCGTGCTGGTCAACAGCGCAGAGCCGGAGGCTATACTGCGCCGCGCCGCGCTGCAAGCGGGAGAATCGGAGCGGATACTGCTTCCCCACAGCCTGCACACGCATATCGACGGCAGCTATGTGTTCTATGCCGCCGGACTGCTGCGGGATTACGACGAGGAAGCAGCCATGGCTATTATGAAAGCCAGCATCCAATAGGAGGAAGGACAATGGAACTTATCATCAACCGGCGCTTCAACGAAAAGGAGCTGCCGGATATGAAAACGCTTCTCGCGGAGGGGCATAAGCAGGCCGAACAGGTGTCGATTCCCGAAACGCTGTTTATGAAGACCCACGGTGTCCGCTCAGAGGCGGAGTATAAACGGAAAATGATGGCGCAGCACAAGGTCATGACACACTCGCACATCGGCTGGTCGGATGTGCAGTACACCGCCAAGGCGTTCCACGAGGTATATGACGCACTTCACGCCGTGGGCTATACCATCGACCGCTTCGGCGTGTGTCTGGACGGCAGCATGGGCGTGCCGGAAAAGTACCGGGATCGCGTCATCGTCGGCTCAGGTCAGATCTACCGCACGCCGGAGGAGTGGAAGATCCTGCCCAACGAGGTGCCTGTGGCGGTACACATGGGCGACCACATGATCGGCTCGCTGAACTCCACCGAGAATGTCCGCAATGCGCTGAACGCCGGCGTGACCACCATCGGCAACATCTCTCACTATTTCAGCTATGAGTACGCCGGCTTTGATATGGAGCTGGAGCGCACCGTCGATACCTGCCGTGCCATCGCCCTGATGGGACACTTTCGGGAGGCGGGCGCGATTATCCACTCCAACATGGACGACGGCTTCGGCGGGCAGCTGCACGATCTGGCCAATCTCGTGGGCTGGGCGCGGCTGGAGCGGTATTTTACCGAGGACTTGCTGGGCGGCGGCATGAACCACTGCTTCGGCAATCTGTTCAGCGACCCCATTCTGCGTATCATCTTCAGCAAGGCCATGTGGGAGATCAACACCTTCCAGACGCCGGGCACGATGATCTACGGCAACACCACAGACTTCGGCAGCAATTTCCCCAGCAATTACAGTGCGCTGGCGTCCTTCACCATGGCGGACATCATCGGCCAGCGCAAGTGGCCCACCGGCTGCGCCGTCACCGCGATTCCCGTTACCGAGGCCATCCGCGTTCCGTCCATTCAGGAGATCATCGATGCGCACATGGCCATGAAGACCACCATGGAAAAGGCGGAAAACTATGCGGAATACATCAATTTTGACCGCATCGAGGAGCAGGCGCATACGCTGGTCGTAGCGGGAACCGTGTTCTTTGAGCGCGTCATCAACGCGCTGGACGATCTGGGCGTGGACATCAACCACGCCGGTCAGGTCATGGCCATGCTGAAGGCCATCGGCCCGGAGCAGCTGGAGATCAACTTCGGCGCGGGCAAAAAGGATGCCAACGCCATGCGCACCCGCATTCCCGTGTGGCCTACCAATATCGTGCGCAAGATCAACAGCCTCGGCGATGAGCTGCTTCGCGGCGTGGAGGGGCTGGAGAAAAAGCCTCTGCAAAATGTGAATGTCGTCATGGGCTCTACGGACATCCATGTGTTCGGAAAAGAAGTGATCAAGCGCATTCTCCGCGAGGCGGGCGCGAATATCTATGATCTGGATCAGTCTGTCACGGCGCAGGAGCTGGCGGACACCGTTATCGAAACCGAGAGTCAGGTGCTGTGCGTTTCCACCCACAACGGCCTGGCGTACAGCTACGCAAAGGACCTGTCCGACAAGCTGCGGGAAAGGGGACTGGATAATGTCCTCGTGATCATGGGCGGGCTGATGAATGAGGCACTCCCCGGCAAGGAGCTGCCGGAGGATGTCTCCCACATGATCGGCGAGCTGGGCTTTAATGTGGATAACAACGCGGAAAAGATCGTGGAGGTGATCGAAAAGCACATCCAACAGCACAACGCCGCGTCTGATGAGCATAATGACCGCTGATCGCGCTTCCGGAAAATGCCCTGAATTGATATGTCATTAAAAGTATGCCCCACCTCGAGCAATTTGCTTGAGGTGGGGGTTATATACCTTGTCGGTCAGTGAAATGAGGTTGGTTTGCAGTGCTACGCAGGACTTCATATAGAGGTTATACTGGCGGCTGAAGATTTTCAATTGTTGCCTAATTACATTATTTGTATTGTTCTTTTCCCGTTGGTGCTCCTTGTTGAGCTAATCAAGTTGAACAAATGAAAAGCGGCACAGTTTATTTTTTTAAATTAGATTGTTAAAAAAGTTGACAACTCTGCATACTTGTTGTAAAATAGGCACAATATATCGAGCGAATATTTTATACTCCACTCAAAAGAAGGGTCATATATGAAAAAACAGAGAATTTCGGATGCCGTTATCCACCGCCTCCCGCGCTATTACAGATACCTCGACGACCTGTACAACAAGGGTGTGGTGCGCATCAGCTCCAATTCGCTGGGTGCGAAGATGGATATCACCGCCTCGCAGATACGACAGGATCTCAGCTGTTTCGGCGAGTTCGGCCAGCAGGGATACGGCTACAATGTGGCGGAGCTGCGCACGGAGATCGGACACATCCTCGGTATCGACAGCGGCCACCGCCTGATCGTCATCGGAGTGGGACACCTCGGCCACGCGCTGCTGCAAAACTTCGATTTTGAAAAGGTCGGCTTCCGCATCGACTCCGCGTTCGATGTCTCTCCCGCCATGATCGGCACGGAGATACGCGGCGTGAGCATCCGCTCCATGGACGAGCTGGAGGATTATGTCGCCGAAAACCGCCCGAATGTGGCCGTGCTGACCGTGCCGCAGAGCGTGGCGCAGCCGCTGGCCGACCGTTTGATCGGATTGGGTGTGCGCGGCTTCTGGAACTTCACGAATGTGGAGCTGTCCACGAAGGAGGACGGCGTTTTCTTCGAGGACATTCACTTTGTGGACACACTGCTGACGCTGAGCTACCGCATCTCCCAGTCCTGAGGGAACACTTTTACGGCGGCAGCATACTATGGGAATGAGACCCGCATGGCGGTCAAATTTTCATAGGAGGTTACGGTATGTGTAATCAGAACTCTTGCTTTGGCGGCAGCAGCTGTTGCTGGATCATCATCGCCATCATCCTGCTGTTCCTGTTCTGCGGCAACGGGTGCGGCAATGGCTGCGGCAGCGGCAACGGCGGCTGCGGGTGCGGCTGCTGACGGTTCATAGCGCAAGACCCGCTCCCCCGCCGCAGGGCGGGGGAGCTTTTTTGCATCGAAAGGGGTACACGACATGGATATTTCCGCGCTGCGCGCATACTACACCGGCCATGCGCCTACGCTGATGGGCGAGAGAGGCGGCTCGGCGGTGCTGGTGCCGCTGGTGCGGCAGGACGGCGAATACTGCCTGCTGTACGAGATACGCTCCGCCGCCGTGCGCCAGCCGAACGAGGTGTGCTTCCCCGGCGGCAAACGGGAGGACGGCGAAACCGCCGTGCAGTGTGCCCTGCGGGAGACACGGGAGGAGCTGGGCATCCCCGAAAGCGCGGTGACGGTCATCGGCGAGATGGACTTCATCTATATCCGTGCGGGCAATCTGCTGCACCCCGTGCTGGGGGAGCTCGACCCTGCATCGCTGGCGGACATGCACCCCGAGAGCGCGGAGGTGGCGGGGACATTCCTGCTGCCGCTTCGTCTGCTGCGCCGGCAGACGCCGGAGGTCTATGTGCATCAGCAGGCACTGGCGGTTCCCGACTTCCCCTATGCGGCGGCGGGCGTGGCGGAGGACTATCCGTGGCGGCCTTACCGACTGGAGGTGCCCGTATTTCACGGGCTGCCCTACCCGCTGTGGGGCATCACGGCGCGTATCACCATGGAGGTGCTGAAGCGGCTGTGAAAATCCCCTTCGGTAGCGAGAGGGCGGAGACAGCCTGTTTGGAGAGGTAATAGCATGACGGAAAAGGAAAAAATGCAGCGGCAGATGCTCTATGATGCGAACAACGACAGCGACTTACTGGCGGAACGGACTGCGGCAAAGGAGCTCTGCTATCAGTTCAATCTGCTCCGCCCCTCTGACGAGGAGGGACAGCGTAAGCTGCTGCGGCGGCTGCTGGGAAAGACAAAGGGCGCGTTCTGTGTGCTCGCCCCGTTCTGGTGCGACTACGGCTATAACATCGAAATAGGAGAAAACTTCTTTGCCAACCACAATACTGTCATTCTTGACGGTGCGAGGGTGACCTTCGGCGATAATGTCTTTGTCGCGCCTGACTGCGGCTTCTACACGGCGGGACACCCCATCGATTTTGAGAGGCGGAATCAGGGGCTGGAATATGCCTATCCGATCACGGTGGGGGATAATGTCTGGATCGGTGCGGGCGTTCGGGTCATGCCGGGCGTCACTATCGGAAGCAATGTCGTGATCGGCGGCGGAAGCGTTGTCGTGAAGGATATTCCGAGCAACTCGGTCGCAGCAGGCAATCCGTGCAGAGTCATCCGGCCTATCACGGAGGAGCCCGCTTCAAAATAAGGCGGGAGAGCAAAGCCCGTTGCCCTCCCGCTTGTTTCGGCGTTTATCCTGCTGCCATTGTCAAGCTGACAGGCGGCTCACAGCACGCCGAAGTGCTCCAAGAGTATCTTGACGCCGATTAGAATAAGTATCGCGCCGCCCACGAACTCCGCCTTGCTCTTGTACCTCGCGCCGAACACATTGCCCACATATACGCCGCCCAGTGAGATGAGGAAGGTCGTGCAGCCGATGAGCGTGACCGCCAGACCGACAGACACCGCCAGCTCGACCATAGAGAAGGTGATGCCCACGGCGAGCGCGTCGATGCTGGTTGCCAACGCCAGCACGAAAAGCTCCCTGTGCTTCACCTGCCCGTTGTCGGGTGCTTCGCCGTCCTCCTCCTTTTCCTCGGCGCGGCTCTCGCGGATCATGTTGCCGCCGATCCACGCCAGCAGCGCAAAGGCGATCCACGGTGCAAGCTTTGTCACATAGTGGGCAAACTGCGAGCCGAGCAGCCAGCCGAGTGTGGGCATGACCGCCTGAAACACGCCGAAATACAGTGCGATGAGGAATGCGCCTTTCGTATGCACCTTATCGGGCATGGCAAGCCCCTTGCAGACCGCCACGGCGAAGGCGTCCATGCTCAGACCGATGCCGATGAGGAATATCTCCAGTAATGTCATAGTCGCTCTCCCTCTCCTGTTTGTATATCCGCTTATTATATCGCAAATGTCGTGAAATGTAAATTATTTTCCTGTTAAAGAAAAGGGCGGCGTTTTCGTAAAAAAGTGCTTGCAATTTGAAAAAACATGGACTATAATAGCTCTGTTGATAGGATATGCACCTTTAGCTCAGTTGGTAGAGCACCTGACTCTTAATCAGGGTGTCCAGGGTTCGAGTCCCTGAAGGTGTACCAAACTCACTTCAATACCTCTGTCTATGCGTCTCTTAGCCTACCCGTAGGACGGACACCCGTTCAGCCTTCGCCGTAGGCTCGGCTTCACGGACAGGGATCGGCACGGCAAAACCTGCCGCTGGCAGCTTTTGCTTCGTGCCGACTGAAGGTGTACCACATAGAGATCACCGACCCGACCGCCGGTGATTTTCTATACGGCCCGTTGGTCAAGTGGTTAAGACAGAGGCCTCTCACGCCTTTAACATCGGTTCGAATCCGGTACGGGTCACCAAGTTCAAACTCCGCCTTTGGCGGGATGCTTTAGCTCCATCTTCGGATGGAGCTGATTTTTTCGACAGGAGGTTTTTATGTCCAAGCAACTCATACGCCTTTCCGACCACTTCACCTACGGCCGCCTGCTGCGCTTCACGCTGCCGTCTATTTGTATGATGGTGTTCACCTCCATCTACGGCGTGGTGGACGGGCTGTTCGTGTCCAACTGGGTGGGCAAGACCGCGTTCGCCTCGGTCAACCTCGTCATGCCGTTCATCATGATTCTGGGCGGCATGGGCTTCATGATCGGCACGGGCGGCACCGCGCTGGTGTCCAAGCTGCTGGGCGAGGGCAAGCGCGACGAAGCAAACAAAATCTTTTCCATGATGGTGTTGTTCACCCTCCTCCTGGGCGCGGTGCTGTCCGCCGCGGGCTATCTGGCCATGCCCGCCGTGTCCCGCTTTTTGGGAGCCACCGATGCCATGATGCCCGACTGCGTGCTCTACGGGCGCATCGTCACAGGCTTCACCTTCTCGTTCATGCTGCAAAATGTGTTCCAAAGCTTCTTTATCGCCGCTGAAAAGCCGCGTTTGGGTCTGCGCGTCACCGTGGCGGCGGGCGTCACAAACATGGTGCTGGACGCGCTGTTTGTAGCGGTGTTCCACTGGGGCGTGGCAGGAGCGGCGGTCGCCACGGGCTTGAGCCAGTGCGTGGGCGGCATACTGCCCCTCATCTACTTTCTGCGTCCCAATTCCAGCCTCCTGCGCCTGCACCCCACCGCCCTCCGTCTGCGTCCCATTCTGGCATCATGCGGCAACGGCTCGTCCGAGCTGATGAGCAATATCTCCTCCTCGCTGGTGGGTATGCTGTATAATTTCCAGCTCCTGCGGCTCATCGGCGAGGACGGCGTATCCGCCTACGGTGTGCTGATGTATGTCCAGTTTATATTCACCGCCATCTACATCGGCTACTCCATCGGCTGCGCACCCGTGGTCAGCTTCCACTACGGCGCGCAGAACCACGGCGAGCTGAAAAGCCTCCTGCGCAAGAGTGTGCTGCTCATGGCTCTCGGCGGCGTGCTGCTGACGCTGGCGGCGCAGCTGCTGGCCTCCCTGATGGCGCGGCTGTTCGTGGGCTATGATGCAGGGCTGTATGAGCTGACCGTCCATGCGTTCAGCCTGTTCTCGTGGTCGTTTCTGCTGGCGGGCTTCAACATATTCGCCTCCGCCTTCTTCACCGCGCTGAATAACGGTGGCGTGTCCGCCGCCATCTCGTTTTTGCGGACGTTGGTGTTCCAGTCCGCCTCCGTCCTCGTCCTGCCGCTCGTTCTGGGCGTGGACGGCATCTGGTGGGCGATCTCCGTGGCGGAGATCTGCGCGTTCATTATCTCCTCCGTATTCCTGCTGGCCAAGCGGAATAAGTACCACTACATGTGATTTTTCCCTTGCAAGCGGATAAACATAGTGGTATACTATGTTTATCTGATTTCAAGGGAGGCCGCCCTATGCTCGTTTCCACGAAAGGCCGCTACGCCCTCCGCGTTATGCTGGAGCTGGCGCAGAGCGAGCCGAGCGTCTACATGCCCCTGCCCGTCATCGCCGAAAAGCAGGGCATCTCCGAAAAATACTCCGAGAGCATCATCGCCGTCCTGTCCAAGGCGGGGCTGGTGGACGGACTGCGCGGCAAGGGCGGCGGCTACCGCCTGAACCGTCCCGCCGCCGCCTATTCCGTGGGGCAGATACTGCGGCTGACCGAGGGCTCCCTCGCGCCCGTCACCTGCTTGGAGGGCGAGGAAAACACCTGTCCCCGCGCCGGTCACTGCACCACCCTCCCCATGTGGGAGAAGCTGGACGGCCTCATCAACGACTATCTCGACAGTGTATCCCTTGCCGACCTGCTGGCGCAGACGGACGGCGCAAGGGTGTGATTTTTCGGTATATTTCGAGGCGGGAGAGGTCTATGCCCCTCCCGTCTCAGCTTCTCGATACGCAGACCGCCGCACGGACAACGCACAGCCTGCCCCGCCTCTTGCCATCTGCCGCCATCCATGGTATACTTACCTCACCACTTCCCCGCAAAGGAGGAACGAACCGTGTCAACGATATTGGAGCGGCGGTACCGCCGCAAGCACCTGAGCTGCGTGCGGCACATCACGCTCGACCCGAAGGGGCGCGGCGTGCTGCGCGTACACATGATTCCGCCGCGTGAGGGTGCGGAGAGCTCGCCGTTTCTGCTGCTGCTCAATGGCAGCCGCCTTGTGCCGCTGAATCTCAGCTGGGCGATTCTGCTGGCGAGCTTCATGGACAAGCTGGAGCCGTTCGCCGGTATGGAGATCAGTGAGAGCGACTGGAAGACCATGGCCGACGGTGCCGTGGCGGAGACGCATAAGGCCTATCCCTTTACGAAAAAAGAACAGCTGGCGGACGACCTGCGCCTGATGATAGAATCCATGGTGGCCATCGCACGGGGGCAGGAGCCGCCGGCGGAGGTGGCCGCGCTGTCGCTGGGGGAGTATGCGCCGCAGATGTCCGCGCCGCACCGCATGGATCTGATGGTCAGTGCCATGACGCGAAACGGCGCGTGGCACTGCAACCAGAAGTGCCTGCATTGCTACGCGGCGGGGCAGCCCCTGTCCGACACGGCAGAGCTGACCACCGCCCAATGGAAGGAGATACTGCAAAAGCTCCGCGAGAGCCGCATCCCGCAGGTGACCTTCACGGGCGGCGAGCCGACGCTCCGCGCCGATCTGGTGGAGCTGGTGGACGCGGCGCAGTGGTTCGTCACGCGCCTGAACACCAACGGGCGGCTTCTCACGCCGGAGCTCTGCCAAAGGCTCTGCGATGCCAGCCTCGACAGTGTGCAGGTGACGCTGTACAGCCACGACAGGGAGATACACAACACCCTCGTGGGCGCGGCGGGCTTTGACGAGACGGTGGCGGGCATCCGCAATGCGGTGCGCGCAGGGCTGTCCGTCTCGGTGAACACGCCGCTGTGCAGCCTGAACGAGGACTACGCCGCTGCGGTGCGGTTTATCCACGACTTGGGTGTGCGCTATGTGACCTGCTCGGGGCTTATCCCCTCCGGCAGTGCCGAGTGCGCGGCAAGCCGCGCCACCCGCCTGAGTGAGCAGCGTCTTGCGGAGATACTGACCGAGGCCGCGGCGGTGACGAACGAAATGGAAATGGAGCTGGATTTCACCAGCCCCGGCTGGCTGAAGGAGGCGACACTGCGCGGTATGGGGCTCTCCCTCGTGCCGAGCTGCGGCGCGTGTCTGAGCAACATGGCCATCGCGCCTGACGGCTGCGTTATCCCCTGCCAGAGCTGGCTGAGCAGCCGCCCGCTGGGAAATATTCTTACCGACGAATGGAACACGATATGGCAGAGCGAGCGGTGCGTGGCCATCCGCGCCAGGAGCGCGAAAATGGAGCAGCTCTGCCAGCTGCGCGAGAGCAACGGAGAGGAGGCGTCGGTATGCTGAAAAAACTGCATATCCTGCTGCTGGCTCTGCTGGCGGCAGCTTGCCTGACCGCCGTGGCGTGGGCGGATTACGACTACATCGACCGCTATACCGTCACCGTGACGCCGAATACCGAGGACGGCAGCCTTTTAATCTTCGTGGAGCTGGAGTGGACACCGCTGGAGGATCTCCCCTACGGGCAGGAGCTGAAGATAGGCGTGCCCAACGGCTCCATCCGGGATGTGGCGGCACTGACGGACAACATCGAGAGCTTGTCCTATGACAACAGCTATATGTATGTCTACCTGACGCAGGGGTACGACGCGGACGAGACCTTCACCTTCTCCTATTCGTGGGTGCAGGAGTACATGTATCAGCTCAGTACCAACGGGGTCATTGAGGACTACGGCAATGTTCACTATGACTATGTGAACTACGACTACACCCCCGGCTGGTTCGACGAGGCAAAGATCGGCCAGATGACGCTTGTCTGGAACGACCCGCCGGGGCTGACCGGCGATTTCACCGACGGCACCATCACCGATGCCGATACTGTCACGGTGCAGGACGGCCTGACCGTCACCGCCTCCGATCTGGACTACGGCTACAGGATGAATGTGCAGGTGCGCTACGCCGACTGGCCGGTGCAGCTGTCCGAGGAGAACAGTCTGGACAACATCCCCTCGGACTACGACCCTTACGAGTACTGGGAGTACGAGGACGACACCTCTTTTGAGGACGACACCGGCAGCGTGCTGTTCACCGTATTCGTGCTGATCGTGATCGTATTCATCGTCATTGCCGTCGTGAAGCGCGGGGACGGCTATTCCGGCGGCTTCGGCACCCGGTATGTGTTTGTGAACCACCTGTGGTATCCCGCAGGGCCGGACGGCAAGCCCCGTCCCGGCAGCGTGGGCACGAAAACGCGCCCGCGCCCGCCCCGCAATGATGACCATCACGGCGGGTTCGGCGGCGGCAGCCGCGGCGGGGGCTTTGGCGGCGGCGGTTTCGGCGGCGGGGGTCACTGCGCCTGCGCCAGCAGCTGCGCCTGTGCGTGTGCCTGCGCCTGTGCCGGCGGCGGACGCGCCGGCTGCTCGGCCAAGAACCTCTACGGCGTCCGGCTGGACGAGGAGCTGTCCGACAAGATATAAAAAAACGCGGCATCCCCCGCTTGGGGGATGCCGATTTGCGTCCGCTGCATGTCCGCCGCAGAGCCGTGTTCGCTCTGTGGGGGGGGAGGCGGCGCATTTTACTGCTTCAGCTCCAGTGTACGCTCATAGGCGGCGATGACGGCGTTCATTGCGGCGGCGCGGAGGCCGCCCTCCTCCAGTGCCCGCACACCGGCTATCGTCGTGCCGCCGGGGGAGCAGACCTCGTCCTTCATCACGCCGAACGGCTTGCCGCTGTCGAGTGCCAGCTTCGCCGCCCCCAGCACCATCTGCGCTGCGAAGGTGTTCGCCTTGTCACGGGGCAGGCCGCAGGTCACGGCTCCGTCCGCCAGTGCCTCCATGAACAGGCAGACGAACGCGCCGCCGCAGCCCGCCACGGCACTGCCCGCGTCAATCAGACTCTCCGGCAGCTGCTCCAGCCGGCCGCAGGCGGACATGGCGGTCAGGAAGTCCGCCAGCTGCCGCTCCGTCACCAGTGCGTTGGCATCGTAGAGCACCAGCCCCGCGCCGACGGCGCAGGCGGTGTTGGGCATGATGCGCAGCACGGGGCAGTCGGGCGCGGCCTTTTCAATGGCGGCCACGGTTACGCCCGCCGCCATCGACACCAGCAGCGGCTTGACCTGACGCGCTTGCAGCTCCGTTTGCATTTCCGCCAGCAGCGTGGCCAGCAGGTTGGGCTTGACGCCGAGAAAGATTACATCGCAGTCGCGAGCGACGGCTGCGGCGGAGGTTGCCGTGTGTGCGCCCAGCTCCGATGCCAGTGATTCCGCCTTGGCGGGCGTTCGGTTGTTGAGATAGATGTCCGTGGGCGGGACGGTCTTTGCCAGTGCGCGAGCCAGCGCGCCGCCCATATTCCCTGTGCCGATAAAGCCGTAGGTCATGGTGATACACCTCGTTTCCAGTTTTTGCCTATTATAATACACCACACGGCGGAGTGCAACAGGAAAAGGGCGGATCGCCGCGCCGTCCCCTGCAAGCGTGTATCGGCAAGGGGCGGGGGAGGTTGACAAATGCAGCGTTCTTCGCCTATAATGGAGAAAATCGGCAAACGAGGTATATTACCATGGAAAAGCTCCGCAGCTTTCTGAAGCGGAAGGATATTGTGTTCTCCGCAAAACGCTATTTCATCGATGCAATGGGCGCGATGGCGCAGGGATTGTTCTGCACCCTGCTGGTGGGCACAATCCTCAACACCATCGGCCAGCAGCTTCACATCGGCTTTCTCAACGAGATCATCGTCACCATCGGCAAGGGCGACGGCGCGGTGAATTATACCATCGGCGGCCTGTGCTCGGCCATGGTCGGCCCCGGCATGGCGGTTGCCATTGCGCGGGCACTGAACGCGCCGCCGCTGGTGCTGTTCTCGATGATACCCGTGGGCTTCGCCACCAACAGTATGGGCGGCGCGGGCGGCCCGCTGGCGGTGCTGTTCGTGGCGATATTGGCAGCGGAGCTGGGCAAGGCCGTCAGCAAGGAGACAAAAATCGATATTCTGGTGACGCCCATCGTCACCGTGCTCTCGGGCATCGGCTTTGCCGCGCTGATCGCCGCGCCGGTGGGGGCGGCCGCCTCCTCCGTGGGACAGGCCATCATGTGGGCGACGGAGCTTCAGCCGTTCTTCATGGGCATCATCGTTTCTGTGGTCATCGGCGTTGCGCTGACGCTGCCCATCTCCTCCGCCGCCATCTGCATGGCGTTGGGGCTGACGGGGTTGGCCGGCGGCGCGGCGGTGGCAGGCTGCTGCGCGCAGATGGTCGGCTTCGCCGTGATGAGCTTCCCCGAAAACCGCTGGGGCGGTCTGGCGGCGCAGGGATTAGGGACGAGTATGCTGCAAATGGGCAACATCGTCCGCAATATCAAGGTGTGGATACCGCCCACGCTGGCCTCCGCCGTCACGGGGCCGCTGGCGACCTGCCTGTTCAAGCTGGAGATGAACGGCCCCGCCGTGTCCAGCGGCATGGGCACCTGCGGCCTTGTCGGGCAGATCGGTGTGTACACCGGCTGGGTCAACGATGTGGCCGCCGGCACGAAGGCCGCCATCACGGGTGCGGACTGGCTGGGGCTGGTGCTGATTTCGTTCGTGCTGCCCGCGGTGCTGACATGGCTGATTGCCGTCCCCCTGCGCAGGTGGGGATGGATCAAGGACGGCGACCTCAAGCTTGACCTGTGAGGGACAAAAACCATATGGGTAAGAGGTGCTTTATGCAAGCCGTATTCATTGATATCGACAACACGCTGCTGGATTTTGATGCGTACATCCGTCAGACGATGGCGCAGGGCTTCACGCATTTTGGCCTGAAGCCCTACGAGCCGTACATGGAGGCGGTATTCCACCGCGAAAACGGGAGGCTGTGGCGACAGATCGAGCAGGGGACGCTGACCTTTGCGGAGCTGGAAAGGGTGCGCTGGAACAATGTGTTCCGTGCGCTGGACATCGACTTTGACGGTACGGTGTTTGAAAGGTATTTCCGCGCCGCGCTGTACGACAGTGCCATCCCTGTGGACGGCGCAATGGAGCTGCTGGAGGCTCTCCACGGCCAATACCCGCTGGCGGTGGCGAGCAACGGCCCGTATGAGCAGCAGCTGCACCGCCTGGAGATAGCGGGCATGAAGCGGTATTTTAACTGGTTCTTTGTCTCCGAGCGGCTGGGTATCTCCAAGCCCGCGCCGGAATTCTTCGACAGGGCGTTTGCCCTGCTCAACGAGGGCAGGGCGGAGCCGCTGCGTCCCGCAGAGTGCATCATCATCGGGGACTCGCTGACCTCCGACATGGCGGGCGGGCGGCAGTACGGCATGAAAACCTGTTACTTCCGCCGCTCCAACGCAGCAGAGAGCACGGAGGTGACATGGCAGGTCACCGACCTGCGGCAGATACCGAGGCTTTTGGAAACAGCATTTTGAGCGGGTTCAAATTACGCGGCGGAAAAATTTTCAACAGGGGGGTTGACAACAGGGGAGTGGTGTGCTATAACTATACCAACCTACCGAGTTGGTAGTAGATTTCAGGAAACGAGGCGACCGCTGTGACCACAACCCTGCGCGGCTTCCATACGGACTTCCGATGTTGAAGCGCGATGCACTGCCGTGCGGCAGATGCTTTCGTGAGGCACAACATATAGCACCATATAGCACACAACATACGGAAAAGGAGTATATATCATGTCCCATATCTATACATCCGCCGACCAGTTGATCGGCAAGACCCCGCTGCTGGAGCTGACCCATATCGAGAAGGTCTATGATTTGAAGGCCAGGATCGTGGCCAAGCTGGAGTATTTCAACCCCGCCGGCAGCGTCAAGGATCGTATCGCCAAGGCGATGATCGACGACGCGGAGGCAAAGGGTGTTCTGAAGGCCGGCAGTGTCATCATCGAGCCGACCTCCGGCAATACGGGCATAGGGCTTGCGTCTGTGGCGGCGGCGCGGGGCTACCGCATCATCATCGTCATGCCGGAGACCATGAGCGTGGAACGCCGCCAGCTGATGAAGGCCTACGGCGCGGAGCTGGTGCTCACCGAGGGCGCAAAGGGCATGAAGGGTGCGATCGCCAAGGCTGATGAGCTGGCCGGGGAGATACCCAACAGCTTCGTGGCGGGGCAGTTCGTCAATCCCGCCAACCCCAAGGCACACTACGAGACGACCGGCCCCGAGATCTGGGCGGACACGGACGGCAAGGTGGACTACTTTGTTGCCGGTGTGGGCACGGGCGGCACGATTACCGGCACGGGCAAATATCTGAAGGAGAAGAACCCCGCCGTCAGGGTGGTGGCGGTGGAGCCCAAGACCTCCGCCGTGCTGTCCACGGGCGTGGCGGGCTCCCACAAGATTCAGGGCATCGGCGCGGGCTTTGTCCCCGAGGTGCTGGATACGCACATTTACGATGAGATCATCCCCGTGGATAACGACGACGCCTTCGCCGTGGGTAAGGAGATGGGCAAGCGCGAGGGCGTGCTGGTGGGCATTTCCTCCGGTGCGGCACTGTGGGCGGCCATCGAGCTGGCCAAGCGTCCCGAAAACGCAGGCAAGACCATTGTGGTGCTGCTGCCCGACACCGGCGACCGCTACCTGTCCACCCCGCTGTTTGCGGACTGATAAAGCCGTTTTCTTCCTTTCTTACTCTCAAAAGGCAAAGGACGCGCACATGCGCGTCCTTTGCCTTTTACATACGCAATACGCAGAAAAAGCTGCCCCGAAGCGTGTGCTTCGGGGCAGTGTGTGCCTTGTTTTACTTACGCGGCAGTGCCTGCGGCCAACATGCAGTTGATGACCAGCGTCAGGACGATGAACACCGCGCCGACCCACTTGGTACCCTTGGCGAGCTTGGCATCCAGACTGCGCGCCTTGGACTTGGTCATATAGCTGTCGGCAATGCCGCCGATAGCACCGGACAGGCCACGGCTCTTGCCGGACTGGAACAGAACGATCAGCACGAGAGCCAAAGCCGCGATGAGCTGCAAAACAATAATGAAAATCAACATTTCGGACTCCTCCACCTATTTCATGCCTGACGGCACATTTATCACAGTACATTGCATTCTACCATACCGGGCGGAACTTTGCAAGAGGAAATACGCCTTTTTCCCCGCAAAAAAAGCGAAAAAGAAATAGAACAAATGTTGCAATCTGTGTTTTTGTGTGGTATACTGTCCGTGAACAGGTATAGCGGTGCGGAGAAAGGGGAAGCGATATGGCACAGATGACGAAAATGCAGCAGCGGATATACGACTACATCGCCGAGGCACTGCGCCGTCAGGGGTATCCCCCCTCCGTGCGCGAGATCGGCGAGGCGGTGGGGCTGAAATCGCCCTCCACCGTCCACTTCCACCTCAAGCACATGGAGGAGCTGGGCGTGCTGACCAAGGGCGCGGGCAAGGGTCGCGCCCTGACGCTGGCGCAGCCCCCGCAGCGAGAATCGTCCGGCGGCGCGTATGACGCACCTGCGCCCGTGCGGGAGGAGGAAGAGCCGATGACAGACCGTATCCCCGTGCTGGGAACCGTCGCGGCGGGAAGTCCCATTCTGGCGGAGGAGTGCATTGAGGACTACCTGACCTTCAACACCGGCGGCAGGGAGGGGGAGTACTTTGCCCTCCGCGTCCGTGGCGAGTCCATGCTCAATGCGGGTATTTTGCCCGATGATCTGGTGGTCGTACACCGCCAGAACACTGCCTACAACGGTGAGATCGTCGTCGCCCTGCTGGGCGACGAGGCAACCGTCAAGCGTCTCAGCCGCCGCAACGGGGAGGTGTGGCTCCTGCCGGAGAACGAGAATTACCTACCCATTGATGGCCGCGAGGCCACGCTGCTGGGCAAGGTCACTGCCGTGGTGCGGCAGTATAGCTGAAATGAAGTGCAGACAGCAGGCACCCGCCGACGGCCGTCGGCGGGTGCCTGCTGTCTGTTTATGCTCATTTGTCCAGATGGACGCTCCACTGCGCCATGTCGTTAAACGGGTTCGTCTCCGTGGGGGTCAGCCCCTCCACCACACCTGCGGTGGTCAGGACGGAGGCGGATTTGAAGCACAGCGGGGCGAAGGGCACATCCTCTAAAAGCTGCTGCCACAGCGCGGACAGCGCATCGGCGCGGCTGCTCTCTCCGGCGGCGCGGCAGGTCTGCAAAAGCTGCTGCGTCACCTCACTGCTGTACCCGCCGTAGTTCAGGCGGCCCTCCGCGCCCGCGAGCGCGGAGACATCCCAGTCGGCGGTCAGGCGGCATTCGCCGTAGTACAGGTCAAAATCGCCGCTCACCAGCCGCGCCGTAAAGGTCTCCCACGGCACGGCCTCTACCGTCACCGTCAGGCGCGAGGTGGTCAGATACACGGCAATCTCCTGCGCGGCGGCGACCTTGAAGCTGCTGTCCTCGTTCACCAGCAGCGTCAGGGACAGAGCCTCCGCTCCGTCCTCCTCTGCGCCGAGAGCTTTTTCCAACGCGGCGGCGTAGTCGGCGGCGTTATAGGCAGTTTCCAGCGAGGTGTCGTACACCTCGGCGGCGGGGGAGGCGGGCAGCTGCGCCGCCGTGCCGTGTCCCAGCAGGCAGGAGACAACCAGTGCCTCACGGTCAATACCCGCACTGATGGCGCGGCGCAGTGCGGAGTTGTTCAGCCCCTCGCGGCGCGTGTTCATCCCGATGAAGTGCATCACCGTGGTCGGTGCATCCGTATAATCACCGTTGCCGTACACACCCGTGCCGTCGCTGTCCGTCAGATCCAGCGTCAGGAGCTGTATCTCGCGGGAGGAGAAAGCATACAGCGCGGAATCCCTGTCCTTGCAGTGCTTCAGCTCGATGCGCTCCAGTGGCAGACTGTCCGCGTCCCCGTGCCATCGGGTGTTGACGCTCAGATACGCGCCCTCGCTGCTCTTGGTGAACACATAGGGGCCGCTGCCCACGGGCGCGGTGTAGCTCTCCGTCCCCGCCTTGATGATGGGAATATCGAGCCGATAGGGGAGGGTGCGCAGGTCGCGGGAGAGCGAAATGACGACAGCGTCGTCCTGCGCGTATACGGCGTTCACCTCCCGCAGTCGTGCGGCGTAGCGGGCACTCTGCCGCGCCCGCTCCAGCGTGGCGGCGACATCCTCTGCGGTCACGGCTGTCCCGTCGGAGAACACCGCACCGCTGCGCAGCCGTATCGTCCAGACCATGGCCGTGCTGTCATACTGCCAGCTGTCCGCCAGCACCGCCGTCAGGCGGTACTGCCCGTCCAGAGTGAACAAGCCCTCGTACAGCAGCGCACCCACCGCCTGCTGCACTGCTTCTGTGGTGTTCACGGGGTCGAGTGTCCCGCCTGCGATATAGGGCAGGGTGAAGGCGGTCAGCGGCTCCGGCTCCGCCACCTCGTTTTCCGTCTGATAGAAGTCCGACAGCTCCCCCAGTGGATCCTCGGCGGCATCCCAATCGCTGCACGCGGTGGTGCACAGCACCGCCGCCGCCAGCAGCAGGCAGAGCAAGCTTCGTTTCATGGCGTGTCCTCCGTGAGCGCGATCAGCGCGGCCTGCTCGCCGCGCCGCAGTCCCATCCTGCGGTGGCTCCAGTACAGGTCGGGGCGGCAGGCGGTGCAGTCGGGGCATATATCCGTGTGCGTCACGCCCTCGCGATGCAGCCACAGGGCGTTGATGCCCTTTAAGTCGATGTGCCATTTTTTGCCGTTCCACGCCATGTACGGCTCCGCCGCCGCGCCCAGCGCGTCACGGAGGGCGGCGGGCACATCGCCGTCCGTCTCGAAGCAGCACTGCCCGATGGCGGGTCCCACGGCGGCGCGTATGTCCGAGGGAGCGCAGCCGTAGACATCGTGCATGACACGCGCCGTTTTCGCGGCGATACCCGCCGCCGTGCCGCGCCAGCCCGCATGTGCCGCGCCGACGACGCGCCGCACGGGGTCGTGCAGCAGCAGCACATTGCAGTCGGCGGAGAACACGATCAACGCCATGCCGGGGACATCCGTCACCAGCGCGTCCGCACTGTCGTAGTCCTGTGCGCACCACAGCCCCTTGCCTGCGTCGGCGGCGGTGACAATGCGCACATCGTCGCGGTGTACCTGACGGCTCAGCACCACGCGCTCGGCGTCCGCGTCCAGTGCAGCGCAGAGGCGGCGGAAATTCTCGTGTACATGGGCGAGGTCATCGCCGCGCCGGTCGTCGAGGTTCAGGCTGTCCCACGGCGCGGGGGATACACCGCCGCGGCGGGTGGAAAAGCCGTGGGTAATGCCGCTGCCCTCCAGCACATCGGAGGTCAGATATACCAGCTCGTTTTTCGTATGGGTGTGGAACATAGGCTCTCCTTCCGAATGGGGATGCTGCCCCTGCATGGGATGGAACGGGCGGCGGCATCAGCCGCCGCCCGCATTGTGTTGATTCAGCTATGATATTCCTTACAGGTACACTTCTTCCACTTCAGGCCGCTGCCGCACGGGCACAGGTCGTTGCGCCCGATCTTGACGACCTTGGTGGGACGCTTCTTCACCGTGCCGTCGCCGCCCACGTTCTCGGTCATGCCGCTGGCGACACGCTCGCGCTTGACCTCCTCGTTCTGCCGCAGACGCACGGAGTACAGGCGGCGCACCGTCTCCTCCTTCATCGCGTCCACCATCTCCTCGAACATCTCAAGGGATTCCTTCTTGTACGCATCCACGGGGTTCGTCTGCGCGTAGGCGCGCAGGCGGATGCCCTGACGGAGATCCTGCATCGCGTCGATATGCTCCATCCAGTATTCGTCCACCACGCGCAAGAGGATAACGCGCTCCAGCTCACGCATGACGGGAGCCGTGATTTCCTCCTCCTTCTTCTGGTAGAACGCCTCCGCAGCCTCGGTAAAGCGGTCGATAAGATCCTCGGCGGTCAGGGAGGGCAGCTCGCTCTCCTCGATTTTCACCGTATATTTCGGGAAGTATACGCCCTCCACGCCGCGCAGCAGCTCGCGGCACTGTGCCGCGTCCAAATGCTCCGCGCCCATGAAGGCACTGCGCACCTGATGACCGATGGCACTTTGCATCATGCCCATGATGATACCCTTGACATCCATGCCGTCGAGCACCTGCTTGCGCTGGCCGTAGATGATCTCGCGCTGCTTGTTCATCACATCGTCGTACTCCAGCACGGATTTACGCGCTTGGAAGTTGCGGCTTTCCACCGTGGTCTGCGCCTGCTCGATGGCGCGGGAGAGCATCTTGTTTTCGATGGGTGTGTCCTCGTCGATGTTCATGCGCTCCATGAGGTTGGTGACGCGCTCGCCGCCGAACAGACGCATGAGGTCGTCCTCCAGCGAGATATAGAACCGCGTCTCGCCGGGGTCACCCTGACGGCCGGCACGGCCGCGCAGCTGGTTGTCGATACGGCGGGAGTCGTGCCGCTCCGTGCCGATGATGAACAGGCCGCCGGCCTGACGCACCTTGTCGGCCTCGCCCGCGATCTCCGCCTTGTGCTGCGCCAGCTTCTCGGCGAAGAGCTTTCGTGCGTCCAGTATCTCCTGATTGTCCGTCTCGGCGTAGCCGGTCGCCTCGGCGATCATTTCATCGGTCAGCCCCGCCTTGCGCAGGTCGTTCTTGGCCATGTACTCGGCGTTGCCGCCCAGCATAATATCCGTGCCGCGTCCTGCCATGTTGGTGGCGACGGTCACGGCTCCGAACTGACCTGCCTGCGCCACGATCTCGGCTTCCTTCTCATGGTTCTTGGCGTTCAGCAGGTTGTGCTTTATCCCCTCGCGGGTGAGCAGCTTGCCCAGCAGCTCGTTTTTCTCAATGGACACCGTGCCCACCAGCACGGGCTGCCCCTTGGCGTGGCACTCCTTCACCTGACGGATAACGGCGCGGTACTTGCCGTTTTCGGTCTTGTACACGCTGTCCTCGTTGTCGATACGGGCGATGGGGCGGTTGGTGGGTATTTCGATGATGTCGAGGGAGTAGATGGTGCCGAATTCCTCCTCCTCCGTCAACGCCGTGCCCGTCATGCCGGAGAGCTTGCGGTACAGGCGGAAGTAGTTCTGGAAGGTGATGGTAGCCAGCGTCTTGCTCTCGCGCTGGACGGACAGGTGCTCCTTGGCCTCGATGGCCTGATGCAGTCCCTCGGAGTAGCGGCGGCCGAACATCAGGCGGCCCGTGAATTCGTCCACGATGACGACCTCGCCGTCCTTGACGACATAATCGACATCGCGCTTCATCGTGCCGTGCGCCTTGATTGCCTGATTGATGTGGTGGGCGATGGTACTGTTTTCGGGGTCGCTGAGGTTGTCGAGGTGGAAGAACTCCTCCGCCTTCTTCACGCCGCGGGCGGTGAGTGTGCAGGTCTTGGCCTTCTCGTCCACCACATAGTCCGCGTCGATGTCGGAGGACTCCTCCTCCTTGTCGTCCGTCTCGGCGACGACGAATTTCTTGAGCTTTGAGGCGAACATCTCCGCCATATCGTAGAGCTGGGTGGATTTTTCACCCATGCCGGAGATAATGAGCGGTGTCCGCGCCTCATCGATGAGGATGGAGTCCACCTCGTCCACGATGGCGAAGGCGTGGCCGCGCTGCACCTGCTCGTTGGCGTACAGAGCCATGTTGTCGCGCAGGTAGTCAAAGCCCATTTCGTTGTTCGTGCCGTAGGTGATGTCCGCCTGATACGCCTTCTGCCGCTCCTCCTTCGTCATGTCGTGGATGATAAGCCCCACGGTCAGACCAAGGAAGCGGTGTACCTTACCCATCCACTCGCTATCGCGCTTGGCCAGATAGTCGTTCACCGTGACGATGTGTACGCCCTCGCCCGTCAGCGCATTCAGGTAGGCCGGCAGCGTGGCCACGAGCGTCTTGCCCTCGCCGGTCTTCATCTCGGCGATACGCCCCTGATGCAGCACGATGCCGCCCACTAACTGCACGGGGTAGGGACGCATCCCCAGCACGCGGTCAGCCGCCTCGCGCACGGTGGCGAACGCCTCCGGCAGGATGTCGTCCGTTGTCTCGCCCTGTGCCAGACGCGCCTTGAACTCCGCTGTCTTGGCCTGAAGCTGCGCATCCGACAGGGCTTTATATTCCTCCTCCAGCGCGGTGATCCGCTCCACGATGGGGTAGATGGACTTCAGCTCCCGCTGGCTGTATGTGCCGAATACCTTGGTAAACAGTCCCATATATCCATATCCTTTCTGCTTATGAGGATTTTGTACATAATAATACGGATACAGTATAGCACAATCCTTTGTCTAATGCAAAAAGAATTTCTGTGAACAAAAAAAGACCCGCCTTACGGCAGGTCTCAGACCGTCAAAAGGGACTGTCATTGCGAGCCGGTTTGAAGACCGGCGCGGCGATCCGTTCTGAAAACGCCCGATTTCACCGCTCCCTCGTCACTTCGCCTCCGGCAGGATGCCCAGCAGCACCAGCGGCTCCGCGCCGGTGTTGTATATGCCGTGGGTGTGTCCCTCGGGGCAGTAGTGCGTCATACCGGCGGAGAGGACGACCTCCGCGCCGTCGTCGTGGCATACGCCGCTGCCGGAGAGGACATGGATGATCTCGCAGTTGCCGGTGTGGGTGTGCAGCCCGATGGACGCGCCCACGGGCAGCGTCAGCGTCAGAATACGCCCCATGGTGTCGCTGACGGCGGTGCGCACGACAGCCTCACCCGCGCCGCCCTTGAAGTGCGGGACGACAGTGGGCTGTACGGTATTGAAATCAAGTGTCAATTCGCCACCTCCTCCGTTTTGCGCATATTCTCCTGAATGGCCAGACCGCTGGGCGTGGCCGCAAGGCCACCCAGTGCCGTCTCGCGGAACTCCACGGGCATACGGCGGCCGACCTCGCCCATCGCGTCGATTACCTCGTCTACGGGGATGCGGCTGGTGATGCCCGCCATCGCCATATCCGCCACGCTGACGGCGTTCACCGCGCCGATGACATTCCGCTTGACGCAGGGCACCTCCACCAGACCCGCCACCGGGTCGCAGATAAGTCCCATCAGGTTTTTCAGAGCCATTGCCACCGCGTGACCGATCTGCTCGCCGGCGCCGCCCCGCAGAGCCACCAGCGCGCCCGCCGCCATGGCAGAGGCCGTGCCGATCTCTGCCTGACAGCCACCGGACGCTCCCGCGATGCACGCCCGGTAGGCAATGACCGCGCCGATGCCGCTGGCCACATACAGGGCCTCCAAAAGCCGGTGCTGGCTCAGCTCCTCGTATTTGCACAGGGGCAGCAGCACCGCGGGCAGCACGCCGCACGCGCCCGCCGTGGGAGCCGCCACGATGCGGCACATGCAGGCGTTGGACTCCGCCATGCTCAGCGCCTCTGCAATGACCTCGCTCACATAGTCGCCGGACATGGCCTCGCCGCGCATACAGTATTGCCGCATTTTCATGCCGTCGCCGCCTACCAGACCGCTGACGCTCCTGCGCCGGCCGGTGTAGCTGTCGGCAGCGTCGCACATGGCCTGCCATGTGATGAGCATCTTGGCCATGGACTGCTTGCGCGTCACCTGCCGCTCGTCCATGTCCGTCTCCAGCACGATCTCCCAGAAGGGCTTGCCCTCCTGCGCCATGCGGTCAAATATTTCCCTCATCGAATCCAGAGCCATCGTCATCCTCCTCCTTGTCGTAGTAGGTCATGGACAGTACGCCCGGCAGCTCCGATAGAAACGCCACCTGACTGGGCTTGAGATGCTGGTCAAGCTCGATGACCATCAGCGCGTCCCCGCCGCGCTTGTGGCGGTAGAGGCTCATGTTGGCCACATTGATACGCAGCTGGCTGAGTATGCTCGTAACGGCGGCCACCGTGCCGCTGGCATCCTCATTGCGGATGACCAGCGTGTTGAACATGCCGCTGAAATTCACATCGATGCCGTCCAGCTTATTGACCATAATGCGCCCGCCGCCGATGGAGGACGCCTGCATGGTCAGCTTTTTGCCGTCGGTGTCCCACGCCTCGATCACGGCGGTGTTGGGGTGCGCCTCGCGCAGCTTGATCTCGTCGATGGTGTAGTGCAGTCCCGCCCTCTCCGCCTCGGCAAAGGCATCGGGCAGATGCGGGTCATCGGGCTTCATGCCCAGCAGACCGCCCACGATCGCACGGTCGGTGCCGTGACCCGCGCCGGTCTCGGCAAACGAGCCGTACAGGTGGATGGCGGCCTTGACCGGCGGCTTGCCCAGCAGCGTCCGCGCCATCGCGCCGATACGCGCCGCCCCTGCGGTGTGTGAGCTGGAGGGGCCGATCATCACCGGCCCCAGTATGTCAAAAATGTCCAGCATAGCGGTAACTCCTTCCCTGCTGAAAACCGACCAAAACGGCGGCTGTCCGCCCCCTGATCGCCGCATAGAATATATTATATGTATTGTACCACACGGCGCACGAATTAACAACAAAAAAAGAACCGCCGCAGCGGTTCTTTTGGTTTACCATAATATGTGTTATTGTCAACTTACCGCCATGTGGAGCTGTAAAAATACAGTGCCAGCATACCGGGGCCGACATGTGCGCCCGTCACGGGCTCGTGGCAGACGGAGAGTATCTCGCCGGTGCAGCCGCACTCCCGCAGGGCGGTCGTCAGGTGCAGGGCCTCCGCCGGTGCTGCGGCGTGGGAGATGCCCACCGGCGCGGACCTGTCCTCCACCATCTCGTCATACAGGCGGATCAGCTGCTCCATTGCCCGCTTGCGGCCGCGTTCCTTGCACAGCACCACAATTTTGCCCTCGGGGTCGCCCTGCAAAATCGGCTTGATTTGCAGCAGCGTGCCGGCCAGTGCCGCCGCGCCCGAAAGCCGTCCGCCCTTGCGCAGGAATTTCAGGTCGTCCACCATGAAATGCTGGCGCATCTTGCCGCTGAGTACCGCCACGCGTGCGGCGATCGTCTCCATGTCCGCGCCCTGCTGCGCCATGTGCGCCGCCTCCAGCACGATAAGCCCCTCGCCCAGCGACGCACCGCGTGTGTCCAGCACGCGGATGCTCCGCTCGGGGAACTGCTCCTGAAGCTCCTGCGCCACCAGGCCGACACCCCAGCAGGTGCCGCTGACGCCGCCGGAAAGCCCCACATACAGCACATCGTCACCGGCGGCGAGCACAGGCTCCATGGCCTCCCTTGCGGCCTGCGGGCTGGTCATGGAGGTCTTTACCTCCGCGCCGCGGCGCAGAGCCTCGTAGTAGGCGAGGCCGTCGAACGGCACGGTCATGTCCGCGCACGCACCGTCAATGGTGTAGGTCAGGCAGAGCTCCGTGATGCCGTATTTTTCCCGTAGCTCCGGCGGCAGATTGGCCGCGTTGTCAGTCATTACTCTAACCATGATTATCTCCTTTCGGAATGAAAAACGATGTTAAAGCTGTTCCCGCACCCAGCGAGCCAGCGTATCGAACAGGCAGCGGTAGCCGGGCATGGTCAGGTGGATGCCATCGGCGGCAATGAGCTGCGGCAGCTCGCGCAGCGGCAGGAACTGCCGCCGCACATCGATCAGCGGAACGCTCTCGGCGTAGGCGAGCGCGGCGACCGCATCGGAATACAGCTCTTGGTGACGGTAAATGCGCCCCACATCGCCCAGCCAGCGCAGCACGCGGCTGCCGTCCGTGCGTTGGGAGATGAAGCGGAAATACCGCTCGCCGTCAATGGGCGGCAAGGTCATCAGCACGGGCTGAACACCCGCAGAGCGCAGCTCCGTAACGGCGCGGCGGAGCGTTTCGGCGAACTCCGGCAGCACCGTATGGGGCAGGTGCTCCCGCTCCGGCGCGGCGGCAACGGTCTCCCAGTCAAAGTCGCTGTCGTTGCCGCCATATGCCACCAGTGCCCAGCGGGCATCCATGCCGCGCTGCACATCGTGCTCCACGAGGGAAAGCCCCTTTGTCACCGTCGCGCCCATTTTGGCGCGGTTTACCACCTCCAGCCTGTCGCTGGGGTAGTGCGCCATGATCTCCGGCAGGTGGAAATGATACTTCATCTGCGCATCGGGCATGGTGGCCTTCAGCAGTGAATCCCCGTAGATGAACGCACGCTCCATAACAACGCCTCCTTACGCTTTTATCTAATATACCATATTAGATGCCGTGCGTCAACATATTTCCTGCGCAATTTCTTGCAGAATCAAGCGATATGTGATATGATGTGCGATGAAAATGTATACAGGCGGTGTGACTATGGAATATGACAAAGGACTGATCGCCCACAAGCTGCAACGGTGGGACAAGTTTATCACGGAGTATCATCTGCCGGATTGGGAGGCCATTCCCGATTTCGGACTGTATATGGATCAGGTCATCGTGCTGCTGGAGCAGTACCTGACCTTCATCCCCGCGCCGATGGGCGGCAAGGAGCGCATCGTGACCTCCTCGACCATCAACAACTATGTGCGCCTGAAGATCATGCCCGCGCCGGTGAAGCGGAAGTACCATCGGGTACACATTGCGTACCTCATCATGATCCTGACCATGAAGCAGAGCCTCAGCATCAGCGATGTGCAGAAGATACTGCCCTCCGGCAGCGGCGAGGCGGAGGTGCGCACGGTGTACGAGGATTACTCGCTGAAATTCCGCCGTGTGGGGCTGTTCTTCAACCAGCAGGTGCAGTCCGGCGCGGAGGGTATCCGCTCCTCAACGGAGCAGAACTGCGGCAACGCCGTGGAGCTGCTGGTTATCGAGAGTGCGCTGATCGCGGGCTTCTCCAAGATTCTGGCGGAGAAGCTGATCCGCCTGTGCGGTGCGGACATTGACGAGGTGCTCGCCTCGGAAAATCCGCCGCAGGCCTGACGCGGCGGGATGGCTGAGTATAGTGATTACTGCGCATATTATACCGCATTTCTCCGCGCAATTTGTGAACGGTTTATAAATCCGCAGTGCTTGCTGCGGATTTTCTCCTCCCACGGCGCATATACTCCCGTGAGGTGAGACTATGAAAAGGCTTTTGCCGTATGCACTGACATTCTGCGCTGCACTGGCAGCGGCGGTGCTGCTGTGGGCACTGCGCGAAAAGCTCCCCGGCCCTCTGCCCGATGTGCTCAGCCCCGTGCACCGTGGTGCGTGGGAGGTGGGCAAGGCCGCGTTCTTCCCGCTGCTGGCAGCGGCACCGCTCCTGTGGCGGCTGCAAGGGGGCGGCAGTCGCGGCGGGCTGTGCCTGATGGCGGTGTGCGGCGCGGCAGCGGCCGTGCTGCTGGCGTTGCTGTCCGTCCCGCCCGCAGCGGCAGCGGCGGCAGCGTGGGGAATAGGGCTGACGCTGTACGCACTCGTGCTGCGGCGCATCAGCGGCGATGCACTCCCGTGGTACGCGCTGACCGCCGCACTGACCGTAGCGTATATCCTGCTGACGATCCTCCCGCCCCACGGCGGGATATTTGCCGCGCAAGCGGCGGTGACGGGCGGCAGCATCCCGTTTTGAGGGCAGCAGACACGACCGCAACCCCTCCGAGCCCATCGGAGGGGTTGACATAACAACTATTTTCCGTACAGGCAGTAGATGAGCCAATTCAGGAACCGTGCGGGCAGCACCTTTGCCAGAAGCGCGAAGAATTTGTAGTCGAAGCGGATGGCGTACAGCGGGTGACGGTGTCCCTCCCGCAGCGCGACGGAGGCGACATACGCGCCCGCCCTGGCGGGATCCATGCCGTGCTCCTCATCGTGCTCCATGCGCTGCACGGAGCGGCCAATCCGCCCGTGGTAGATGTCGTCGCCCGCCGTGACCTTTTTCCGTGCGGCGGTGAAGCCTGTGTGGATATCCCCCGGCATGACGGCGCAGACGGTGACACCGAACGGGCGCAGCTCGTTGGCCAGCGCCATGGTGTAGGCGTTCACCGCCGCCTTCGTCGCGGAGTAATAGGCTTGGAACGGGATGGGCACGGGCGCGGCCACGGAGCTGAGATTCACGATGCGCCCGTGTCCCGCCTCGCGCATGAGGGGGACAACGGCGTGGTTCATGTTCACCATGCCGAAGAAATTCACATCGAACAGCTTTTTGGCGTCCTCCGTCTCCGTGAACTCGATAGCTCCCGAAATGCCGAAGCCCGCATTGTTCACCAAAATGTCAATGTGACCCTCCGCAGCCATGACCTGCTCCACGGCGGCGCGGACGGCCTGCTCATCCGTCACATCGGCGGAAATGTGGTGCAGCCCCTCCACGCCCTCGGCACGGCGCGACAGCTCGTACACCTCGCAGCCTGCCCTTTGCAGTGAGAGTGCGGCGGCGCGTCCGATGCCGGAGGTGCCGCCGGTGACAACGGCGACCTTACGCATGGGACATTACCTCCCCGATGATGTCCATAGCCTCGTCCAACAGTGCTTCTGTATGCGTTGCCATATAGCTGGTCCGCAGCAGAGCCTCGCCCTCCGGTGTGGCAGGGGGCAGGGTGGGGTTGACATACACGCCGCGGTCGTATATCTCCGCCGCCGCCTGCAAGGTGCGGTAAGTCTCATAGGTGTAGATGGGGATAATGGGCGTGGGAGCCTCCAGTGCCGAGGGACGGATGGTCAGTCCCCGCTCCGTCATGCCCTTGCGGGCGTATAAGCTCAGGGAGCGCAGGCGTTCCGGCAGCTCGGGGTGCTTTTCCAGCTTGCGCAGTGCCGCCAGTGCCGTGGCGCAGTTGGCAGGGGGGATGGACGCGGAGAAGATGAACGGCCGTGAGGCGTGGCGCACGAAATCCGCCACCTCCGCCGAGGAAGCCATATAGCCGCCCAGCGACGCGAGGGACTTGGAGAAGGTGCCCATGTACACATCCACCTGCTCCTCCATACCGAAGTAGCTGGCCGTGCCGCGTCCGGCCTCGCCCAGCACGCCGAGGCCGTGGGCATCGTCCACCATCACCCGTGCGCCGTATTTCTTTGCCAGCGCACAGATCTCGGGCAGCTTGGCAATGTCGCCGCCCATGGAGAACACGCCGTCGGTGACGATAAGCGCACCGGCTGTCTCCGGCACACGCTGCAAGCACTTTTCCAGCTCCGCCATGTCGCTGTGGCGATAGCGCAGCATCTTGCCGTAGGACATCTGGCATCCGGCGTAGATGCTGGCGTGGTTTTCACGGTCGCAGATCACATAGTCGTGCCGCCCCACCAGCGCGGAGATAATGCCGACATTGGACTGGAAGCCCGTGCCGAAGGTCACTACCCCCGGCTTGCGCAGGAACTTCGCCAGCTCCGCCTCCAGCTCAAGATGCATCTCCAGCGTTCCATTCAGAAAGCGTGAGCCGGAGCACCCTGTGCCGTACTGCTCCAACGCCTTGATGCCCGCCTCGATGATCTCAGGGTCGGTGGTCAGCCCCAGATAGTTGTTGGAGCCGAGCATAATACGCCGCTTACCCTCCATCATCACCTCCACATCCTGCCGCGATTGCAGCGCGTGGAAGTAGGGATATACGCCCTTTTCCTTCAGCTCCGTGGCTAAGGAGGGGGCATAGCACTTTTCAAAAATATCCATAGTTGACCTCGCTATCTGATGTATCGTATTACATATACCCGTAAATTTTGAATGAAAATATTATATAGAGGGCGGGGCGAATTGTCAACGGTGCTTTGCGGCGCGGGGCTTCTGATTTTTTCACCGGTACAGGTATGCGCGGTTTTCCGTGCGCCGCCGTCACAGTCTGTCGAAAAAGGCACACCCAACAGGTGTGCCTTTTGTATCTCCTGCGCGGCTCAGCCGCCCAGATATGCCCTTTTGATGGCGTCGCTCTCCAGCAGCTCCGCGCCCGTGCCCTCGGTGACGATGCGCCCCGTTTCGAGCACATAGCCCCTGTCCGCCACGGCCAGTGCCGCCTGCGCGTTCTGCTCCACCAGCAGGATGGTCGTGCCGTCGGCGTGTAGCTGGCGCACGATGTCGAATATCTGCTCGACCAGCAGGGGAGCAAGTCCCATGGACGGCTCGTCCAGCATCAGCAGCTTGGGGTGGCTCATCAGAGCCCGTCCCATGGCGAGCATCTGCTGCTCGCCGCCGGAGAGCGTTCCGGCCACCTGTCTGCGCCGCTCCTTCAATCGCGGGAACCGCTCAAACACGCTCTCGATGTCCGCGTTCAGATCCCCGCTGCGGCAGTAGCCGCCCATGTCGAGATTCTCCTGCACCGTCATGTGCTGGAAGATGCGCCGTCCCTCGGGTACGAGTGCCATACCGCGTCCCACCAGCTTGTGGCCGGGCACATGGCGCAGCTCCTCGTCCATGAAGCGCACGCTCCCCGTGCGGCTGTGCAGCAGTCCCGCCACGGTGTTCAGCGTGGTGGATTTGCCTGCGCCGTTTGCGCCGATGAGCGTGACCACCTCGCCCTGCTCCACATGGAAGGAGACATCCTTCACCGCGTGGATGCTGCCGTAGTACACATTCAGGTTTTCCGCCTGCAAGACCGTGCTCATGCGCCCGCCTCCTTTTTTCTGCCGAGGTACGCCTCGATGACCGCCTCGTTCTGCTGAATATCCGTCGGCGTGCCCTTGGCGATGATATGCCCGAAGTTCAGCACGCAGATGCCCTCGCAGATGTTCATCACCAGATTCATGTCGTGCTCGATGAGCAGCACCGCGATCTGGAAGGTGTCGCGAATTTTGCGGATGTTCTCCATCAGCTCTGCCGTTTCCGACGGGTTCATGCCCGCCGCCGGCTCGTCCAGCAGCAGCAGGCAGGGGTTGGAGGCCAACGCCCGCAGTATCTCCAGCCGCCGCTGTGCGCCGTAGGGCAGCGAGCCAGCCCGCTCATCGGCATGGGATTCCATGTGGAAGATGCTCAGCAGCTCCTCCGTCCGCTCGCGGGCGATGCGCTCCTCGCGGCTGTAACGGGGGAAGTGGAGTATGCTCCCCGCCAGCCCGTAGCGCACGGAGTCGTTCATGGCGACCATCAGATTCTCCGCCACGGTCAGGTCGTTAAAAAGGCGGATATTCTGAAAGGTGCGGGCGATGCCGGCCTTGTTCACCTGCGCGGTGGTCATGCTGTGGGTATCCTTGCCGTCCAGCAGTATCGCACCCGCCGTGGGCTGATACACCTTCGTCAGCAGGTTGAACACCGTCGTCTTACCCGCACCGTTGGGACCTATCAGCCCCGCTATCTCCGTCCGGCCTATGGTCAGGTCGAAGTCCTCCACCGCCTTCAGTCCGCCGAAGGTCACGCCCAGCCCCACGCACTCCAGCACGGGGGATTTGTCGATGTCCCGCTCCGGCAGCAGCACGGTGGAGCGGCGGTTCACCAGCTTTGTTTTCACGGTCACAGTGCCGCACGCTCCTTTCTGTTGGGGATCAGCTTCTCTCTGAGTGAGGAGAAGAACTGCTTCATGCGTGGGTTGTTCGTCGCCTGCATGACCAGTATCAGCACGATGGCGTACACCAGCATACGGTAGTCCGCCACCTCACGCAGTGCCTCGGGCAGCACCGTCAGCACGATGGCCGAGATCACGGAGCCGGGCACGCTGCCCATGCCGCCCAGCACCACGATGACGAGTATCTCGATGGACATGTTGTAGTCGAAGGCCGCCGCCTTGATGTTGGCGAGCGAATGGCCGTACAGCACACCGGCGCACCCTGCGAAGAACGCCGCGATGACGAACACCGCCAGCTTGTACCATGTCACATTCAACCCCACGGACTCCGCCGCGATACGGTTGTCGCGTATGGCCATGATTGCCCGCCCGTACTTGGAGCGTTTCAGGTTCAGCATTACCGCCACCGTCAGCAGCACCAGCACCGCGCCGTAGGGCAGCAGATCCTTTGCTCCGGCGTAGACGGCCGAGGTGTCCAGCCCCAGTGCGCCGCCCGTGATGTTCAGATTGGTAATGATGTTCTTGATGATCTCGCCGCACGCCAGCGTCACGATGGCGAGATAGTCGCCCCGCAGCCGCAGCGCGGGCAGTCCCACCAGCAGTCCGAATACCGCCGCCGCCAGTCCGCCCGCCAGCATACTCACGGGCAGGCGCACACCCGGCGGCAGAGCGGTGTCCGCGAGGGCGATAGACAGCAGGCACCCCGAGAACAGTCCCACGGACATGAAGCCCGCGTGACCGAGGCTCAGCTCGCCCAGCAGTCCCACCACGAGGTTCAGCGACACCGCCATGACGATGTACACCGCCGTGGGCACCAGCATATTCGTCACCTGACGGGTCAGGTGTCCCGTATACAGCAGCGCGGCCATCACGATGAACAGCGCGGCCACTGCCGCCACTGTGACAAGATCGTTGCGCTGTCTTTTCCTTTGCGTCAACTGCATTTCCGTCACCTCACACCTTTTCCTGCATGGGCTTGCCCAGCAGACCCGTAGGCTTGACCACCAGCACGGCCACCAGCACGGCGAACACGATAGCGTCCGCCCACAGCGTCGAGATATAGGTCTTGGACGCCTGCTCGATCAGCCCCAGCAGTATGCCGCCCAGCATGGCTCCGGGGATGGAGCCGATGCCGCCGAACACGGCCGCCGTGAACGCCTTGATGCCGGGCATTGCGCCCGTGGTGGGCTTGATGTACACATAGGTCATGCCGTAGAAAATGCTGGCGAACGCCGCCAGAGCCGAGCCGATGGCGAAGGTCAGCGTGATGGTTCTGTCCACGCTGATGCCCATCAGCACCGCCGCGTCCTTGTCCTCGGACACGGCGCGCATGGCCTTGCCCAGCTTTGTCTTGTCGATGAACAGCGTCAGCGATACCATCAGCACCGCCGTCACCGCCAGCGTCAGCACCGTGATGCCGTCCACCTGCACACTGCCGAGATAGAAGCTCGGCAGCTTCACCAGCGTGGGGTAGGCCATCTGCTGTGAGCCGAACACCAGCAGTGCGGCGTTCTGCAAAAGATAGCTCACACCGATAGCGGTGATGAGCACGCTCAGCGGCGCGGCCTGCCGCAGCGGTTTATAGGCGCAGAACTCGATGACAACGCCCAGCACCGCGCATACCACGATGCTGACGATCACCGTTACCCACGGCGACAGTCCCATCTGCGCCACCGCCACAATGCCGCTGTATGCGCCCACCATGATCACATCGCCGTGGGCGAAGTTCAGCATTTTGGCGATACCGTAGACCATCGTATAGCCCAGCGCGATCAGTGCGTAGATGCTCCCGAGGCTCAGTCCGCTTATCAGGGTTTGTATCAAATTCGTCATAGTCGTTACCTCTTTGCACGGCGTCCGCCTCGCCCTCCCGACGCGAGTCGGGAGGGCAGGGGACTTGTATTGAGGAGAGTAGTGAAGAAGCTTGCCTGTTACGCCGCAGCGTCGGTGCTCTCGGTGCTGTCGGTGCTTTCGGTGCTTTCGGTGCTCTCGGCCGTCTCAGCAGCGTCCTGCCCGAACAGCGTGCCCACGCCGTCCTTGTAGAGGATTGCACTGGCGGCCTTGTTGGTGTTGCCGTCGGCGTTCCATGTCATCGTGCCGGTCACGCCCTCTACGGTCAGGGAGGTCATCACGGCGGCCAGATCCGTGCCGGAGGTGCTGCCGCCCGCGGCCTCGACAGCGGCCTTCACAGCGTACACTGCGTCATAGCCGTCCGCTGCGAACTGGTCAGGGGTTGCACCGTAGGCCGCCTCATACGCCTTCACGAAGGACTGCACCTTGGCATCGGTGGAGTCGGCGGCAAACGGGGTCATCATCAGCACATTGTCGGCGATGCTCACATCCTGGCTGACCTTGCCGAGGATGCCGTCCAGACCGTCGCCGCCGAAGAAGTAGACGTCAGAGGCGAACTTGCCCTTGGCCTGCGTCAGGAAGGTAGAGGCCTCCTCCGCGTAGATGGGGATGAACACGACCTTCACGCCGGAGGCGACCAGCTTGCTGATCTGTGTGGAGAAGTCGGTGTTGGTGGCGGCGGTGAAGGTCTGCGTCTCCTTGATGGTCACGCCGACCTTCTCGCACTCGGCGACGAAGGAGCTGTACAGACCGGCGGAGTAGTCGTTGTCGCTCTGATAGAACACGCCGACCTCGGTGGCCAGACCGTTATCCTTCAGATAGTCCGCAGCCGCCGTGCCCTGATAGGAGTCGTAGAAGCAGATACGGAACGCCTTGTCGTTGCCCTCGATGCACTTGTCGGCGGAGCCGGTCGTCTCCATCACGAGGATGTCGTCGGCCTTGGCTGCGGCCACCACGGATGCGGACTCACCGGACAGCACGCCGCCCAGAGAGACATTCATGCCCCAGTCCATCAGCTTGCCGTAGGCTGCCACGGCACTCTCGGGGTCGCCCTGAGAATCCTGGAAGCTCAGCTCCAGCTGCTTGCCGTTCACGCCGCCGGCGGCGTTGATCTCGTCCACGGCCAGCTGCGCGCCGTTCTGTACGGACAGGCCGTAGTTGGCGTAGCCGCCGGTCAGCGGCCCTACGCCGCCCAGCTTGATGGTCTCGGTGCTTGCGGTGTCACTGCCCGTGTCGCTGCTGCTGTTGCTGTCTGTGCTGCCGCAGGCGACAAGGCTGAAGGCCATCACACACGCAAGCAGCATGGCTAATACTCTTTTTTTCATGATCTTTTTCTCCTTTGTGTTGTTTTTGCGGGAATTTGCGTTTCTCGGCTCCGCCGAGGGTATACAAAAAAGCGGCTCCGCCGATTGGCGGAACCGCTTTACTGTATCGTATCAGAAAAGCTGTGCGGTTGTCCGTACCAACGGCGTATTTGCTGCGGGGATAAGTACCTGTGCGCAAATAATAATGGATGCCAGAATAATGGCACCCAGTACGGACAGAACAACGGTATTGAACACGGAGGAGGTGCGGGTGCAGCAGAAAGTACCACCGTTGCAGCCGGCGGTCATGGTCGTATTCATCTTGCCGTACATGGTGTTGGTCATCATGACCGCCTCCTCTCGCTTCAAAAATGTTGGGCATATTGTAGCAAACCGCACCGCCGATGTCAACCACCCCTGCCGCAAAAACATCATCATATTACACAATACGACACTATATGTATTATGCAGATTGCACAAACTTGCTGCCCCTACGCACAATCTATCGGCGGCGCGTGCGTTGTCCGTGCGGCGGCCTGTGGTCAGGCCGCCGCAGGCTTTTTCGACAGACCGGGAGGCTCCGCCCTGCGGCGGAGCCTCCCGAAATCCGTTTATTTACTCCTGCGTCGCGGCCTCCAGTACCATCAAAAGCTCCTTGGCCTTGACGGGCTGCCCCTCCTTGACGCGGACGCTCTTGACCGTGCCTGCGGTGCGGGCGGTGATGGCTGTCTCCATCTTCATGGCCTCGATCACGGCGAGCACCTGATCCTTCTCCACGCGGTCGCCCTGCTTGACGCACAGCTTGGACACCATGCCGGGGATGGATGTGCCCACCTGCAAGGGATCGGACTCGTCGGCCAGCGTAGCCTGACGGGTCTGCTCCGAGGCGTGGGGATCGCGGACGCTGACCTCGCGGCGCATACCGTTCAGCTCGAACTGGACATTGATCGTGCCGTCGCTGTTGTGGTCGCCCAGCCCCAGATACTTGATGATGAGGGTCTTGCCGTCCTCAATGTTGATTTTGTTCGTCTCTCCGAGTGCCATGCCGTTGAAGAAGACATGGCTGCCCATGCGGGTGATGTAGCCGTACTCCTTGCGGTGGCGGCAGAAGTCCTCGTATACCTTGGGATACATGGCATAGGAGATGAGATCCTTTTTCTCCGGCGCGTCGCGGAACTGCTCCACCTCATGCTGTAGCTGCTCGAAGTCCACGGGCGGCAGCAGCGCACCGGGGCGGCAGGTGATGGGCTCCTCGCCCTTGAGCACCACCTTCTGCAACTCCTTGGGGAAGCCCCATGCGGGCTGACCCATCATGCCCTTGAAGTAGGACACCACAGAGTCGGGGAAGGCCAGTGCCTCACCGCGCTGGACGATGTTCTCCGGCGTCAGGTCGTTCTGCACCATGAATATGGCCAGATCGCCCACCACCTTGGACGACGGCGTGACCTTCACGGGGTCGCCCAGCATATCGTTGACGGTCTTGTACATCTCCTTGACCTCCTCGAAGCGGTCGCCGAGGCCGAGGGACTCCACCTGCGGGCGGAGGTTGGTATACTGGCCGCCGGGTATCTCGTAGCGGTAGATGTCGGTGGTGGAGGACTTCAGGCCGTGGTCGAAGCTCTCATAGCGCAGGCGCACATCCGACCAGTAGTTGCTCAGCTCCTGCACGCGGCGCAGGTCGAGGCCGGTGTCGCGCTCCGTGCCGTGGAGGGCGGCCACCACTGCGTCCAGCGAGGGCTGGCTGGTAAGACCTGCCAGCGGTGCGCAGGCCGCATCCACCACATCCACACCGGCTTCTGCGGCCAGCAGCAGCGCGGCCACCTGATTGCCCGTGGTGTCGTGCGTGTGCAGGTGGATGGGCAGCCCCACCTCCTGCTTGAGCGTGGACACCAGCTTCTTGGCGGCGTAGGGCTTCAGCAGGCCGGACATATCCTTGATGGCCAGCATGTGCGCTCCGCGCTTTTCCAGCTCCTTCGCGAGGTTTACATAATATTTCAGCGTGTACTTGTCCTTCGTCTCGTCCAGAATGTCGCCGGTGTAGCACATGGTGGCCTCCAGAAGCTTGTTCTGGCGGAGCACCTCCTCCATGGCCACCTCCATGCCGGGCACCCAGTTCAGCGAGTCAAAGACGCGGAACACATCGATGCCGCGCTGTGCGGCCTCCTCCACGAAGGCGCGGACGAGGTTGTCGGGATAGTTGGCGTAGCCCACCAGATTGGAGCCGCGCAGCAGCATCTGGAACGGGATATTGGGTATCTTTTCGCGCAGCAGGCGCAGCCGCTCCCACGGGGATTCGTGCAGGAAGCGGTAGGCGACATCAAAGGTCGCGCCGCCCCACATCTCCAGCGAGAAGCAGTCCCGCAGGATGTCGGCCATGCCGTCCGCGCCCTTGACCATATCGCGGGTGCGCATACGGGTGGACAGCAGGCTCTGGTGCGCGTCGCGCATGGTGGTGTCGGTCAGCAGCAGCTTCTTCTGCTCAAGCACCCACCGCTTCACCGCTTCGGGACCCTTTTCGTCCAAAAGCTGCTTGAGCCCGGGACCGATCGGAGCCTTCGCCTCGGGGAAGCGGGGGATGTCGTACTGGTGGCGTTCGGCGTTGGGGTTGGCCACCTGAATTTCGGAGATATACCGCAGAACGCGGGTGGCGCGGTCGCGGGAGTCCATCAGCTCGAACAGCTCCGGCGTCTCGTCGATAAACTTCGTGTGGCATTTGCCGCCGATGAAGGTGGGGTGTGCCAGAATGTTGGTGACAAAGGGAATGTTCGTCTTGACGCCGCGCACACGGACCTCGTTGATGGCGCGGGCGGCCTTGCGGCAGACGGCGGGGAAGGTGCGGTCCCAGCTCGTGACCTTCACCAGCAGTGAATCGTAATACGGGGAGATGACCGTGCCCACACCCACATTGCCGCCGTCCAGACGGACGCCGAAGCCTCCGGGGGAGTGATAGGCCGTGATTTTGCCGTTATCGGGGGCGAAATTGTTCGAGGGATCCTCCGTGGTGACGCGGCACTGGATGGCGTAGCCGTCAAAATGCACATCCTCCTGCTTCGTCAGGCCGATCTCCGGGCAGCTCAGGGGATAGCCCGCCGCCACCAGCAGCTGGGCACGCACGATGTCGATGCCCGTGACCATCTCGGTGACGGTGTGCTCCACCTGAATGCGGGGGTTCATCTCGATGAAGTAGTAGCTGCCGGACTTGTCCACGAGGAACTCCACCGTACCCGCGCTGACATAGTTGACGGACTTGGCGATCTTCACCGCGTCCCGGCGCAGCGCCTCCACCGTCTCCTGCGGCACCGACCACGCGGGAGCGAACTCCACCACCTTCTGATACCTGCGCTGTAGGGAGCAGTCGCGCTCGCCCAGATGGTATACATTGCCGTACTTGTCGGCGAGTATCTGCACCTCGATGTGCTTCGGCTCGACGAGGTACTTCTCGATGAAGATGTCGCCGCAGCCGAAGGACTTCTCCGCCTCGCTGTGTACCAGCTCGTAGGCGGTCTTGACCTCCTCGGGCTTGTCACAGCGGCGCATACCGCGCCCGCCGCCGCCGGCGGAGGCCTTCAGTATGACGGGGAAGCCGAAGCTGACGGCCTTTTCCAGTGCGTCGTCGGCGTCGCGCAGCGGCTCGGTGCAGCCGGGGATGATGGGCACGCCGCACTTGACGGCGATCTCCTTGGCACTGAGCTTGTCGCCCATCTGCGCCAGTACATCGGAGGACGGTCCCACGAACAGAATGCCGTTTTCCTCGCAGGCGCGAGCAAAGTCGGCATTCTCGGACAGGAAGCCGTAGCCGGGGTGGATGGCGGTGACGCCCCTGCGGCGGGCAAGGCCGATAATGCCGGGGATGTCCAGATATGCGCCCAGCGGGGACTTCTTTTCTCCTACCAGATACGCCTCGTCCGCCTTGGTGCGGAACAGGGAGTAGGCGTCCTCGTTGGAGTAGATGGCTACGGTGTGTAGCCCCAGATCGTAACAGGCGCGGAAAATGCGCACCGCGATCTCACCGCGGTTGGCCACCAGCACCTTTTTCATTTGCGTGATCTGCTGCATACGGTTTTCCTTTCTTTGCGTAAAAAATTATGTTCCAATACCATTATACACTATTTTCTGCACCGCGCCATATACAAAATAGCTAAAATATCGCTCCTCTTTCTCTCTGCGCAGGGTGGCTCTGCCCACCCTGCGGCGATTTCCCGTCAAGCGCGGCGAATGCGTAAAAAAATCACTCCCCGTCGGGAGTGATTTTTCGTTTGTGCGCTCACATTCTGCCGCTGACGCGCAGACGGTTCAGTGCGCGAGCCAGATTGCCCTGCGCGATCTGGTACTCCGCCATGCTGCGCTTCTGGCGCAGAGCCTCCTCCGCCTCCTCGCGGGCGCGGAGAGCGCGGTTCACATCGATGTCCTCCGGCCGCTCCGCCGCGTCCAGCAGCAGCAGCACGCGGTCGCCGTCTATCTTGAACAGCCCAGGAGCTACGGCGGCGCGGCGTACCTCGCCGTCCTCCGTCTCGAAGCGCAGCTCACCGGCGCACACGGCTCCCACGGTGTTGCAGTGCTCCGCCAGAACGCCGTACTCGCCGTCCTCCGTGGGGATGACCACGGACACGCATTTGCCGCGGAAGAAGGGCACGCTGGCCGCCAGCACATCGAGTTGGAACACCGCCGCCATCACATGCCGCCTTTCTTCAGCTCCTCCGCCTTGCGGATAACATCATCGATGGTGCCGGCGTTGAAGAACGCCGCCTCGGGATACTCGTCCATCGAGCCGGAGAGTATCTCGCGGAAGCCGCGCAGCGTCTCGCGCAGCGGCACGAACACGCCGGGTGTGCCGCTGAACTTCTCCGCCACATAGAACGGCTGGGAGAGGAACCGCTGGATACGGCGGGCGCGGGCGACGGTCTTTTTATCCTCATCGCTCAGCTCCTCCATGCCCAGAATGGCGATGATGTCCTGCAATTCGCGGTACTTTTGCAGAGTGGACTGCACGGCGCGGGCGATGCTGTAGTGCTCCTGCCCCACAATGTCCGGCTCCAGAATGCGGGAGGTGGACTCCAGCGGGTCCACGGCGGGATAGATGCCCTGCTCGGCAATCTTACGGCTGAGCACCGTCGTCGCGTCGAGGTGGGAGAAGGTCGTGGCGGGGGCGGGGTCGGTCAGGTCATCGGCGGGGACATACACCGCCTGCACGGAGGTGACGGAGCCGTTTTTCGTGGAGGTAATGCGCTCCTGCAATGCGCCCATTTCGCCCGCCAGCGTGGGCTGGTAGCCCACGGCGGAGGGCATACGCCCCAGCAGCGTGGAGACCTCACTGCCCGCCTGCACAAAGCGAAAGATGTTGTCGATGAACAGCAGCACATCCTTGTGCTCCTGATCGCGGAAATACTCCGCCATCGTCAGTCCCGACAGTGCCACGCGCATACGCACACCGGGGGACTCGTTCATCTGGCCGAACACCAGCGCGGTCTTGTCGGACACGCCGCTCTCACGCATTTCGCCCCAGAGGTCGTTACCCTCGCGGCTGCGCTCGCCCACGCCGGTGAAGATGGAATAGCCGCCGTGCTCCATGGCGACATTGTGGATAAGCTCCTGAATCAGCACGGTCTTGCCCACGCCCGCGCCGCCGAACAGACCGATCTTGCCGCCCTTGGGGTACGGCTCGATGAGGTCGATGACCTTGATGCCCGTTTCCAGAATATCGGCGGCGGGCATCTGCTCGGCAAAGCTCGGCGCATGGCGGTGGATTTCCCAGCGCGGCGCACTCTCGTCCACGGGCGGCTCGCCGTCTATCGGCTCGCCCAGCACATTGAACATGCGCCCCAGCGTCTTTTCGCCCACGGGCACCATAATGCCGTGTCCCGTGGCGGTGACGGTCAGCCCGCGGCTCAGACCCTCGCTGCCGGCCATCATGACGCAGCGGACGGTCTTATTCTCCAAATGCTGCTCCACCTCCATGGTGTAGCCGTGCCCGTTGGCCTCGACGGTCAGTGCCTCGTTGATGGCGGGCAGGCTCCCGTCAGGGAAGCTTACATCGATCACGGGGCCGGAAATGCCCGTGATAATACCTTGTTTCATTGAGGTCAGCCCTCCTTTTCTTTCTTGCTGCGCTGGGCGCGCTCACCGGCGGAGACCTCGGTGATCTCCTGGGTGATGGCCGCCTGGCGCGCACGGTTGAACTGTACGGACAGGTCCTTCAGCAGCTCCTCCGCGTTCTGATCCGCCGCGTTCATGGCGGTCAT